>PHAW01000009.1 GCA_002841785.1 Deltaproteobacteria bacterium HGW-Deltaproteobacteria-3 | reverse complement strand
AGTGAAAGGTGGACGTCGTTTCAGCTTCAGCGCCATCGTTGTTGTGGGTGATGGAAAAGGAAAGGTCGGTTGCGGTCTTGGTAAAGCCAATCAGGTGCCCGAGGCGATCAGGAAAGGGGTCGAACAGGCGCGTAAGGATATGAAACGTGTTTCCATAACCGATCTGAGTATCCCGCATGAGGTTTTTGGGAAATTCGGCGCAGGGAATGTAATGTTGAAACCCGCAGTTGAGGGTACCGGGGTTATTGCCGGTGGTGCTGTTCGCGCTGTGCTGGAAGCTGCCGGGGTGCATAACATCCTGACCAAGTGTATCGGCTCGCATAATCCCCATAATCTTGTTAAGGCCACCATGGACGGTTTGCACCGGCTCCGGACTCCTCAACAGATCGCGGCGAGTCGTGGAAAATCCGTCGAGGAAATTTCTGCCTGAACTGTTCCTTCCGCCCCAGTGAATGTCATTGTCCGGGAAGGATCGAGCCAGCGGTAATTGTGTGCTGAAAACAGCATGAAATCAGCTCAAAGTGACCCTGAAAAAAAGCAAGATCGGGAGCACTGAAAAAATACGTGCGACGTTGATCGGCCTGGGGCTGACCAAGATGAATAAAACCGTAATCCGGCAGGATACCCCTGAAATTCGGGGGATGATTAAAAAAGTCGAACATCTGGTTGAGGTGGAGGATTAATTTATGTTGACGTTAAGCAATTTGTCGCCGCAGCCAGGTTCGAGAAAGCCGAGAAAAAGAGTGGGCCGTGGTCTTGGCTCAGGTCATGGCAAGACAGCAACCCGTGGTCATAAGGGACATAAGGCCCGTTCCGGCGGAGGCATCAAGCTGGGTTTCGAAGGCGGTCAGATGCCTCTCCAGCGCCGATTGCCAAAGCGCGGCTTTAACAATATCTTCAAGAAAGTGTACGCCATAGTGAATGTGCAGGATCTTGAGCGGTTTGCCGTCGACACCCGGATTGACCGAGCGGCCCTGATTGCTGCCGGCCTTGTATCTAAGAGTGACGATCTCGTGAAAATCCTCGGAAACGGTGAATTGAAACATGCTCTTACCCTTGCCGTCGATAAGGTGAGTGGTTCTGCGCGCCAGAAGATTGAAGCATTGAGGAATAACTCGATGCGCGCTGGGGTTCAGAATGCTGCGAACATCCCGGAATTAAGGCGCCGGATTTTATTCACTGTCATAATGCTTGCCGTGTACAGAGCTGGGGTGCAGATCCCGACTCCAGGCATCAATGGCGAGGCGGTCAGCCAATTTTTTCAAAAAAGCGCTGGTTCCCTGTTCGACATGTTCAACATGTTTTCCGGCGGTGCCTTGGAAAATTTCTCCATTTTCGCCCTCGGCATCATGCCTTACATCAGCGCCTCGATCATTTTTCAATTGTTGACCGTGGTTGTCCCCCATCTTGAAGCCCTTTCAAAAGAGGGTGAGGCCGGACGCCGTAAGATTACCCAGTATACACGTTACGCCACGGTTGTTTTAAGCTTGATTCAAGGATTGTTCATCAGCATCGGCCTGGAAAGCATGACTGCGCCCGGAACAGGGGAGATGGTGGTTATTGTCTCCGGCTGGCATTTCCGTTTGATGACGATGCTGACCTTGACTTCCGGCACCGCGTTCATCATGTGGCTTGGGGAGCAGATTACCGAACGGGGGATCGGAAACGGCATTTCCATGATAATCTTCGCGGGTATTGTGGCGAGTATGCCTGCCGCGCTGGTGAACACCTTCAAGATGGCCAGCGCTGGTGAAATTGCCTATATCATGCTCCCTGTTTTGTTGGCCATGATTGGCGCGGTAATCGCTTTTGTCATCTTTTTTGAGACGGCGCAGCGGCGGATTCCCATTCAGTATGCGAAGCGGATGGTCGGACGGCAGATGTACGGGGGGCAGCAATCACACCTTCCCCTTAAAATTAATATGTCCGGGGTTATTCCTCCGATTTTTGCCTCGTCGATCATGATGTTTCCCGCCACCATCGGTCAGTTTATCCAGGTTGATTGGGTACAGAAGGTGAGTGCCACCATGAGCTGGGGAAGCCTGCCGCACACCTTGCTTTTTGTTGGTTTTATCGTCTTTTTCTGTTTTTTCTATACAGCGGTTACATTTAACCCGGTTGATATCGCGGAAAACCTGAAAAAACATGGCGGTTTTGTGCCGGGAATCAGACCAGGAAAGAAAACCTCCGATTTTATCGATAAGATTGTGGTGCGGATGACGGTGATCGGTGCTGCGTATGATTAACAAGCTGCATGTGCCTTTTTATTTCGGGGGCACCGCTCTGCTGATTGTCGTTGGCGTGGCGATTGATACAATAGCGCAGATCGAGTCCCATACGGTTATGCGTAATTATGATGGTTTCATGAAATCAGGTGGCTTTAAGGGGCGTTCATAGCGTTTTGTGATGGGAACATGGCAATTATACTGAAGTCGCCTCGAGAGATTGCGTTGTTGCAGGAGGCGAACCAGATTGTTGCACGGACCTTGGCCCTGCTTGCTGAGAAGATTGAGGTTGGCTGCACCACCTTGTATCTGGATGACTTGGCGGAGAAGTATTGTCGTGATAATGGCGCTGAGCCAGCCTTTAAAGGATATCGCGGCTTTCCTGGCAGTTTATGTGTCTCCATCAACGAACAGGTTGTGCATGGGATTCCATCCAAGAAGGTGATTGTCCGGGATGGCGATGTTGTAAGCATAGATTTTGGCGTGAAATATAAGGGCTATTACGGGGATGCCGCAGTCAGCATTCCTGTGGGGCAGGTGGCTTCGGAACGTCGGTCCTTGCTTGAGGTTACGCGTGCAGCCCTGTATAAGGGGATTTCTCAGGCAATCCCTGGGAATCGCATAAATGATATATCGCAGGCCGTGCAGGAGCATGTTGAAAAGCACGGTTTTTCCGTGGTCCGCCAGTTTGTCGGTCATGGCATTGGGAGCCAGCTCCATGAGGCGCCGGAAATTCCAAATTATGTCCGAGCCGAACGTACACCCAAGATCATGCCCGGCATGGTGCTGGCCATAGAACCCATGGTAAATCTCGGCACCCATGCGGTTGATGTGTTGCGAGACGGTTGGACTGTTGTGACCAGGGACAGGAAAGTCTCTGCGCATTTTGAGCATTCGATTGCGGTAACAGAAGGTGCGCCCCTCATTCTGAGCGAATTTTCCGGGTAGCTATTTTTGTCTTTATGAAAAAATATAAGGCAAAAAAAAATAAATAAGGTAATATCCTCTGCTTTCTGTCTGCCTGAATATTGCATGTGTGGATATCGGCGGAAAGAAGTGTTTTGTAGGAAATAAGGGGTTTATGTCCAAAGAAGAAGCTATTCAGGTTGAAGGGACCATCGTAGAGCCGCTCCCCAATGCAATGTTCCGGGTCGAGCTCGATAATGGCCATCGGATTTTAGCCCATATTTCCGGAAAGATGAGGATGCATTTTATTAAGATTCTCCCGGGAGATCGTGTCACTGTTGAGTTATCTCCTTATGATCTCACACGGGGAAGAGTGACATTCAGGGCAAAGAAGAAGTAGTAGATTCTTTGCCGCATAACAAAAGGGTTGCGTAATGAAAGTAAGATCTTCTGTGAAGAAAATTTGTAGTGACTGCCGGGTGTTCAAACGGAAAGGCGTCTTGCGTGTTTCATGCAAGATAAAAAAGCACAAACAGCGGCAGGGATAATTTTTTCATTTATTTTGACTAACAAGGGAGGCATGCCTTGGCACGTTTAGCTGGTGTTGATTTACCAAGAAATAAGCACATGGATATTGCATTAACCTACATCCATGGAATTGGCAGAACCTCTGCCCGTAAAATCCTTGATATGGTTGGTTTGCCGCACACAACGAACAGCGATGATTTGTCGGAAAGTGATGTTACCAACATCAGAAAAATCATGGATGATCAGTTCGTTGTCGAAGGCGACCGTCGTCGGGAAGTGGCCATGGATGTCAAGAGGCTGACCGATGCGGGATGCTATCGCGGGATCCGTCACCGCAAGGGGCTCCCCTGTCGGGGACAACGCACCAAGACCAATGCCCGGACCAGAAAAGGGCCGAGGCGGTCAGCGATTAAAAGTAAAAAGTAGAGATTAAATAATCATTCTGGATTGTTTATAGGAGTTATAATGGCTAGTCCGAAAGCGAGTCGTCCGAAACGCAAGGAAAAGAAAAACGTACCCGAGGGGATCTGTTTTATCCACTCCACCTTTAACAACACCTTGGTTACTTTTGCGGACAGGCAGGGGAATGTGATCTCCTGGTCCAGTGCCGGTTGTCTGGGGTTCAAGGGGTCACGGAAAAGCACTCCTTTTGCTGCGCAGAATACGGTTGATGCCGCGGCGAAAAAAGCCCAGGAACATGGGATGCGCAAGGTTGAGGTTAGGGTCAATGGGCCTGGCCCTGGACGTGAATCTGCTATCCGGGCTTTGCAGACCAATGGATTTGATGTCAGCGTTATCCGTGATGTGACCCCAGTGCCGCATAATGGCTGCAAGCCACCCAAGAGAAGAAGGGTGTAGCAAAGCAGGCGGGTTGCAGGGTGTTTGATAATTAAAGTATGATTGAGTGAGATTGAGTGGAGGTCCAAATTGGCCAGATATAGAGGCGCGGAATGCCGGCAGTGTCGGCGGGAAAAACTCAAGTTGTTTTTGAAAGGCGACAGATGTTATTCGGACAAGTGCGCCTTTGAAAGGCGTTCTTTTGCCCCAGGGCAGCATGGGCAGGCCCGTATGCGCAAGGTTTCCGACTATGCCATTCAGTTGCGGGAAAAGCAAAAGGTCCGTCGGATCTATGGCATGCTGGAAGGCCAGTTCCGCAAATACTTTGAGATTGCCGAGCGGATCAAGGGAGTTACCGGTGAAAACCTGTTGATGCTCCTGGAAAGCAGGCTCGATAATGAAGGTGAACATTCCTTCCTTCCGGGTTTCTGTGAATGACGTCATTACCTTGAAGGAAAAAAGCCGCAAGGTCGGTGCCATCAATGAGAGCCTTGAAGCCGTTGTGCGCCGGGGTGTGCCAAGCTGGTTGGAGCTTGATAAGGATAACTACAAGGGAACTGTGAAAGCATTGCCGGTTCGGCAGGAAATCACCATGCCGATTCAGGAGCAGTTGATTGTAGAGCTTTACTCCAAATAATTAGCCAACCGTGGAGCAATAGAAACCATGACACTTGCGTCTGATCCGTTTTACAGAAATTGGCATGAGCTTATCATTCCTGAAAGACTGGAAGTAGACCAGGACAGCCATACAAAAAGTTTCGGCAAATTTATCTGTCAGCCTTTAGAGCGGGGTTTTGCCACGACTATCGGGAATTCCCTGCGGAGGATACTTTTGTCTTCCATCCAGGGGGCGGCTATTACATCGGTGAAAATCGATGGCGCTCTTCATGAGTTGTCAACAATTCCAGGGGTTAAGGAAGACGTTACCCAGATCATCCTTAATCTCAAAGAAGTGCGATTGAAACTTAATACTCCCGGCTCTCAGGTCGTCCGGATTGAAAAGAACAAGTTGGGCACGGTTACGGCCGGGGATATTCTCTCCGGGGGCAAGGTGGAGATTATGAATCCCGATAAGGAGATTTGCACCATCACCGGCGAGGGTGTTTTTAAGGCTGAATTTGAGGTGAAATGGGGCAAAGGATATGTCCCTGCCGAGAAAAACAAGCCCGAAGAGCAAGTGATCGGGGTAATTCCCATCGATGCTATTTTTACGCCCATTGTCAACGTGAAGTCCCTTGTCAGCCAGGCCCGTGTTGGTCAGCAGACCGATTACGATAAGCTGACTTTGGAAATTACCACCGATGGCAGTGTACGGCCCGAGGATGCCTTGGCCTATGCAGCAAAAATAATGAAGGAACAGTTGCAGGTCTTTATCGCTTTTGATGAAGAATCTGTTGAGCCAGCCATTGATGATGCACGCGTTGACAATCGGTCTCCTGTCAATGAGAACCTCTATCGCAGCGTGGAGGATCTTGAGCTTTCCGTCCGTTCAGCAAATTGCCTCCGTAATGCGGATATCCGTTATATCGGCGAGCTGGTGCAGAAATCCGAGGCGGAAATGCTGAAGACCAAAAACTTTGGTCGTAAATCTCTCAATGAGATCAAGCAGTTGCTGTCTGAGATGGAACTTTCGCTGGGCATGAAATTAGAAGGCTGGGAGCCTCCTGTCGTGTCAGACAAAGTGTCTGAAGAGCAGTCATAAATCCGGGAAGAGCCGTCAAGCCATGGTGCGCAATATGGTTACCTCTCTGATCGAGCATGAGAGAATTATTACCACCACCCCCAAGGCCAAGGAAGTGCGCAAGGTGGCTGATCAGATGATTACCTTGGCAAAGCGTGGCGATCTCCATGCCCGCCGCCAAGCTTTATCTTTTATGCAGGACAAGAAAGTCGTGGCCAAATTGTTTGATGTCCTGAAAGATGAGTATATGACCCGTAACGGCGGATATACCAGGATCATCAGAACCGGCAATCGCCTCGGTGATGCAGCCGAGATGGCTATCCTTGAGCTGGTGAATTATGGTGCGGTGAAAGAGGTAAAAGAGGATAATTAATACATTCATCCTTAGTGTGAAACGCAAAGCTGGTTTGAACGGATTGTTCAGGCCAGCTTTTTTTTGTCCCGCACATTGTACTCCACTACAGGTTTGAAGTATCGGGGGGTATACTGTTTTGACTGGTGAGTTTTCGGGCAGGCAAGAGAGGAAAGGAAAATGAAGAGTACGGGTATGATCGAGGCGGAGATCAGCGATGCGATCATCAGATTTGAAAAGGAATATATGGGGCGCGGACCTCTTGAAACCAAAACGTATATTGTCGATGACATGGTTCTTGTGCGTCTGAAAGGGGTATTGACTAAGGCGGAGTACCAGCTGGCAGGTGCTGCCGATGTTACCAACGGGCGAGAATTGATTAAACAGGTGCGGTGTACCTTGCTTGAAAAAGGGCGTCCTTTGCTAGAGGCCGTCATAGAAGGCATTGTAGGCAAAAAGGTCAAAAGTTTGCACACGGATATTAGTACTGTGACCGGCGAGAGAATAATTTTATTCACTCTTAATTCGGCCCCGGACCTGTCTTGAAAGCTCTTTTCTGTCTTCGGAGAAATGAGCGGATTTTTCCGTTGACTTCCTGGGCATCACAAGGTAAGTTCTTGCTTACATAGGTTGAGACTTGGGGGGTGTCAAAAGCACCTGCCAAGAAAGGACCGTACGATATCTGACTTGTTTCTGATATTGTGCGTTTTTTTTTGCCTGAAACATATCTGATATTTTGTCCAGCCGACTCAAGGGTTGAGTGCGGTTCTTGGAATGAAGGTCGATGCATCCTTTTTAAGGATTCTTCGGCCTTTTTTTTTGTATTCAAGCAGTTGGTCGGAGCGACTCATTATGGCGGCAAAAAAAATCCACAGGCAAGGGAAGCAAATTATCATCAGCACGGACGGCAAGATCTGCGAGTCGCAAAGAGAGCTCATTCACAGTGAAGTATTCGACGAGTTGCTCAACCAGTACATAGCTGATCTCCGTTGCGACGAATCACCGCTGTTGTCGGAATTGGGCTTATGTCTCGAGAGTGACAGGGATAAGAGACTGTTCATCAATATCCTGAAAGCACTGAGCGAACATCCGGTGGCGCAGGTAGTTTCTCTGCTCCCCTCGGCGGCTTTCTTGTCTGACCCGCTGCGGCAGCAGGCTTTTCATGAATTCGTGGAGAAACTGTACGATTATTGGCGATCCTTTGATCGTTATATGGTGCTGTATTCCGAGCCCGGGCCAAACTGCATGGATCAGCGTCCCCACCGTGCTTTTAATGAGACGCTTGTCTCCTTGGCGCATCAAGTTCGCTCGTTGTATCGCAATATTTGCGAGAATATCACAGGCAGTCATCCTCGGGTATATCGACATGTTGCGGCTGGATGCAAGGTCGGCATTATTGCTGTGGCAAAAGTTTCCGGCCTGCCGACACCGTATGAGAAAATATTGGGTGAAATACCGTTTATCCGTCAGATATGGATTGCTCCTCCCCTGATTATCGATCCCCCGACAAACAAGCGCACCGGACAATTCCAGCGGACAGAGGTCAACCCGCTGAGTGACCTGGTTTTAGCGCCGGAGGATTTCCTCTGTTATCCGGCGCAGGTCGGATCGCTCGTTGTTTTTATATACTTTCACCACCAATTTATGGGGCTGGGCTCCTCTGTCGCAAACCTCTTTGAGTTGGCCACGGACGAGCAGATTTGTGCCGGTCCCGATGCAGTATATGTTTTTGGCGCTCCTCCTGAACAAATGGTTCAATTCGGTGATCTGCCAACGGTATTTTTCGATGATGCCGGGCATAACTTGCTGGTCGCAGCTGTGCCGCTTGAAGATCGGTTCGGCTATTTCGGCTATCTCAAAAAAATGACCCTGACCCTTCACAATGTGATCATGATGAAGCGCGGGCGCCTGCCTTTTCATGGGGCCATGGTGCATATTTCCCTCAAAGGCGGTTTTGTCAAAACCGGTATAGAGGCTAACATCCTGCTTATCGGGGATACGGCTGCTGGAAAATCGGAAACGCTGGAAGCATTCCGGATTCTCGGGGAAACGTTTATTCGGGAAATGCGGATTGTCGCCGATGACATGGGTTCGATCGAGATTGATGAGGCAGGACGGCTTATTGCCTACGGCACGGAAATCGGCGCATTTATCCGGTTGGATGACCTGCAGCAAGGCTATGCTTTCGGGCAGATTGACAGGGCCATCATCATGAGTCCGCAGAAGGTCAACGCCCGTGTCGTGCTGCCGGTGGCGACCATTGAAGATGTTCTGAAAGGGTATCCTCTGGATTACCTGTTGTACGCCAACAATTATGAAGAGGTCGACCCGGAGCATCCGATTCTTGAGCAATTTACCAGCCCTGCCCAGGCGCTGAACGTTTTCCGGGAAGGGGCGGTAATGGCCAAGGGAACGACGACATCAACCGGTCTGGTTCATTCGTATTTTGCCAATATCTTTGGCCCGCCACAATATAAAGAGTCGCATGAAGATTTGGCCGGGAAGGTTTTTGAGGCGGCATTCGAGTCCGGAGTAAAGGTCGGTCAGTTGCGGACTCGGCTTGGCATTCCAGGGTATGAAGCGTCCGGGCCGGAAAAAGCAGCCAGAGCGTTGTTGAGGGTTATCGCCACCTTAAGAGATATAAAGATTGCCCCATGAGTCTGTGGGGCAGGGAAAATAATACAGGTTTTCAGATCTGAAAATGGTGGTGCGCCAGCGCACCGAAAAAAATCCGAACAAAGGAGAGAACAATGCAAAGCAAACCACTTGTTGGAATTCTGATGGGCAGCGACTCTGATCTTCCGGTTATGGAAAAGGCAGGAGCGGTGCTTGCGGAAATGGGCATTCCCTATGAGATGGATATCAGTTCCGCACATCGTCTTCCGGATAAAACAGCGGAATATGCCGGTACGGCAAGAGAGCGCGGCCTTGAGGTGATTATTGCCGGAGCCGGAATGGCGGCGCATTTGGCCGGGGTCATTGCCGCCCACACCACTTTGCCGGTTATCGGGGTTCCTCTGGCATCAGGGGCTCTGCACGGAGTTGACGCGCTGTACGCCACGGTGCAGATGCCTCCGGGGGTTCCTGTGGCAACCGTGGCGATTGATGGCGCAAAGAATGCAGCCTATCTCGCCTGTGAAATTCTATCGATTAAATATCCTGAGGTCGCAGGGGAGTTGGAAAAGTTCAGGGCGAAAACCCGTGAAAGTCTGATGAAAAAGTCGGCAGAGCTTAAAAAAGGCAAAGCCTAGTCGCGACGGCATAGTGGAACAGTTTGCTTAATCGTGGATACACAAGGGAGATTTTTCTTTTGCTTCTAAAATTGTTTCCGTTTCTGCCCTGGCTCAGGGAGTACGACAAGGAAAAATTCAAGGCGGATGCGGTGGCCGGCATTACCGTGGCACTGGTGCTGATTCCTCAGTCCATGGCCTATGCCCAGCTCGCAGGCCTGCCGGCGTATTACGGTTTGTATGCTTCCTTTCTCCCGCCGATGGTGGCGGCTTTTTTCGGGTCGAGCAGGCAACTCGCCACAGGTCCTGTGGCGGTGGTTTCCCTGGTGACCGCAGCGTCTCTTGAGTCCATTGCCACTGCGGGCAGTGAGCAGTTTATCGCCTACGCCATCATGCTGGCCTTTATTGTTGGCCTCTTTCAGTTCTGTCTTGGCGTCTTCCGGCTCGGACTCGTGGTCAATTTTCTCTCCCATCCGGTGGTCAGCGGGTTTACCAATGCTGCCGCCATTATTATAGCTTCTTCGCAGTTGTCGAAAATATTCGGGGTTGAGGTCGACAAGGCGGGATACCACTACGAAACCATTTTTCTTGTGCTGCAGAGGGGCATGCAATACATCCACTGGCCGACATTCGGCATGGCCGTCCTGGCCATTGCCGTCATGGTGGGCTTGAAAAGAGCGTACCCGAAAGCACCGGCAATTCTGGCCGCAGTTGTGATCACCACCCTGATTTCCTGGTTCACCGGCTTTGAGCGCCACCAGACCGTCTCGCTTGAGGATTTACGCTCGCAGGAAATTCAGGGGCTGGTGAAAGAGTTCAATCATGGCGTGGAAAAAATAAGGATTTATAGCGAACAGCGTTCGACGGTGATCGGCGAAATCAATGCGGCCAAAAACAAGACCGGTTTTGACCCGTTGGCGCTTTTGGAAATGCAGCACAATAAGGCGGTGCATAGCCTCATGCTTGATGAGGCCAAGGGAAAGATCCAGGCCGACAGATCAGCCTTGCGATCCATGCAACTCAGCGCTGTTCAAACGAAAGATGGGGTTGTTTATTACCGGAAGGGGGAGACCCCGCCGGAAATGAAAGAAGATGGTCGGACATGGCGGATCAAGGCAGGCAATAATGCTTTGCCGGAAAATCGTTTGGTTCTCACCGGCGGAGGTGCGGTGGTTGGCAATATCCCCCAAGGTATTCCTTCCCTGCGCTTTCCGGAATTAAACCTCCAGGTATTTTCGCAGCTTTTTTCCTATGCCGCGATTATTTCCCTGCTCGGTTTTATGGAGGCAATTTCCATCGCCAGGGCCATCGCCGCGAAAACAGGGCAAAAGCTTGATGCCAATCAGGAATTGATAGGGCAGGGACTGGCCAACATCCTCGGTTCCATCAGCGGTTCCTATCCTGTGTCAGGCTCGTTCTCGAGATCAGCGGTGAATCTGCAGGCCGGCGGCAAGACAGGATTGGCGAATGTTTTCAGTGCAATTGTCGTTACCGTGACCTTGCTGTTTCTGACTCCCCTTTTGTATCACCTGCCCCAGGCAGTTCTCGCCGCAGTCATTATGATGGCGGTTATCAGCCTTGTGCAGGTGAAAGGGTTTGCTCATGCCTGGAAGGCGCAGAAGGCGGATGGGATAATCGCCGTGGCCAGTTTTTGCGCCACTCTTGTTTTTGCCCCGCATCTGGACAAGGGAATTCTGCTGGGCGTTTGTCTTTCCGTGGCGGTGTTTTTGTATCGAAGGATGCATCCCAATGTGTCGACCCTGGCGATGAGTAATGAAGGCGTATTGGGATGCGCCATCGATCACGGACTCCGGGTGTGCAGTCATATCGCGGTGATTCGTTTTGACGGGACACTTTTTTTTGCCAATGCCAGTTATCTGGACGAACAGGTGTTCCGGATTCGCACCGCCAATCCTGAGCTGAAATTCATCCTTCTGGTCGCTGACGGTATCAATGACATCGATGCTTCGGGGGAAGACGCTTTGTCCCTGCTGGTGGACAGGGTTCGTCGGGCCGGGATTGGTTTTGCCATGTGCCGGGTCAAGGGGGAAGTGATGGCGGTAATTGAAAGAACCGGGCTTGCAGACAAGATCGGCAGGGAGATGATCTATGCCGGCGAAGAAGGAGCCTTGAAGGAGATCATCGCCCTGACCCACGACATGACCAAGCGTAAAGCATGTGGCGTGTGTCCCCTGATGACCCATATGCCGACTATTGACGAGAAAAAAGTATACGGCGGAAATGGTTCCGCCACGACAACAGGAGTTTTGAAAAAGATGTTTGAACCGCAGTTCGATTCATTGGGCAAATTGCCCAAGAAGATTGTCGCGGCGTTAGCCGCCAGCGTTTGAACTGAAAGACAGGCAAAAACGATTTTTTTTAGAAACCGAATTGAAACAATAACAACAGGAGAAACAGAAACATGTCCCGAAAAATGGTCACCATTGACGGCAACCAGGCGTGCACCCATGTGGCTTACGCCACCAGCGAAATTATCACCATCTACCCCATCACCCCGTCAACCTCCATGGCGGCAGAGTCCGACACCAAGGCCAATGCCAGGCAGAAGAACATCTGGGGCTCGGTTCCCACCGTAAGCCAGATGCAGTCCGAAGCCGGGGTGGCGGGTGCTTTGCACGGCTCCCTCACCACCGGCTCCCTGTGCACCACTTTCTCTGCATCCCAGGGTTTGATGCTTCTTTTGCCCAATATGAACAAGCTTGCCGGCGAGTTGACCCCAACGGTTTTTCATATCTCCGCCCGCGCCCTGGCCTATCAGGGATTGTCTATCTTCGGAGATCACAGCGATATCATGGCAGCCCGGCAGACCGGCTGGGCCATGCTCGGCGCTCAGAATGTCCAGGAAGCCCAGGACATGGCGCTCATCGCCACCCAGTCAACGCTCAAGTCACGCATCCCCTTCATGCATTTCTTTGATGGCTTCCGCACCTCCCATGAAATCCAGAAAATCGAGCAGCTTTCTGAAGATGACATGCGGAGCATGATCGACGAAGAGCTGATTATCGTCCACCGTAAGCGTGGTCTTTCCCCGGATCGACCGATGATGCGAGGCACGGCCCAGAACCCGGATGTTAATTTCACCGGCCGCGAAACAGTGAACAAATTCTATGAAGCAGTCCCGGACATTGTCCAAGAGACCATGAACAAATTCGCCCAACTCACCGGCCGCAAATACCATCTTTTTGATTATTTCGGCGCCCCTGATGCCGAGGATATCATTGTTGTTATGGCTTCCGGAGCCGAGACGGTGCGCGCCACGGTGGAATATCTCATAGCCCAGGGACAAAAAGTCGGCCTTGTCGTAGTAAGGCTCTTCAGGCCCTTCAGCGCAAGCGGTCTTATCGGTGCCCTGCCGGACAGTGTGAAGCGCATCACCGTGCTCGACCGGACCAAGGAGAATGGCGCGGCCGGCGAGCCGCTGTATCAGGATGTCCGCACCGTTGTCGGCGAGGCCCAGGACGCAGGGGTGCTGTCAAAAGCGCCAATCGTCCTCGGTGGCCGTTATGGTTTGGGCTCCGCCGAGTTTACTCCGGCCATGGTCAAGGCAGTGTTTGACAATATGGGTGCAAAAGACCCCAAGAACCATTTCTGCGTGGGGCCTGAAGACGATGTGGCTTTTACCAGCCTCGACTACGACAAGACCTACGATATCGAAGGCAAGGATGTCCACCGGGCCATGTTCTACGGCCTAGGGGCGGACGGCACCGTGGGCGCCAATAAGAACAGCATCAAGATCATCGGCACCGAGACCGACAACAACGCCCAGGGCTATTTTGTCTACGATTCCAAAAAATCAGGGTCCATCACCACCAGCCACCTGCGTTTCGGCAAGAACAAGATCATGGCTCCCTATCTTATCAACAAGGCCAGTTTCATCGCCTGCCATAAGTTCACCTTTCTTGACCAGTACGATATGCTGGCCAACATCGAAGAAAACGGCACCTTTCTGCTCACCACCTCCTTCAGCAAGGATGAGGTCTGGAATCACCTGCCGGCCAAGGTTCAAAAGCAGATGATCGACAAGAAACTGAAATTTTACATCATCGATGCCCTGAGCCTTGCCGCGGCCCTCGGTCTTGGCGCCCGTATCAATATGATCATGCAGACTGCCTTTTTTCTGATTTCCGACATCATCACCAAGGAAGAGGCTATCAGCTCCATCAAGACCGCCATCAAGAAGACCTACGGCAACAAAGGTGAAAAGGTGGTCAAGATGAACTATGACGCCGTGGACGCAGCGGTGAACAATATCGTTGCCGTTGCTGTGCCAAGCGCAATCACCGGCTACGAACTGCCGCCAACCGTACCGGCCAATGCGCCTGCCTTTGTCAAAGAGGTGACGGCAAAGATGATCGAGGGCAAGGGTAACACCATCAAGGTTTCCCAGATGCCCTGTGACGGCACCTGGCCCACCGCCACCACCCAGTATGAGAAACGGAATATCGCTGTGGAAGTGCCCTTGTGGGATGCGAACACCTGCATTCAGTGTGGTCAGTGCTCATTGGTCTGCCCCCACGCCTCCATCCGCATGAAAATCGTTACCAAGGATGCCCTGGCCGGTGCGCCGGACACCCTGCAAAGTGCCGACGCCGTGGGCAAAGAGTTCGAGGGCCGTAAATTTGTCATCTCTGTGTCCACCGAGGATTGCAACGGTTGTAGTCATTGTGTCTCCGTCTGTCCGGCCCGCAAGAAGGATGCGGACGGCAAAAAGACCGAGGATCGGGCCTTGGCCATGGCTGTTAATAACGAAGAGATCCGCCAGCGGGAATCAGGCAATTACGCCTTTTTCCTCACCCTGCCGGAGCTTGACTATAACGAGGTCAAGCCGGCCACCATTAAGGGCAGCCAGTTGCTCCGCCCCCTGTTTGAATATCCAGGCGCCTGTGTGGGCTGCGGCGAGACGCCGTACATCAAACTGGCCACCCAGCTCTTCGGCGACCGGATGATGATCGCCAATGCCACCGGCTGCTCCTCCATTTACGGCGGTAACCTGCCCACCACTCCCTATTGCAAGCGGGATGATGGCCGGGGGCCGACTTGGGCCAACTCCCTGTTTGAAGACAATGCCGAGTTCGGCCTCGGTATGCGCCAGACCGTCAACAAAATGGCCTCCCAGGCCGCTGAACTCTTAGCGGATGGGGTGATTGATGGGGTTGTTAGCCAGGCCATGGTGGATGAGTTGCTCAACGCTTCCCAGAGCAGTCAGGTTGAGATTGAGGTCCAACGCGGGCGAGTGGCTGAATTGAAAAAAATACTGGAAGGCAGCACTTTCAGCAAGTCCCAGCAATTGCTGCATGTGGCCGACTTCCTGGTCAAAAAATCGGTTTGGATCTTCGGTGGCGACGGCTGGGCCTATGATATCGGCTACGGCGGCCTTGATCATGTCCTGGCCTCGGGTGAAAACGTCAACGTTCTGGTGATGGATACCGAGGTCTATTCCAACACCGGCGGCCAGATGTCAAAGTCCACCCCTCGTGCAGCTACGGCCCAGTTCGCCGCCGGCGGCAAACGGATGGCCAAAAAGGATATCGGCATGATCTTTGCCACTTACGGTAATGTCTTTGTGGCCAAGGTGGCCATGGGGGCCAATCCTGCCCAGGTGGTCAAGGCGTTCAACGAGGCGGAGGCGTATAACGGCCCGTCGTTGATCATCGCATACTCGCATTGCATAAACCATGGGATCAACATGGCGAAGGGGCTTGAGCAGCAGAAAAAAGCGGTGGAGTGCGGGCACTGGCCTCTGTATCGCTATAATCCGCAGATTGAGGAGGCGGGTGGAAATCCGCTGACCATTGACTCGAAAGCCCCGGCAATTCCTTTCAGTGACTATGCCATGAATGAAAACAGGTACAGGGCCTTGAAGCTCACCAATCCCGGGATGTTTGACGAGTTGATGGAACTGGCCCAGAAAGATGTGGACAAGGGCTGGAAGTTTTTGACGGGCAGGGCAAAAAGTCTTGAGCCTGGGCAGCAATAACCTTTTTTTGTGAAAAAAACTTTCGCATCCGGAGTTACTGCTTTATTAACAAGCGGTAACTTCGGATCTTTTTTTATGCCTCGGGCACAATGTCCGCGTGGAGGATGCAGAGTCAATCATGACGGTGAGAGTAGCGATAAATGGTTTCGGGCGTATCGGTCGTCAGCTTGCCCGCCATATTCTGTTGAAAAACAGTGAGACGCTCGCTCTTGTCGCCATCAATACCCTGGGCAGCGCGGCCCAGAGCGCGCACCTGTTTCAGTATGACAGCATATACGGCAGATGCCCTTGTCCGGTCGAGGCGGACGGAGAGAGTGCGCTTATTATTGCCGGACAACGGGTGTCGTATTTCCAGCAGGAAGATCCAGCCAAGCTGCGCTGGGGTGATCTGGGGATCGATCTTGTCATTGAATGCACCGGCAGGCATGCGGAGAGAGGGCAGGTTCATCTGGAATCAGGGGCCGACAGGGTAATCGTGGCGGGATCGGCCGGGAATGCCGACATCACCGTGTGCATGGGGGTGAATCATGAGGGCTTTGACCCGCTGCGACATCGGGTTGTCTGCGGGGGAAGCTGCACGGCGAACAGCCTTGCGCCACTGGTAAAGATATTGGATGAAGCATTTGTCATTGAGTGGGGGATGGTGACTTTTCTCCATTCCTACACCAAGGAGCAGAGTTTGCTGGATGCTCCCTATCCTGATCTGCGCCGGAGACGTGCGGCCACACAAAGCATCATCCCGACGTCCACCAGCGCCATCGCCCAGATCGGCACGATGTTCCCTGCTTTGCGCGGAAAAATTGACGGCCTGGCTCTGCGGGTGCCGACGCCGGTCGTGCATGCGGTCGATTTCGTGGTGAAGGTGAAGCGCCGGGAAGACAAGGAAGGATTGCTCCGCGTGTTGGAAAATGGCGGACAGGGAGCCCTGAAAAACATTCTCGCCGTCAGCCGAGAGCCGTTGGTGAGTGTGGATTTGCGAGGGAGCGACCATTCCTGCGTTGTTGATGGAGAGTTTTCCGGGTTTTATGGCGAGTTGCTCCGGATTTTAGCCTGGCATGATAATGAGCACGCATACAGCGCCAGGATTTTTGAGCTTGCCGAATATGTCGGCACCCGGGCCGGCAACAGCGGTGCGCCGGGCTTTCCGGCCGGCGCGGAAGGTGGGACGAGATAAAAAAGTATACCATCGTTGGTGTCTGTCGGTTAGTATTATCCCTTTTGTAAGGGTTGATCATAAGGGCGTCAGGCCATGCTGCTGGTTAATGAAAACGAGGTTTCCTTTCAGGCGGGAATGACCCTTGCCGATTTGGTCCGGGCGCAGGGGGATGACGTCGATATCCTGCTGGTGAACGGCTATCCGGCCACGCTGCAGACCGTGTTGTCCGACGGCGATCAATGCTGGCTGTGGAAGCGGGGCAAGACGCCATCCGCGGAAGAGATGCAGCATCTTCTCTATGCCCGGCACAGCCCTGGCGTGCAGAGACTCCTCCAGGGGAAGATGGTCGGGATCATGGGGCTGGGAGGCCTTGGCTCGGTGGTGGCCATAGCTTTGGCGCGCATGGGCATCGGTGCTCTCCTGCTTGCCGACTATGATGTGGTGGAGCCCACCAACCTCAATCGGCAGCAGTATTTTGTGGATCAGGTCGGTCAGAAGAAAACAGCGGCGCTGCGGGATATCCTGCAGCGGGTCAATCCCCACGTCGGTGTGACCGTTATTGACCAGCGGCTTATTGAAGATGATATCGGCGTGTTGTTCAAAAATGTCCACGCCCTGGTGGAGTGTTTCGACGATCCGGCCATGAAGGCGGCGGGATTAAGGGCTGTTCTGCAGCATCTCCCCGGGGTTTTTTATGTCTGTGCCTCCGGGCTTGCCGGTTATGGCGACAACAACGCGATTCGGACCAGACGGTTGTATTCAGGGGTATATCTGGTCGGTGACGAGGTAAGCGCTGCGGCGCCGGGAGAGGGGCTTATGGCTGCCCGGGTCGGGATTGCCGCGCACCATCAGGCGAACCAGGTGGTCCGCCTCTTGTTGGGCGCGGAAAATGAGGCGGCTGAATGAAGGTTTTCTGTAACGGACAAGAACAGGAACTTACCCCCGGGGCCTGGGTGACCGATTGTCTCAACACGCTCGGCCTGGATCCCCTTTCGGTGGTGGTGGAGTGTGACGGAAAGATATTGACCCGGGAAGAATACGCGAGCCATGAATTGCAGGATGGCTCGGTTTTAGAATTGATACGGTTTGTGGGAGGCGGTTGAGATGTTGACCATTGCAGGGAGAAAATTTCGCTCACGGCTTTTTGGTGGCACCGGGAAGTTTTCCTCCCCCGAGGTCATGAAGGAGGCGCTTGAAGCCTCGGGTTGTGAAATGGTCACCGTGGCTCTGCGCCGTATTGACCTCAACAACCCGGCCGATGATATCATGAGCGTGCTGGACCGGGACCGCTACCTGTTTTTGCCCAACACTTCAGGGGCGCGGGATGCCGCCGAGGCGATTCGGCTGGCAAGGTTGGCCCGGGCTTCCGGCGGAGGGGAATGGCTCAAGCTCGAGGTGACGCCCGACCCGCGAACCCTGCTGCCTGATCCCATCGAAACCCTGAAGGCCACCGAAGAATTGGTCAAGGAGGGATTCAAGGTCTTGCCCTATATGAACGCCGATCCGATCCTTGCTCTGCGTCTGCAGGATGCGGGCGCGGTTGCCGTCATGCCTCTTGGCTCGCCCATCGGCACCAACCAAGGGGTGCTGACCCGGTTTCAGGTCGAGATCATCATTTCGCAGGCCCAGGTGCCGGTTATTGTTGATGCAGGGCTTGGCGCGCCTTCGCACGTGGCCGAGGCCATGGAGATGGGGGCCGACGCGGTGCTGGTCAATACGGCCATTGCCGTGGCCGGTGATCCGGTGCGGATGGCCCGTGCTTTTGCCATGGCGGTGGAAGCGGGTCGAATCGCTTATGAAGCCGGTCTTGGCGCGGTGAGCAAGGATGCCGCCGCCTCTTCGCCCGAGGATGGGCTGGGATTTTTGCGTTAAGCCATGTTTACTGTCCCCGAATTTTCCACATTGCAGGCGGCCATCGGCCGCGCCACCGAGGCCGAGGTTCTGCGGGCTCTTAATTCCGATCATCCCGGTCTGGACGGCCTTGCCGCCTTGCTGTCGCCGGCGGCCGAACCGCATCTCGGGGCCATGGCCAAACGTTCCGGGATCATCACCAGCCAGCGTTTCGGCCGGACCATCCAGGTGTATGCGCCCCTCTATCTTTCGAGTTTTTGCGCCAATCGCTGCGCCTACTGCGGGTTTTCGGCAGTCAACACCATTGAAAGACGGGTGTTGACTTTTGAAGAGGCGGAAAGCGAGGCCATGATCCTGCACCAGCGCGGGTTCAGCCATCTTCTCCTTGTTTCCGGAGAGGCTCCGGCCAAACTCGGGGTCGACTATCTTGAAGAGATGGCCCTGCGGCTGCGTGGTCGGTTCGCCGCCTTGTCCATTGAGGTGCAGCCCCTGAGCATCGAGGAGTACGCCCGGCTTTTTCGGGCCGGCATTACCTCGGTGGCAGTGTATCAGGAAACCTATGACCGGGATATGTATCAGCAGGTGCATCTGGGTGGGCCAAAGGCTGATTTTGATTATCGTCTTGAAAGCCCGGCCAGGGTCGCAGCCGCCGGAATGCGTGAGGTCGGGATAGGCGCCTTGCTCGGCCTTTCCGACTGGCGGGCGGAAGGGCTTGCCCTTGGTCTCCATCTTGCCTGGCTGCGAAAGCATTACTGGCGGACCGGGCTCACTGTTTCCTTTCCGCGCCTGCGTCCCGCCCAGGGGGAGTTTAAGCCTTTGCAGCCGGTGAGCGAGAGAAATCTCAGCCAGATGATCTTTGCCCTGCGGATGTTTGACCCGGATGTCGGGTTGTACCTCTCCACCAGGGAGGAGGGTCGATACCGCGACGGCATGATCGGCCTCGGGCCGACCCGGTATTCGGCGGGTTCGTGCACCGCCCCGGGCGGATACGGCCAGGAAAGTGCGGGCGCGGAGCAGTTCGAGGTCGGAGACAATCGCAGCCTCGCCGAAGTGAGCGCCGCCATTCAGAAGAAGGGATTTGACCCGGTCCGCAAGGATTGGGATGCTGTTTTTCAAGTGCAGGGAGACAGGCAGCAGGCTGCCTGAACGATATGCGTAACCAAATGAAGGAGGGGTGAACCCAATGGCAGATCTGAAGAAAATGTACACCACCATTCTTGGTGACCACTTTCCCATGGAGATGAAAATCACCTTTGGCGACCAGGAACTGGTCTACAGGAAGAAAACCTGGAAGATAGTGGCCGAGGATGGGAGCGTTGATGAACGGGGGGTGCGCTATGGCGAGAACCCCGACCAGGAAGCGGCCCTCTACGAGCTGGCCAACGGCAATCTGGTGCTGGGCGACTGCCGGTTCATCGAGCCGGGCAAGGGGCTGGTAAGCGGAATCAAGGTGGAGGACATGCTCCAGGTGGGCAAGCACCCCGGCAAGATCAACCTCACCGACATCGACAACGGCCTGAACATCATCAAGTATCTCATGGACCGTCCGGCCGCGGTGATCCTCAAGCACAACAACCCCTGCGGCGCGGCCTGCGGGGAAACCCTGGCCCGTGCCTACGACCGGGCCAACCGGGCCGACCGCATCGCCGCCTTTGGCGGAGCCGTTATTCTCAACCGGCCCTGCGACAGGGAAACCGCCGAACTTTTGAGCAAGAACTACCTGGAGGTTGTCTGCGCCCCGGAATTCGAGGCGGGCACCCTGGAGATCCTCGCGGCCCGGAAAAATCTGCGGGTGGTGCGGATCAGCCGGATCGACCGGCTCGCCGAGTATGAGAAATACCGCTATGTCGATTTCAAAAGCCTGATCGACGGCGGTCTTATTGTCCAGCAGTCCGCGGTGAACTCCATCCGTTCCCTGGCCGATCTCAAACCCGCGCTCTGCACCGCAAAGGGCCAGGAATACAAGGTGGAGCGCGAGCCCACCCAGCGGGAGATCGACGACATGCTCTTTGGCTGGGCCGTGGAGCACGGGGTGACTTCCAACTCGGTCATCTATGTGAAGGACGGCTGCACGGTGGGCATCGGCACCGGCGAGCAGGACCGGGTCGGCGTAGCCGACATTGCCGTATACAAGGCCTATACCAAGTATGCCGACATGCTCTGTTTCGATACCTTCGGTATCCCCTATGCGGACCTGGTGCTGGAGATCGAGCAGGGCAAGCGGAACAAGGCGGATCAGGAGAAGATCGACGGACAGACCAAGGCGGACAAGGCGGGGCTGCCCGGCTCGGTGATGATCTCCGACGCCTTTTTCCCGTACCGCGATGGAGCCGATGTCGGCATCCGGCAGGGGGTTTCCGCCATTCTTCAGGCTGGCGGCTCCATGCGCGATTTCGAGACCATCCAGGCCTGCAACGAGGCCAGACCGCAGGTGGCCATGAAGTTCACGGGGCAGCGCTCTTTCAAGCACTAGAAAAACAGCAGGATATGTCACAAAAAAAGCCCGACCTGAAAAGGCCGGGCTTTTTTTGTGCGGACCGTCTCAGCGTGCATTGTTCCTTGTTTCGCGGACTATCCGTCCATCGCGGAAGGTAACTGCTTGTTTACATTGCCACGGGCCTGAGTCCCTGTTAATTGATTCCCGGCCTGGATTGGGGAGCCCGGCTGATTGCTGCGGAGATAATCGGCAGTCCGGAGAAAGCATGAACAGGCTTGACGAGTGATTATCTTACGGGCTAACAGGGTACAGGGAGTATGTGCATGAATAGATGAGGAGTACGGCATATGGACGAAAACGAGAGCGTTTTGACCGGCGGTCAGCAAAGCTGCTGAGGTCCCAAGATCCCTCCTCGGGTAGGAGTGGCCATGGCCGAGCAAGCTTTTGTGACCGGAAAGATTGAAACTCCGGTGGGTACGGTGCCGCAGGTCGCCACCGGAGTTTCCTGGCGGGATCGCTGGGGTGCATTTCGGGTGCGTCTGGGGTTCGGGCGGATGCGCTATACCGTTGAGCCGGGCCTGTACGGAGTTGGCGCCCCCCGGCAGGATTCACCCGTGCTCGTCACGGCCAATTACAAATTGAGTTTCGACCATCTGCGTACCGCCTTGGCCGGGCATGACGCCTGGATTCTGGTTCTTGACACCAGCGGGATTAATGTCTGGTGCGCGGCGGGCAAGGGAACCTTTGGCACGGCGCCGTTATCTGTCCAGGTGGCGGCGAGCAGGCTTGCTCAACTGGTCGGGCATCGCAGGCTGGTTGTGCCCCAACTCGGCGCGCCGGGCATTGCCGCGCATGCGGTGAAGCGACAGTGCGGTTTTTCCGTGGTGTTCGGGCCGGTGCAGGCGAGGCATCTCCCGGAGTTTCTCGGCCGCGGGATGCAGGCGACTCCGGCAATGCGGCGCAAAACCTTTTCCCTGTCGGAGCGGGCGGTGTTGGTCCCGGTGGAATTGGTCATCGCCTGCAAATGGGCGCTTCCTCTTGCCGTTGTGTTGTCCGGGATAAGCGGCCTGTTTGGCCCGGCCGCATTCTGGGAGAATGTGCGGGAGCATGGTGGTTGGACAATGGCAGGTTTGGGGAGCGGAATTGTTGCCGGGACGGTGTTGACCCCCCTGTTGCTGCCGGTGTTGCCCGGTCGGGCGTTTTCCCTGAAGGGGGCGGTGGCCGGCCTCATGGCCGGCCTGGCATTTCTTGCCGTCCTTTTGTCCCGCCCAGGGGGCGCGGGCAATGATTTTGCCGTCTGGGCCTGGTTGCTGCTCATCCCGGCTATTGCCTCCTTTTTCGGCATGGAATTTACCGGGGCCTCGACCTACACCTCGCTTTCCGGGGTGAGAAAGGAAATGCGTATTGCCGTGCCGCTGCAGGTTGCGGCAACACTATGCGGGATGCTTCTGTTGTTCTGTGCAAGGAGGCTGCCATGAGGAGAAGGCAACTGTATCTCAGGGGAGTTGCCACCCTGCGGCTGGAGCAGGATGGCTGCATGGGCTGCGGCATGTGTCTGGCGGTCTGTCCGCAGGAGGTTTTTGTCATGGCGCACGGCAAGGCGCGGATCAGCGAACAGGACGCCTGCATGGAGTGCGGAGCCTGCATGATGAATTGCCCCGCCGGAGTGATCTGGGTGCAAAGCGGGGTCGGTTGCGCCCAGGCGGTATTCCATGCCATGCTTGGCCGTGGCAGCGAAGCCTGCTGCGCGATTGAGGAAAAGCCGGGCGGCGGCTCCTGTTGCTGAACTGCTGCTTCGTTTGCCAGAGGCTTCCGCCGCTGTGTTTATTGCATTGGCGCCGGATGAACCTGGGGTACGGATTTGGGAGAGACCTGGGCCGGAGGACTCTGCTGCGGCTGAGACTGCGGCTGGGCCGGGGTTGGGGTCTTGCTCTGTTTTTCCGGATAGAGGCGCAGGCTTATCCTCCGGTTACGGGGGTCAAAAGGGTTTTCCTTGATAATCGGTTCCGTGGCGGCATAACCGGAGACCCGGCGGAGCCGGCTGGAAGGGATGCCGTTTTTTTCCACTTCGACCCGGGCGGCCGAGGCCCTGGCCGTGGAAAGCTCCCAGTTGCCGAATTCTCTGTTCGCGTAGCTCACGGCGTCGGTGTGTCCTTCGATTTCAACGCGGCTTGAGGTGCTCTTGATGTTGTCGCAGAGCACTTTGAGGATTTTTTTGCCGCTTTCGGTCAGGGTCGTGCTGCCGAGAGGGAACATGGGGTTTCCTTCCTTGTCCATGATGTCCACCTTGATCCCGCCTTCAACAACCTCGATGCGGACCTGATCCTTAAGGTCCGCGAGCCGCTGTTCGATCTCCTGTTCCAGCTTGTTTTTAAGCTGCTCCAAACCTGCCGGGCTGGCTTCGCCTTCTGTTTCTCCCGAGGCCGGCGGGGTCTGGGTGATGGTGATCTGCGCGGCGGGTTGTGCTTGTTCCGTGGAGATCATCTGGGTGGTTCCGCCTGCGCCGCCCTCGGCAAAGAGGCTGTACTCCTGGAAATACTTGGCGAGCTCTTCCTTTTGCGGCGTGGTGGTCATGTTGACCAGCCACATGAGAAGGAAAAAAGCCATCATGCCCGTCATGAAATCGGCAAAGGCCACCTTCCAACTGCCGCCATGGTGGCCGCCGCCCTGGACCTTCTTGACCTTCTTGATGATTATGCTTTTGTCTTCCACTTCTTGATGGCCTCCTCAACCTCGATAAAAGAGGGGCGATCGTCTCCGGGGATGGCGCGCCGCCCGGCCTCAACGGCGAACTGGACCATAAAGCTGGTGGAATACGCGGCGAGCAGCGAGGTCTTGATCACCCGCAGATAGGTCTCGCGCTCATGGGCATGGTGTTCCAGCTTGGTCCCCATGGGCCCGACAAATCCGTAACAGGCAAGCACGCCGAAAAAGGTGCCGACCAGAGCCGCGCCGATATGGTGGCCGAGAACCTCGGCGGATTCGTTGATATATCCCATGGTGACAACAATGCCGAGCACCGCCGCGACAATGCCCAGGCCCGGCAGGGCATCGCCTATCCGGGTGATGCTGTGGGCGGGCAGCATCCGCTCATGCTGGTTGGCCTCAAGGTCGATCTCCATGAGATTGTCCAGTTCGTAGGCCGGGTAATTGGCGCTGAGCATGGTGCGCACCGTATCGCAGATGAAATCGGCCGCTTCGCGGTCCTTCATGATGAAAAAGACGGCATTCATGAGCAGCAGCAGCTCCAGATAATGCGCCTTGTTCATGTGGGAATCGGAAAAGATGCCGCCGAGATGCCCGATAATGACCTTCAGCGCTTTGGTCGGCGAGGAAATGATCAGGCTGCCGATGGCGGCGCCGAAGATGATGACTACTTCGGCGGGTTGGAAAAGGACGTGGAAATTGCCTTTTGCCATGGCGTAGCCGGCGATGACCGACCCTAAAACAACTGCTATGCCGATGATTGTGAGCATATTGGTCTTTGTTTCCCTATGGAATTTCTATGGTATTGATGGCGTGGGGGCGGATCAGGATATCCTTTCCGAAAACCGGAAAGCTCAAGGCTCCAGCCAGCGCTGATTCATGAGTTGTTCTTTTTGTTTCCGGAGGGCATAGGTGGCGATGGCCTCCTGGATGGCTCCGTTTGTTGCGGTAAACTGGATGGCCACCTGGTTGCCTCCTTCCGGGAGCGGATGCACCCGCGCAACCGAACCGCCGACCACAACCCAGCAGGGCTGGTCCGTGGAGAGAAGCATGTGAACCTCCACGAGGTCCCCGGCTGCAAGGGTCTCGTGGGAGGTGAGTTTGATGCCGCTCGCACTGAGGCTGACCTCTCCAACCCGGGTTGTTTCCTGCGGTCTGGCGATGAGATGAAAATCGAGGAGGCTGTCCAGCTTGCTGTTTACCTGGAGGAGTAATTGGGCCAAGGAGGGTTTGAGGTTTTTCTCCTCGTTGTACCGTGACAGCTTGTAAAACTTGAACAGCAAGTCCAGCTTGGTGTTGGCCTCAAGCAGCATCAGGGCAAAGGAGGGGTCGATTTCGTGGGGAAAAGGCTTCAGGCCGGCCCCGAGACTGCCGGAGTCGGAAAGGGCCACGGGAATGACCCTGGACACGGGCAGGACTCCGTTGTCGATTTTTTGCACCGAGGTTGCCAGCAGATCATCGATCCGGAAATTTTCCCGGCGGTTCTGGTCGCTGGTGTTGGCAGAGTTGTCAGTTGGCATGCATTGAATCCTTTATGAAATACTGATCATCATACCCTGTTGCGGTAAATTTGGAATTAATTTTTGCGTTGGAAACAGTGTTGTTTGGCGAGGGATGCCGTGCCGCACGGGAAACCGGAACGCTTAATGGACCGAACAGGAGATGCAGGGGTCGTACGCCCTGACCAGCATCTCCGCCAGCAGTTCGATCTCCCGGTCTTGCTTGCCGGTTTTGGCATACTGGCCAGCCAGCGCCTCGATGTCGTGCAGGATGTTGGCGTGATTCTGGCTGGTGGGGATAACGCAATCCGCTTTGATCACCTTGCCGTCCGTGTCGAATTTATAATAATGGTAGAGGATGCCCCTGGGAACTTCCACCGCGCCGACCCCTTCCCCTTTTTTCGCCTGTACCTGCTGGCGAGGCTCCTGCCATGGGCTGCCCAGCAGGGTGTCGATGAGCCGCATGGAATCAAGAACCACCTGAACACATTCCACCAACTGGGCCACATTGCCCATGTACGGGTTGTGGTTGACCGGAACAAGGCCGAGAAATTCAGAGATCTCCCGCGCCGTGGGATGCAGCAAGGGAAAGTTGTTGTTCAGGCGCGCCAGGGCGCCAACGGCGAAGGAGCGGCGGGAGAGTTTGCTCAGCTTGGAGGTGAAGCCCTGTGTGCAGTATTCGTTGGTCATGGCCCGGTATTGGTCTTCTTTTTTGACTACCCCATCGGTTGAAACCAACCCGCCGCCGATAAAGGGATAGCTGGTGTCGCCCTTGAGGGAAACGAATTCCGTTTCCCGGCTGAAATCCGGGATGGCAAAGGTTTTAAACAGTTCCGCCGAGGCGAGAAGGTCGGGAACCGAGGCCAGCAGCCGCTGGCGGATTTTTTCCAGCTCGCCTTTTTCCGGGAGCATGGTGAAGCCGCCCACCACGGTGCGGGTGGGGTGCAACCGTCTGCCGCCGATGATGTCGCAGGCATCGTTGGCCAGCAGCTTGAGGCGCAGGGCGCGCTGCACCACCTCCGGGTGGGTTGTGGCCAGGGGCAGCACGCTGCCCGCGCCGAGGAAATCCGGGGCCGCCAGAAAGTACAGGTGCAGGATATGGCTCTGCAGGGTTTCCATGTGCTTGAGCAGGAGCCGCAGGTTCGCGGTCTGGGTCGTGGGGGTGATGCCGAAGGCGTTTTCCACCGCCCGGATGCTGGCCAGAGTATGGCCGATGGAGCAGATCCCGCAGATCCGCCCGCAGATATAGGGCGCATTCTCCCAGTGCTTGCCCACCAGCATGGCCTCGAAGAAGCGGGGAGTTTCCACCACCTCCCATTGCGCCTTCTTGACCACCCCGTTCTTGATGCTGATTTGGATGTTGCCGTGTCCTTCCACCCGGGTCAGGTGGTGGACATTGACCTCGCAGGAGAGCTTCATGGTTTTTTCCTCCTGGCCGGGACTTTTTTGCACCCAGAGGGTATAAGTTTCGTTTGCGCAGGCAAGCTGCTCAACTCAGCTATATTTTTGGGGCGGAGGGTGTCGGCAAAGGAGGCAAAGCCGCCGAAACATTCCAACCGGTCGAGGATGGTCTCGCTGTCAAAACCGTAGGTGTGCATGATCTTTTCCAGCTCTGTGAGGTTGGCCGTTTCCGCCGGGCCGCGGCAGCCCCAGCACCCTCTGCGGTTGCTGGGGCACCAGGCATCGCAGCCGGCCCGGGTGACCGGGCCGAGGCAGGGCTCGCCGAGCTCGAACAGGCAGATGTTCTCGTTGGCCTTGCACTCCATGCACACCGGGTATTCCGGATGTCGCACCGTCTTGCCCACCACCAGATCGGTGACGATTCTTTCGACTTCTTCTTTTTTTATGGGGCAGCCGAAGATCGAAAGATCCACCTGGACAAAGTCCGCCAGGGGATGCACCTCCATGGTCTCGATGGGAAAGTCGCCGTACACCTCTTTTTTTACCCACTCCAGATCGCGGAAGCGGTTTTTGAGCTGATTGACCCCGCCGAAGCAGGCGCAGGAACCAAGGGCGACCAGGATTTTGGCGTTTCTGCGGATCTCGGTGAGCCGGGTGATTTCGTCCTTGCGGGTGACGCTGCCCTCGACAAAGGCGATGTCGTAGGTGTCGGCGCGTTCGCTCATGCCTTCGCGGAAATTGACGATCTCCACCAGGTTGAGGAAGTCCAGCAGGGTGGCCTCGTTATTCAAAAGCTGCAACTGGCACCCCTCGCAGGAGGAAAGCTCGAAGAACCCGACCTTTGGCCGGGCAAGGGGGACGCCGAGGTAGGAGAGTTGTTCGCTCATCTCAGATCGCCTCCTTGAGGTTCATCACCGACCAGTAGTCAAAGACCGGGCCGTCCAGGCAGGTATAGGTCGAGCCGATGTTGCAGCGGCAGCATTTGCCCCGGCCGCAGTGCATGCGGCGCTCCAGGGAGACGAACATCTTCTGCATGGGCAGTCCGGCCTCGGTCAGCATCTTGCAAACGAAATGGAACATGACCGGCGGGCCGCAGACAATGGCATAGGTGTTTTCGCGCAGGCTGGTTGTCTGTTTGATTCGTTCCTGCAGGAGTTCGGTGATCAGGCCGGTGCGTCCCTTCCAGCCCTTGTCCGCTTTATCCACCGTGATGCCGAGGGTGATGTCGAACCGGCGCCATTCTTCGTACTGATAGGTGAAGAGCAGCTCCATCGGACTCTTGGCGCCGTACATGATGTCCACCCTCCCGTATCTGCTCCGGTTTTCCAGCACGGCCAGCAGGGGAGAGCGCAGGGGCACGATGCCCAGCCCCCCGCCGATGAGCAGGATGTCGTTACCCTGCATCTTCTCCAGGGGAAAGTGGGTGCCGAACGGGCCGGTTATCCCCACCTTGGCGCCCCGCTCCATCTTGGCGAGAAAGTTGGTGAAATTGCCCACCGCCCGGATGCACAGTTCGAGGTCGCCGCGCCGCACCGGGGAAGAGGAGATGGAAAACGGCGCTTCGCCGATGCCCGGCAGCTCCAGCATTACGAACTGGCCCGGCTTAAAGGAGAAACGGTTCCGCAGCTCTGGGTCGATGATCTGGATCTGGTAGAGTTTTTCGCTGGCGGTGAGCGGGTAGATGCTGGTGATCTCGGCGGGCAGGGTGTACTCGAAGCTGTCCGGGTCTTGCTTGCGGTGTGCGCCTGTGGTTCTGCCGAGAACGTCGATGAAGTGGAGTTTGTTGTGCATGGTTTACTCCTTGCCGCGGACGCTGGCGATGACTTCGGGGGGGGTGATGTCGGCAAGGCAGGCTGTGCCGCAACGGCCGCAACCCACGCAGAGTGACTCCTCAAAGGCCTCCACGAAGCCGCGGTGCTTGTGGTAGTAGCGGTATTTCAACCGGCTGGCGCTTGTGGGCCGGAAGTTGTGGCCGCCGGCCACCTTGGCAAAGTCGATGAGGTTGCAGGAGTGCAGGGACTTGGTCTTGCTTGCGTGCTGCAGGTCGAGATCGACATGCTCCTCAACCCCATAGCAGTAGCAGGTGGGGCAGACGTTGGCGCAGGTGCCGCAGGAGAGGCATTTTTCGCCCCAGTAGTCCCAGGCCGGGGATTCAAACTCAAGGTCGAGGATTTTGGTGAGGTCCGAGGTCTCCACCTGGGCGGTGTAGTGCTTGTTCTTTCCGTTGGTTGCCTGCTTGTAGAGAGCGAGATCCTTGGCGCTCGGATCCTGGCAACTGATCTGGCCCAGCAAGTCAAAGGCCGTGGCCGACAGGATTTCCGCAAAATATTTGCCGCCCAGGTCGGTGAGGAAAACATCAAAGCCGTGGATGGCGGAGTCGGTTCCCATGGAGCGGCAGAAACATTGGGGTTCCGGCTTGCAGTCGATTCCGATGATGAAGAGGTTTTTGCGTTTGCCCATGTAGTACGGGTTTGGGTAGGTGCTTTGCGCCAAAACCAGATCCAGCTTGTTCAGGGCATTGATGTCGCAGGCATGCATGCCGAAGAAAACCAGGGGGCGGTAGACATTGAAATCCACATGCTTTTCCCAGTCCTTACGGTTTACGGCAAAAGTGGACAAGGTTTCCTGGTAGGGCAGGACAAAGCGTTTGGGCGAATGCACCGTCTGGGTGTAGTCAAGGGCGAGTTCGTTAAAATCGTACACCACATCGAAATCATACAGGGGCTTGCCGTTGCGGTCGTTGCCCTTGGCAACGGGACCGACAACGATGTTGACGGCCAGCAGCTCATGCAGGCGGGCGAGCTCCTGATTTTTGAAGACTTTGAAGATCATGACAGCCCTCCTCGGCAGAGTGGGAACGGCGTAATCGCTACAAGAGAGCGTCCCTTGGTTATGGGATATAACGATCGGCCTCCGGCTGTCAAGCAATTGTCTGCTGGCAGAATTATCTTGCGACGACGAAAGATTCGGGGAAGCCCGCGCCCGCCAAGGTTTGTTCCATCTGTTTTGCCGCGGTCAAGGTTGAGCCTGCCTTGACCTGAACGCGGTAGAAGACCTGATCGCCCCGTTCATGGCGAACGGTCTCGGTTTCTCTTCCCTCCCTGTTCATCTTGTCCTTCAGGCGGTCGGCATTCTCCTGGACGGTGAAGGCGCCGATCTGGACATAAAAATCACCCTTCTGGAAATCCTCGTGGGGCAGAAAACGGGCTGCGGTCTTGTTGTCGGCCAGTTGGATGGTTTCCGCTTCGCCCAAGGCGGTGACCCGGACCCGGCCGGTTCCGTCCTTGATGATGCCGAGATCCCTGGCCACATTGTAGGAGAGATCGATGATTCTGTTTCCCACGAAAGGTCCGCGGTCATTGATCCGCACCGTGGTGGAACGGCCGTTGCCGAGGTTTTCCACCAGAAGCCGGGTGTTCATGGGCAGGGTCTTGTGGGCTGCGGTCCAATCATACATATTGTAGGTCTCGCCGTTTGAGGTTTTGCGGCCGTGGAATGGATTGCCGTACCAGGAGGCGGTGCCGGTTTCGATGTATCCTTCGGCCGAGGGCAGCGGATAGTACGTCTTGCCCTCTATCTGATAGGGCCTTTGCGTGGCGGGAATGCGGCCCGCCTTGGCCGCGGGTTTGGGCTGGGGCGGTGTCGCCTTGGGCGGCGGGGTGCTGGTGAGCACGGTGGTGCAGCCGGAAAAGGTTACCCCGCAGAGGAGAACAAGGGCAGGGAGAAAAATTGCTCGGATATGTTTTGGGCAGATCATGGTTGTCTCTCTGTGGGCAGGTTGGGTTTGAGCCGTTCCGTGAAAAATGCTCCGGCCTTGCCAGCGGTGTGCGGGGTGTAGGGGAGATAGCGGTGTTGCCTGGGCTCCACGCCCAGATTGTCGAAAATAACTGTGTTGTCAGCGTCAACCATGGAGAGATGCAGGTCCAGAACAGGCCGGAAGATGTGCAGCTTGCCGTCCGGCCCAACCCCGATCAAGGGGCTTTCCCAGCGGCGCAACTCGTAGCCCTTGAGCCACAGGCTTGGGCTTGACGTCCCGGTGATCTTGTCCCGCAGGGAAGTCCCTGTGGGGGCGGGATTGTCCAGTTGTTCCTCCACCTCCCGGCTGCCCTGCACGCCGAGCCGCGACCAGGCGGGATGATCGGGATTATCGATGCGGAGCAGGTGGGTCCCCTGGTCGTTAAAGGACCACTGGCTGTGGCATACGGTGCAATGCGCTTTTTTTTCATACTGTTTGTGGGCCGGATGGACAAGTTGGGGCACCACGAGTTTCTTGTTGGTCAGCCGGGTGGTCAGTACAAGGTGGTCCGCCTCAATCTGCAGATTGTTCATGGGCAGGGGCAGCCCTTTACGCCAGCCGTGGCAACCGAGGCAGGTCACCGCCTTTTCTTTTTTTCCCGCACCACCGTGCCCGCCCATGAGCTCGCCTCCGCTGTGGCAGTCGATGCAGGCCATGCCCTTCTGCTGGTGGATGTCCGGGGCCAGTTGATGGAACTCGACCCCATAGGGCCGGTTCTCGCTGCCATCCGTACGGTAGGGGGTGCGGTACTCCTGGTTGAAGTCGTGCTCAAAGCGGCCATGATAGTCAGCGCCCACGAAATTGCCGTAATGGCAGTGCAGGCACTGGCTGTCCGCCGGCGACTTGCTGAAACCGTGGCTACTCATTGTGCCGTTGCCGTAAGGGAGATGGCAGGCGGCGCAGCCGGTGCCGCGCACTGTTTCCGGATAGCCGTCGCCGGAACTGTACACATGGCAGCGCAGGCAGCGGCGGCGCAGCAGGTCGTCGGCAAGGTCGAGCGGGGAGGAGATTGTTTCAGGAATCGGGATTTCCGTAAGCGAAGCAAGGGGGGCTCTGGCGCCGAAGGCCGACCGGACAAGGTTCACCTCGTTGTGCGCGGTGAAGTGCAGCGAAGAGGCGGTCTCGGCCACCTGCTTGGCATGGCATGCGCCGCAGGATTTCTGCATCCGCTCCGGATGGGCGGGCTGGCTGATAAGCCCGGCGTGGGCCTGCTCCCGGGTTGCGCCCTCCGGGTTTCCATGGTGGCACTCGGTGCAGGCGAGAGCGTGGCTGGAATCGAGCCGCACCTCAGGGTGACAGCCCAGGCAGCCTGGCTGGCGCACGGGCTGGGGCGCAGTTTTTTGCGCGGCGGGTTTTTCCGGGGGCTTGCTCTCCCTGCAGCCTGGAAAAGCAAGGGCCAGCAGGCAGAGAGGTACCAGGATGGCGCGGATTTTTGTGCAGAGACAAAAAGACATGGCAGAACGTGTGTCCTCGGGATTGATGAATGTTCCGCCATACTACCTTATTTAGCGCAAGGGCAACAAGCCGCAATTGCATCGGAAGAGGAAGATCGTACCCGCGCCCGCGTTGTCCCTGGCCCCTCGGCAATTTCTCTTGCCGGAATGGGTATTTTCCCTTGGACAAAAGAGGGCTCAATACTGTATTTTAATGGGAATGCAGTGCGGCCCGGTTGTGTCGGGCTGCGGTTCTTGTTCCCCTGTTTGTTTGTCGATTGCTTGGTGGAATCCCGGCGCAGGCCTCGCTTCCCCTGGCTTGCGTTGCGGCGATGGGTTGTGTTGCGCATGTTGAAAGCCATCCACCGTGTTTTTTCCTATTTTACGAGACCGGCGCCATTTTATGAAGACTACCAATCAAACCCATCGCACCAAGTTCATTTTTATCACCGGCGGCGTTCTTTCGTCCCTGGGCAAAGGGCTGGCCGCCGCCTCCATCGGCGCCCTGCTTGAGAGCCGCGGGCTGTCCATCACCTTTCAGAAGCTGGACCCGTACATTAATGTGGACCCCGGCACCATGAACCCCTTCCAGCACGGCGAGGTGTATGTCACCGACGACGGGGCGGAGACCGACCTGGATCTTGGCCATTACGAGCGGTACACCTCCGTGGCTCTGGGCCAGCGCAACAACTACACCTCCGGTCGCATCTATCATTCAGTGATCAGCAAGGAACGGCGTGGCGAGTATCTGGGCGGCACAGTGCAGGTAATCCCGCATGTCACCGATGAGATCAAGAGAGCCATCCTCCAGTTTGAAGGCGAGGTGGACGTGGCCATCATCGAGATCGGCGGCACCATCGGCGATATCGAAGGGCTGCCCTTTCTGGAGGCGATCCGTCAGTTCCGCACCGATGTGGGGCGGGAAAATTCGCTGTACATCCATGTTACCTGGGTTCCCTACATCAAGACCGCAGGCGAGGTGAAGACCAAGCCCACCCAGCACAGCGTCAAGGAGCTGCGGGCCATCGGCATCCAGCCGGATATTCTCCTCTGTCGTACCGAGAGCCTGCTTTCCAACGAACTGAAGGCCAAGATCTCCCTGTTCTGCAACGTGGAGAAAGAGGCGGTGATCACGGCCCGCGACGTGGACAATATCTACGAAGTGCCGCTCTGTTTCCACGCAGAGGGGCTCGACGACATCATCCTGAACAAGCTCAACATCTGGACCGGGGCGCCGCGGTTGGACGCCTGGCAGGAGCTGGTCGAGAAGGTCAAGCATCCGAAACGCGAGGTGGAGATCGGCATCATCGGCAAATACGTCGATCTGACCGAGTCGTACAAGAGTCTGCACGAGGCCTTGGTGCACGGGGGTGTGGCCAATGAGGCCAAGGTGCGGCTCCGCTATGTGAGCGCCGAGGAGATTGAAGACAAGGGCGCCGACGGCCTGCTGGCCGGGTGTCACGGGGTATTGGTGCCGGGCGGCTTCGGCAGCCGCGGGGTGGCGGGCAAGATCCAGGCCGTGACCTTTGCCCGGGAGAAGAAGATCCCCTATTTCGGCATCTGCCTCGGCATGCAGTTGGCGGTGATCGAATTTGCCAGAAATGTCGCCGGCATGAAAGATGCCGACAGCACCGAGTTCAACCAGCTCACCAAGCATCCGGTCATCTATTTCATCAAGGAGTGGTATGATTACCGCACCGGCAAGATCCAGATCCGTGACGAGTCCACTGCTCTGGGCGGCACCCTGCGGCTGGGCGCCTATCCCTGCAAGATGGTGGATGGCACCTTTGCCCACACGGCCTATGGTACAAGCGAGATACAAGAGCGGCACCGGCACCGTTACGAATTCAACAACGCCTTCAAGGACGAGCTGGTGAAGCATGGGCTCATCATCAGCGGCACCTCCCCGGACGAAAAGCTGGTGGAGATTGTCGAGCTGCCCGACCATCCGTGGTTTTTGGGCTGCCAGTTCCATCCGGAATTCAAGTCCGGCCCCATGAAGCCGCATCCCCTGTTCACGAATTTCATCAAGGCCGCCCTCACGAACGCCGGGCTCTAAAGCGGTTTTTCCGATTTTTTGCCGCCCAAAAACAATGGATTCGCAAAAGGCAAAATTTGTTTCAATGGGTGCTTCGACAGGTTCAGCACGAACGGAAGATCATAGAGGGAGATAATGTCCGTTCGCCCTGAGCCTGTCGAAGGGCTCTTTTGCGAAACCATCATCTAAGGAGAGGAAAGGTGGAGCCTGTTCGTATCCCTGATTTTTTTGAGGTCGGTCCCAACCGGCCTTTTTTATTGATCGGTGGGCCGTGCGTCATCGAATCGGCCGACCTGTGCCGCGAGGTCGCCGCTGGCCTTCAGGAGATCTGCTCCCGGTTGGGCATTTCCTACATGTTCAAGGCCTCCTTTGACAAGGCCAACCGGACCTCGCTCGAAGCCTTCCGTGGCCCCGGCCTGGAGGAAGGGCTGCGCATCCTGGCCGGTATCCGCCGGGATTTCGGGGTGCCGGTGGTTTCCGATGTGCATGAGGTGGCCCAGGTCGGGCCGGCCGCCGAGGTGTTGGATGTCCTGCAGATTCCCGCCTTTCTCTGCAGGCAGACCGATCTGCTGGTTGCCGCGGCCAAAAGCGGCAAGGTGGTCAGCCTCAAAAAAGGCCAGTTTGTCTCACCCTGGGACATGCAACACGCGGTGAACAAGATCAATGCGGTGGCAAAAAACAGGCTGATGCTCATGGAGCGGGGCACAACCTTTGGCTACAACAATCTGGTCGTTGACATGCGCTCCCTGCCGGTGATGCGCTCCTTGGGCTGCCCGGTCATCTACGATGCGACCCACAGCGTCCAATTGCCCGGCGGTGCGGGGGGCAGCTCCGGCGGCCAGCGGGAGTTCATCCCGACCCTGGCCCGGGCGGCGGTGGCGGCCGGGATCGACGGGCTGTTCATGGAGATCCATCCCGATCCTTCCAAGGCCCTGTGCGACGGGCCCAATTCCATGCCGCTTAAGGGGGTGGAGCCTCTTCTCGCCCATCTTTTGGAGATTCATGCCCTTATCCAGCGCCAGGCCGCGGAGGGTGGTCCATGACCGGCAACTGTTCCTGCGGAATTTCCGGCGGCCAGTATCCTTCCGACTGCGAGGTCACCGAAGGGCTGCGCCAGCGGGCCATGTCGCGGAGTGGCCAGGACGAGCGCGGCTATGCCTGGCGCGCCTGCCTGCCTCGGGCAAAGGAAATCCGGCTTCTCCTCCTTGACGTGGACGGGGTGCTCACCGATGGCTCCATCGTCTACGGTGATTCCGGCACGGAGCTGAAATCCTTCAATATCAAGGACGGCTTCGGCATCCGCCTTCTGCGCGAGGCCGGGGTGGAGGTGGGCATCATCACCGCCCGTCGTTCCGAGGCGGTGGAACGCAGGGCCCAGGATCTGAAACTGGCCCACCTCTATCAGGGAGTGGGCAACAAGATCGAGGCCTTTGCCGAGATCCTCGCCGCCCAGAAGCTTGCTCCCCAACAGGTCGCCTACATGGGGGATGACTGGCTCGACCTGCCCCTGCTCAGCCGGGTGGGTTTGGCGGTAACCGTGGCCGATGGCGTGGCAGAGGTCAAATCGGTTGCCCATTATGTGACCAGGCAGGCCGGAGGCAGGGGCGCGGTGCGCGAGTTGTGCGAACTGATCATCGAGGCCAAAGGACGGGGGGAAGAGCTGTTGGCGAGGTATCTGCGATGATGACCGGTTACCGCAATATCCTCTGGGTGTTGCCCATGATTCTTGTGCTTTCCTGGCCGATTTGGGGCGGCGCGTTCACCCGGGTTCTTGCTCCCCGCGGCGGCATGGATTCCGGCGCTACCCTTGCTGCGCCCAAGGCCGCGACCGCAGGCGCCGGTTTCAGCATGGAGGGGGTCGTGTTTTCCCAATTGAAAAACGGGGTGCGGGACTGGCAGATCCAGGCCAAGCGGCTTTATTCCGGAGAAGATCAGGACAGAATGCAGCTCGTAACGGTGGAGGCGCAGGTTTTCAAGAACGCCGAACGCAGGTTTGTGATCACCGGTCAGGAAGGCGAATACAACAGCAAGCAAAAAGTTCTCACCATGCGCAACGAAGTCAAGGTGCAGGCCGAAAAAGGCATGCTGATTCAGTCCGACAGCCTCACCTATGACGATCAGGCCCGAAAGATCACGACTCTGGCCCCGGTGCAGATCACCGACAAAAACCTGGACATCCGCGGCATGGGGATGGCGTATGACATGGAAAAGGATTCCTACGATGTCAGCGGCCGGGTTAAGGTGGACATCCAGTAAGATTAGCATAAGGAAAAAGGCAGCGCGTGAAAGACATTCCCTTGAAAGAACGGATCATCCTGGCCCTTGACGTGGAAACCCCGGAGCAGGCCAGGGAGCTGGTGAAAAAAACCGAATCCCATCTTGGTTTTTACAAGGTCGGACTGCAGCTTTTCATGGCCGACTGGTTCCAGACCGTTGACTGGCTGGTCGACCGGGGCCACAAGGTGATGCTGGATCTCAAATTTTTCGATATCCCGGAGACGGTCAAGCTGGCCGTGGCCCAACTGAGAAGCCACGGGGTGAGCCTGGCCACCGTGCACGGCAACGACCCGATAATCCGGGCCGCGCTGGAGGAAAAACATGGGCATGACCCAGTCCATTGAGGATCTGGTCTATTTCCGGGCCAAACGGGCGCTGGAACTGGGCTGCGACGGGGTGGTCTCCTCCGGTCTTGAGGCCGCCCGGTTGCGCGACGGGCTTGGCGAAAAGCTGCTGCTGGTCACGCCGGGGATCAGGCCGGGAGCCAACGTGCTGGACACGGCCGACGACCAGACCCGGATCATGACCGCAGGCCGCGCCATCACAAGCGGCGCCGACCAGGTGGTCGTGGGCCGCCCCATCTCCAAGGCCGCTGATCCCATCGCGGTTATCGAAGCCATGCAGCAGGAGATTGCCCAGGCTCTTCGGTAAGGCAAGGCCCGGCCGGCAACCTGGTATCCAAATTTCCTCTCCTCCCGTTTTTCTCACGCAGAGAACAGCAACCCATTTTCGTGCGCGAACAACACCCCTCTGCCCTCAAAGGCCGACAGGACAAGCATCCTGGGCAACTTTTCCTCCTCCTCTTTACATCCGGTTTTCCAGGACATATACTAAAACATACGAGGTCTGAATAGCAGAACACAACAGGAGGATGCGCCATGCACACCAAAGAAGAGCTGTGTGAGAAGATCAAGGCTGTTTTTCCGGAGATCGGCGCCTGCGGCATCGACCTCAAAGTTGATTACGACAAGAGCAACAAGGCCTGGGTCGTTGATCTCAAGAAGGACAAGCATGAGCTCAAGACCTTCCTGGAGGACTCCGAAGCGCAACAATGCATGGACGGCAAGCAATGCGTGTCGTTGGGTCTGCAGATCGGCCAGCTCAGGAAAAATATCGAGCAGATGTAGCGCGGCGCGGTTCTGGAGCAAACTGCAATAAAGGGGTGTTTATCCACTAACCACACGAGGAGGGACAACCATGACGGCAACAATCCAATGGCGCACGGAAATGGACGATGCCCTGTGTCTGGGCCAGAAGGCGGGCAAGCCTATCCTGCTCGATTTTTTCAACCCCAACTGAATCGGCTGCCAACAGATGGATACAGTTACGTATCCCGAAAGCAAGGTTGTCCGGTTCGTCGAAGAAAATTTTATCCCGCTGCGGCTTCTCTCCGACAGCAAGCCTCATTCGGAGAAGTACAACGTCAAGTGGACGCCTACCCTGATAACCTTGAGTCCGGAAGCCCAGGAACATCACCGGACCGTGGGTTTCCTCGGGCCGGAGGAGTTGATACCCTCACTCCTGCTGGGGCTTGGCAAATATCATTTTGAAAATGATCGGTTTGATGAGGCGTTGGCCCGCCTTGAGCAATTGGTTGACGGGTATGCCAAAAGCGGCAGCGCCCCGGAAGCCGTTTTCCTGGTGGGCGTCTGCAGCTACAAGCGGTCGCACGATCCCAAGCCGCTGAAGGCGGCCTACGAAAAGCTGAGCGCTGCTTTTCCCGACAGCGAATGGACCAAGCGCGCCTATCCCTATCGGCTCCTTTGAGCCCTTGCTCGCGGAAAAGTCTGGGCCGTCTCACGGCCTCGGGCTTTTCCGCTGTCCGTCTTGTAAACGATTTCCTGCCGCCGGGGGGAGGACCAGGAAAAGCCCATGCAAGAAAACAGCTACGACTGCATCATCATCGGGGCAGGGCCTGGCGGTTTGCAGGCCGCCATCCATCTTGCCCGCTATAACCGCAAGGTTCTCCTCATCGATCAGGGCGGCGGGCGGACCCGCCATGCCCTGCACATCGAAAACTATCTCGGCCTTGAAATCACCTCCGGCAAAGAGCTCGTTGACATCGGGATCAGACAGATCAAGTCCTTCGGCGCTGATTTCCGGCAAGAGCATGTTGCCTCGGTTCGAGCCGAGAAGGGTTTTATCGTCAGCACCGAAAAGGGCCAGTACCATTCGCCCTATGCCATTGTTTCCGCCGGCGTTGTCGAGCATCTGCCGAAAATCAAGGGGATGAACAGGTTCTTCAGCCGGACGGTTTTTACCTGCGTTGACTGCGACGGCTACCGCACCACCGGCAAGAAGCTCGTCATCCTCGGCGATTCCCTCGAGGCCATGCGCCTCGCCTTTGCCATGCGCCAGATGTTCACCCCGGATATCATGCTCATCCTGCCGGACGGTGTTCTGCCGGCCGATCATGCCGGTCTGCTGGCCGAGGACGGGATTGGTTTCCTGGCCGGGATTCCCCAGGAATTTTTGGGCGATGCGGCATTGCGCGGCGTGAGGCTGACAGACGGGCAGGAGATTGCCTGCCAGGTGGCCATGCTCAGTTATGAGTACACCCTGAACGATTCCTGTCTGGCCGGGCTTGCCCTTGCACGGGAGGGCAACGGGCGCGAGCTTGCGACCGATCCTGCCAGTGAAACCTCTGTTGAAAATCTCTTTGCCCTGGGCGCCCTCAAGGCGGGCAAGGCCCAGGCCATTATTGCCGCCGGCCAGGGAGCCATGGTGGGCATCGAGATCAACCGCCGGCTGCTGGATCTGTGAGCAGCGCGGCATAAACCTTCATCCAGCACAGGAGGCACATCATGAAACGTCAGGTTGAAATGGAAGAAACCATGCTGCGTGCGCATCGGGAGTTCCTGGAGCATCTTGAGAAATCCCTTACTCTGGTGGCGAAGGATATTGATGAGGCCAAGGAGATGACGCATATCTGCACCGATGAGTGGTGTCAGGCCACCGAGGGCGTGCTTGACGAGTTGGCCAAGGTCATTTTCGCGGTCAGCGAACCGCGCTGGCTCTCCAAGGAAGACTCGAAAAAGATCAGCGGGTTGCGCCATCGCATCCACGATCTGTACGCCCGCTATAAAGCAGTTAAAAAATAATCCCGGGAGCCACGATCATGTCACTGGACATCCATCTGCTTATTGGCGGCGAGGCCGGCCAAGGCTTGGTGACCATAGGCCAGTTGCTCAGCAAGGCCCTGGTCCGGGCTGGGTATGAGGTTTTTGTCAGCCAGAGTTATCATTCGAGGATTCGCGGCGGGCACAACACCTTTGCCATCCGATTGGGTGCGGGGCCATTTTTTGCGCCCCGCGTGTCCATTGACATCCTGGTGGCGCTCAACGCCGAAACCGTGGCGCTGCATCGGGGGCAATTGACCGGCCGGGCGCTGCTCGTTGCCGATGTCTCTTTTGCCCCCGACCTGCCGGGCGTCATTGCGGTGCCCTTTGCCGAGCTTGGCCCGGAGCAGCTCTGGAACACGGCAGCCCTCGCCCTGCTCGGCAATATCCTGGGTCTTCCCTCCGAGGCCCTGTATCAGGCGGTGGAGGGGATGCTCGGCAAAAAACATCCGGAAGCCCTGGCGGAAAACCGGGAGATTATGGAGAAAAGCCGGGAGTGGGCCGCAACCCATGTGCCGGAGCATGGCTTTGCCCTGACCGGCGGAGTTTCTGGCCGGCGGCCTTAAGTTTTGCGCTTTTTATCCCATGACCCCTGCCACCTCCATTGTCCTTGAGTTGATCACCCATGCCGAGGTCATGGGGTGCGTAATCGAGCAGGCGGAGGACGAAATCGCGGCCATCAACATGGCCATCGGCGCTGCCTTTGCCGGAGCGGTCAGCATGGTGGCCACCTCGGGCGGCGGCTTTGCCCTGATGGCCGAGGGGGTGAGCCTGGCGGCCATGACCGAAACGCCGGTGCTCATCGTGGTGGCCCAGCGGCCCGGTCCGGCCACGGGCATGCCCACCCGCACCGAGCAGGCGGATCTGGAATTTGTCCTCCATGCCGGGCATGGCGAATTTCCCAGGGCAATCTTTGCCCCTGGCAGCATCGAGGCGTGTTTTGATCTGACCCAAAAGGCCTTGGCCCTGGCCGAGCAATCCCAATCACCGATTTTTCTCCTGACCGACCAGTTCCTGGCCGATTCGTCCCGGCCGATAGCGCCTTTTGACCTGGCGGCAATCACTCCGGTCAAGGCGGGGGTAGAGCCGGATGCCGTGGCGATCCCTTACCAGCGTTATCGTTTTACGGACAGCGGTCTCTCGCCCCGCCTGTTGCCCGGGATGTCACGGCAGTTGGTGGTGGCGGACAGCGACGAGCATGACGAAGAGGGGCATATCAGCGAAGACCACGGAGTGCGCATCGGTATGGTGGAAAAACGGCTCCGCAAGTGTGAGCTTCTCAAGCAGGAGGCCGTCGCCCCCGCGCCCAGCGGGGAAAAGGGCGCGGATCTTCTTTTCGTCTGCTGGGGCTCAAGCCTCGGGCCGGTGCAGGAGGCTGCCGCTGTTTTGCGCGGGCAGGGGAGGAAGGTCGCCAGCCTCCATTTTTCCCAGGTGTGGCCCCTGGTCCCGGACCAGTTTCTCGACATCCTTCAGGGGGCCGGCAGGATCGTCTGCGTGGAGGGCAATGCCACCGGCCAGTTTGCCCGGCTCATCCAACGGGAGACAGGTTTTGCCATCCCTGAAAGGATAGCCCGGTACGACGGCCTGCCCTTTACCGCCCGCTATATTCTGGAACGCCTTGCAGCCGTGGAGGAACGCCCATGACATCCATCGAGGAATACGGCAAATACGAAACCGCCTGGTGCCCCGGCTGCGGCAATTTCGGGATTCTCAACTCCCTGAAGCACGCCCTGGTCGCCTGCGAACTTCAGCCCCATCAGGTGTTGCTGGTTTCCGGCATCGGCCAGGCAGCCAAGACCCCGCATTATTTGAAGGCCAATGTTTTTAACGGGTTGCATGGCCGCAGCCTGCCCGTGGCAATCGGGGCAAAGCTGGCCAACCCCGAACTCACCGTGATCGTCGAAAGCGGCGATGGCTGCATGTACGGGGAGGGCGGCAACCATTTTCTCGCCGCCCTGCGCCGCAACCTCAACCTCACCATCCTGGCCCATGACAACCGGGTATATGGTCTTACCAAGGGGCAGGCCAGCCCCACCTCGGAGCAGGGATTCGTGACCAAGGCCCAGCCCCACGGCGCTTTTGCCCCGCCCTTCAATCCGGTGGCCGTGGCGGTGACCATGGGCGCCTCTTTTGTGGCCCGCGGCTATGCCGGCCTGCCGGAGCATCTCGCCGACCTCATCGCCCAAGCTATCCGCCATCGGGGCACATCCCTGGTGGATATCCTGCAGCCCTGCGTCTCGTTCAACAAGGTCAACACCTATCAATGGTACAAGGAACATTGTTATGAGCTTGGCGAGGACCACGATCCGGCCGACCATGATCAGGCCCTCCGCATTGCCCTGGAATTCGGGGAGCGTATCCCGCTCGGAGTGATCTCTAAGAAAGAAAAGCCGTTGTTTGAGGAGCAGTTCGCGGTTCTTAAAAACGGGCCGCTCGCAAGGCAGGAGGTTTCCCGGGAGGGGTTGCGGCAGGTAATGCAGAGTTATCTGTAACTGCCCAGCAGCACCACATCTGCGTTGTCATCGGCCTGCTCATGTGCAAAAGCACACATCGCAGGCCTCTTCCTAGCATCTGCGGCACTGCTGAGCAGTTACCATTATCTTCAGTGTTGTCCGGTAAGAAAATTGCAATATTAAGCAAAACGTTAAAATCCCCCCTCGCCCCCCCCTTTCCAAAGGGGGGAATAATATGATGCTCCTATTTTACAGGAGGGGCTTTCACCTCCCCCTTTGAAAAAGGGGGACTGAGGGGGATTTATTAGTCGATGAGACAGTGTCTTGCCGGTATGCAATTTCCTAACTGGACAGTACTGGTTATCTTTAGAAATATGTCGGATGGTAAGCAGAATTTTTTGGGGGACGGTCGATAAAGGGTAGCAGGACGGTTGCCATGGCGGGTAAGATCAGAGATCATTAACAATAAAGGAGAGAATCTCTGAATCGCATGCATGGCACCCCCCTGGAAAGCCTCAAGAAGATATTCGGCTATGACACCTTCCGGCCCCCGCAACAGGAGATCATTGAAGGGCTCATCCGGGGCGAGGACGCCTTTGTCCTGATGCCCACCGGCGGCGGCAAATCGCTCTGCTATCAGATCCCGGCCCTGCACCGCAAAGGCGTGGGGATCGTGATTTCCCCTCTGATCTCCCTGATGAAGGATCAGGTGGATGCCTTGCTCGCCTGCGGGGTTCGGGCGGCCTTTTACAACTCATCCCTCAAGAGCGAGGAGGCGCGCCAGGTTCTTGCCCAGTTGCACCGGGAGGAGCTGGATATGCTCTATGTCGCGCCGGAGCGGTTGATGAGCGACGGGTTTGTCGAGCGGCTCCGCGAGATCCCCATCGCCCTGTTCGCCATCGATGAAGCGCACTGCATCTCCCAGTGGGGCCACGACTTCCGCCCCGAATACTCCAAGCTCGGCCAGTTGCGCAAGCTCTTTCCCGACATTCCCCTGATCGCCCTCACCGCCACGGCTGAGCCCCACACCCGTAAGGATATCCTTGATCGTCTGGGCTTACGCGCAAACCAGTGTTATGTTTCCGGTTTTGACCGGCCCAATATCCGCTATACAGTACTGGAAAAGCACAAGCCTGTTGCGCAGCTCGCCAATTTTTTGCAGGGGCGGCGGGAGGAGGCGGGCATCGTCTACTGCTTGAGCCGCAAGCGGGTGGAGAAGGTGACGGAGCAGTTGCGGGAGGCCGGGTTTTCCGCGGCCTCCTATCACGCCGGGCTGCCGGCCATGCAGCGCCAGCGGGTGCAGGAGGATTTCCTGAAAGACGATGTCCAGATTATCGTGGCCACGGTGGCCTTCGGCATGGGCATCGACAAATCCAATATCCGCTATGTGGTGCATTACGATATCCCTAAGAATCTCGAAAGCTATTACCAGGAAACAGGCCGCGCCGGCCGCGACGGGCTGGCGGCCGAAGCCCTGCTCCTGTTCGGCTACGGCGATATCGTCCTGGCCCGAGGACTGATCGAAAACAGCGATAATGCCGAACAGAAGCGGATCGAACTCCACAAGCTCAACACCATGGTGGGCTTTGCCGAGGCCTTGGGATGCCGGCGCCAGGTCCTGCTCGGCTATTTCGGCGACCGGTTGGAGCAGGATTGCGGCAATTGCGATATCTGCCTCAATCCCCCGGAGCTGGTCGATGTGACGGAGGACGCCCGCAAGGCGTTGTCCTGCGTTTTCCGGGTGGATCAGCGATTCGGGGTGGGGCATGTGATCGAGGTGCTGCGCGGCTCAAAAAAAGAGCGGCTTTTGCAACTGGGGCATGACCGGCTTTCCACCTATGGCATCGGCGCGGACAAAAGCCAGGAGTACTGGGGCAGCATCCTGAGGCATCTGGTGCAGCAGGGGTATCTGGAACAGGATGTGTCCAATTACTCGGTGCTCAAATTGAGTGAGGCGGCCCGGCCTCTGCTGCGCGGGGAGCAGACACTCAGCATGGCCAAACCCAGGGCCAAGGTTGCTCCCTTGCCCAAGGCGGTGCGGCGCAAGGTCGGCGATCTGGAGTACAACCAGGAGCTGTTTGCCCGGCTGCGCGTGGTGCGCAAAGCCTTGGCCGACGCGGCCGGGGTGCCGCCCTTTGTTATCTTCAGCGATGTCGCCCTGGCGGAGATGGCAGCACACATGCCCACCGACAACGAGGCTTTCCTGCGAATCCACGGCGTCGGCGCCCATAAGCTCGAACGCTACGGTGCGGATTTTCTTGGCGAGATTCGGGAGTTTTGTGAGACAACCGCTGGGGAGAATTAAAGCTGAGTTGAGCAGCTTGCCGGATTTTATGCCCTTCAGGGTGCAAACGAAACTTATACCCTCTGGGTGCAAAGCTGAGTTGAGCAGCTTGCCTGCTCAAACGAAACTTATACCCTCTGGGTGTAAAGCTGAGTTGAGCAGCTTGCCTGCTCAAACGAAACTTATACCCTTTGGGTGCAAAGAGTTTTTAGACTCGGATATCTTTGGTTCTTTGATGTTTCATGTGGATTTGAGTGAATCCTGGGTGAACCGATCAGGCAGAACGAGGTATAAGCTGCAGCGCCTAAACGTTTGCCCGATAGGCCACAAGCCGTTCTCGCTGTCAGCCTGATACCCTTGTTCGGCGCTACCGTTCATGTAGTTAACTCTAATTTGACGATGTTCTTGATAAGCTGAAAATGATTGTCCAACGTGTAAACTTCACAACCGTTTTGTTTTGCATTTTGGGCAATGATTAAGTCAGGTATTCCTACGCCATTTAAGCCATTCTTTAAACACTTATGTTGGAATTCAATTATTTGCTCCCAATTTATGTTTATTGGCAACTTATTGATATTGTGCAATAAAGAGATAATTTTGTTTTGTTTTCGTATTTTCAGGAAAGGAATCAATTCAGCGAGTATAAGGTCGTTTGTGACAACGAGATTCTCGTCTATTATGAAATCGAGCCTTTCGAGGTTTTTGCCATGCCTGAAATATTCAATCCATACGGAAGTATCGACTAATATCGGCATTGCCGTCCCCGAATGGTATTCAGGTCAATGTCTAAGTCAATTTTTCCTTTGAATTGCTTCAGTTCAGATATTCTTGTTTTTCGTATTAATTCCTCTAAGGCCGTTATTATGACCTTCGTTTTGGTTTCTAAATGGGTGGCCTTCATAGCTTCTTCGAGCAAATCTTTAGGCAAATCCAATGTTGTTCTCATATTATCACCTCCTATATGCATATAATAATCATTTTATGCATATAGTGTCAACTTTTTCCGTTCAACGTTGAGCTAACCTGACCGCGCCACCTGGCCTGACCGCGTCAGCGCCGCCGGCGTGCTCGCGGTCAGGTTAAGCGCTTGGTTCGCTGATTTTCCTATTTATTTGTTTTGATTATCAAGAGGTTCCCTGATGTTTCGTATTTTGCGGATAGGTCGATTTGCTCAAAAATTTCTTTATGGTCAGATATGGTTCTTGAAACCAATTTACCGCTGTTTGCCAATGCCTCAAGATACTTGTCAGCTAAACGATCAGCTCTCACCAGAGTTGTAAAATACATTTTGCCATTCTTCGATATGATGGTTTTTAATTGCTTGAGGAGGGGGCCTGTGTCACCGAGGCAGTGGAGCAGATTCTCGGAAAGGATTGTTGTGAATATGTTTTCTTGAAATGGGAGTTGTAGAGCGTCAGCATGAAGGAAAACAAGATTGTCTGGGACCTTGCCGTTTTCTTTCAACAACCTTGATTTTGCCATGCGGAGCATTTTATTAATAAGTTCATAAGATACTAGACACAGTGAAGGCATATTTAACGAGCGGATGATGAAAAAACTTGGCGATCTTATCCGGCATGTTCTGGAGCGCT
>PHAW01000200.1 GCA_002841785.1 Deltaproteobacteria bacterium HGW-Deltaproteobacteria-3 | reverse complement strand
CCGCGGATCAGCAGCATGACACGATAGATGATGAACGAAACGATCATGATATCGAAGATGTCTTGCCAGCGGAGTGATTGTGCGAATTCCAGCATCGGGATACGGGTTCCGTCAAAAAGAGAAATATGGGGTGGAAAAGAGAAAAAAATGGTGTTGTTTTTAAGGTAAACGAAAAGCGGTCCAGCAAGCAAGGGGCATGAGTGAATTTTTTTAAAAAAATTGGGGGGATCTGTTGGGGTGTTGTAAAAAAGGAAACAGGGTTCCCGGGCAGACTCCCGCGCACGCCGGAAAGATATTCGAACGAGGCTCCCCAGTTGTTGCTTGACAAGGCGGGGGAATTGATTTATCTTTACAAAATTTTCCAGCATATTTCTGTCGGTGTTGTCCGGGAACGGCGGCCGGGCAGAAAACCTGCCAGCCGTCAAATGACGTGGGCAGAGTGTCTTGAATCAATCAACAATACAGTAAACAGGAGTTGAGAATTGGCTAATCATAAATCCGCCGAGAAAAGAAATCGTCAGAACCAGTTGCAACGGCTTCGCAATCGCTCCAACAAGAGCAAGATGAAGGGTGTTGTAAAGAAGGTCCTTGAGGCCATTGAGCTGAAATCCGGAGATCAGGCCCAGGAAGCGCTGAAGGCGGCGATCCCGGTTATCGAGAAAACAGCGGTAAAAGGCTCCATCCATAAAAAGAATGCCTCCCGCAAGGTGTCCCGTTTGACCAAGCGGGTGAATGCGTTGTTGAGCGCCGCGCAGTAACGAGAGAGCCGGTTGCGGCTGCAGTCCCGTTCGGCTTCCCCTGCGGGAAAAAGCCGTGCGCAAGACCTTCCGCTCTGGCTTGTTGTGCCTCTTCCACGTGCGCAGGGATCTGCCTGTTTCTTACTGAAGAGTGATGTGCCGTGAAAAAAAAACCAAAAAGCCATGGGACGCCAATGTTCCATGGCTTTTTTTTATGAGTTGAGGATCCATCATGTTCCGACCTTCCTTGCAGGAGTTTGCACACCTGGCCGCCGATGCCGGACTGGTGCCGATCTATCGGGAAATCGTTGCCGACCTCGACACGCCGCTGACCATCTTTGCCAAGGTGGCGGGCGGGGAGTCGCACGCCTTTCTCTTTGAAAGCCTTGAGGGCGGCGAGAAATGGGGGCGCTATTCCTTTATCGGGATTGATCCCATCGTCACCTTTGCCAGCCGCGGGAACCAGGTCACCATCACCCGGGAGGGCGCGGTGGAGGAGCAGGAGGGCGATCCGCTCGAGGCCCTACAAACGTTGCTCAAATCCTTCAACGCTTGCAACTCCGAGATGGCCTGCGACCCCGAGCTGCTGCCGCGGTTTTTCGGCGGGGCCGTCGGCTTTCTGGGCTACGACATGGTGCGGTTCATGGAGCGGCTGCCCGATTGCAACCCGCCCCTTGCCCAGTTTCCGGACAGCTCTTTCATGGTGCCGCGCACCGTTTTGATCTACGACAACCTCCGGCAACTGCTCACCGTGGTCAATCTGGTGCAGACCGCTGGAGCGGGCGATATCCCGGCCTTGTATGCAAAGGCGCAGAGTGAGATCGAGGAGATCATCGTCCGTTTGCAGGCGCCCATGCCCACGGAGTATCTCGGCGGCAGCGGCAAGAAGGATACTGCGCCCCACGCCTTTACTTCCAACATGAGCGAAGAGGCTTTCGAGAAGATGGTGGAGGCGGCCAAGGAGTATGTGCAGGCCGGCGATGTCATTCAGGTTGTTGTGTCGCAACGCTTTCATGCCAAAACAGAACTCGCCCCCTTCAAGCTCTACCGCGCCCTGCGCCATATCAATCCCAGCCCCTATCTCTTTTATCTCAAGCTCGGGGATCTGGTCCAGATCGGTTCGTCTCCTGAGATTCTGGTCCGCCTTGAGCAGGACGATATCGAGCTCAGGCCCATTGCCGGGACGAGAAAGCGCGGCAAAACCCGGGAAGAGGATACGGCCCTTGAGCAGGAGCTGCTGGCCGACCCCAAGGAGCGGGCCGAGCATCTGATGCTGGTCGATCTGGGCCGCAACGATGTGGGCCGGGTCGCCAAATATGGCTCGGTGGAGGTCCGCGATCTGCTGGTGGTCGAGCGCTACAGCCATGTCATGCATCTGGTTTCCGGGGTGCATGGGACTTTGGCGCCGGGCAAGGATCAGTTCGATGTCTTGCGCGCCTGCTTTCCCGCGGGCACGGTGAGCGGCGCCCCGAAGATCCGGGCCATGGAGATCATCGAAGAGCTTGAGCCCGAGCGGCGCGGGCCCTATGCCGGTTCCGTCGGGTATTTCGGTTTTTCCGGGAATATGGATTTTTGCATCACCATCCGGACCTTTGTCATGCAGGGCGACGATCTCTGGGTGCAGGCCGGGGCAGGAATTGTCGCCGATTCGGTGCCCGCTCTGGAGTATCAGGAAACCATCAATAAATCCATGGGGCTGCGGCGGGCGGTGGAGCTGGCGGAAAAAGAATTTTAGGAGCCGTTAGGAAACAGGAGCTCTCTTGTTCGTTTCGTTACGGCTCCTTATGCCGATCACTGCATTTCAATGGTACAGTTTTTCTGAACAACGGCTTAGCCCCGGCAACACGCGAGAAAGAATATGATCGTTATCATCGACAACTACGACTCCTTTACCTACAACATCGTCCAGACCCTCGGGGGGATGGGCGCCGAGATGAAGATTTTCCGCAACGACGAAGTGGATATCTCCTTCATCGCCTCGCTTGCCCCCGACCGCTTGCTGATCTCGCCCGGCCCCTGTTCTCCGGCCCAGGCTGGCATCTCCATCGAGGCGATCCGCTTTTTCAGCGAAAAGATTCCGGTGCTGGGGGTTTGTCTGGGGCATCAGTCGCTGGGCGAGGCGTTTGGCGGGCAAACCGTGCGGGCCGGGCGGCTCATGCACGGCAAGACCAGCCCCATCAGCCACGACGGACTGGGGGTGTTCACCGGGTTGCCCAATCCCTTTGAGGCCATGCGCTACCATTCCCTGGTGGTTCGGGAATCGGATCTTCCTGCGTGTTTGATGGTAACGGCGCGTTCCGACCAGGGCGAGCTCATGGGACTCAGGCACCGGAGTCTGCCGGTGGAAGGGGTGCAATTCCATCCCGAATCCATCATGACCCCGGCCGGGGTGCGGTTGCTGAAAAACTTTATTGATCCGGCCTATGCGGAAATCCTCGAAAAACAACGCAAGGAGATGGTCGCATGATGAAAGAGGCCATTGCCAAAGTGGTGGCGGGCACCGACCTGAG
>PHAW01000199.1 GCA_002841785.1 Deltaproteobacteria bacterium HGW-Deltaproteobacteria-3 | reverse complement strand
CTAGTTAATCTCATTGATTTTTTTACAAGGGAGGAAATGTGAAATGGCTTTGAATCTGACGAGACGTAAATTTCTCCAGACCGCATCCCTTGCGGCAGCCACGGCAGCGATGTCCGGCTGTTTTGCCAACAGGGCGAATGCGAGCACCCCGTTTGTCAAGAAACCGTTTACCGCACCGGGCAGCTTTGCCGATACCACGACCGCGGTGGGCGGCGTCTGCGAAATGTGCTTCTGGCGCTGTCAGTTGGTGGGCAAGGTACGGGACGGCAAGCTGGTGAAGCTTGAAGGCAACCCCAAGAGCATCGACAACGGCGTGAGCATCTGCGCCCGCGGCAATGGCGGAGTCAAGCTGCTCTATGATCCGGATCGTCTGAAGTTTCCCATGAAGAATGTGGGCAAGCGCGGCGCCCCCGAGTGGAAGCGGATCTCCTGGGATGAAGCCCTGGACGAGTGCTCCACCAAGCTCAAGGCGGTTATCGACAAGTACGGTCCCCACGGCATCGCCATCTTCCCCCACGGCTCCTCCGCCAAATACCCCATGACCTTTTTCGAGCATGTGGTCGGTACCCCGAACAACTCCGAGGCTTCTTTTTTCCAGTGCCGCGGTGTCCGCGACATGGCCTACGTCGCCACCCTGGACACCGCGCCGGACGAGAACGTCGACATGGCCAACGCCAAGGTTATTTTCCTGTTGGGCGGCCATTTCGGTGAAAACGTTCATGTTTCCCATGTGAAGCGGTATCTTAAGGGCCTTGAAAACGGGGCCAAGCTGGTGGTGGTCGATCCCCGCTTTTCCGCCTCCGCGGCCAAGGCCCATACTTGGGTCAAGATCAAGCCCGGCACCGATACCGCCTTCCTGCTGGCGATCATGAACCACCTGATCAAGACCGGCAAATACAACAAGGCCTATGTCGAGGCCAACGGCGAGGGTTTTGATAAGTTCAAGGCAGGCATCTCCCATGCCACATTGGATTGGGCCGCCAAGATCTCCGACGTTCCCGCCAAGCAAATCAAGGAAGTGGCCGAAATGCTGGCTGCCAACGCCCCCAATGTTTCCATCCATCCGGGCCGCCACGTAACCTGGCACGGCAACGACTTCCAGCGCGAGCGGGCCCTGGCCTGTCTCACCGGTTTGCTTGGCGCCATTGGCGTCAAGGGCGGTTTTGTCAAGGGCAAGGGCCCCAAGGTGGGCAAGTCCGGCTGGCCCAAGGTGAATGTGGAGCACGCCGAGGCGCATGCCCTTCATCACATGGCCAAGAAGCATCAGTTCTCGCCTCCGGGCACTCCCACCGACATGATCCGCGAGACCGCGGTCACCGGCAAGCCGTATGCGATCAAGGGCTATGTGGGCTGGGGCCAGAACCCCATCCAGACCATTCCCGATCAACCGCTCACCATCAAGATGCTCCAGCAGATGGATTTCGTCATGGTCTGCGATGTCATGCCCACCGACATCACCATGTACGCTGATATCCTGTTGCCGGAGTCTTCCTATCTTGAGCGGTACGACATGATCAAAACCGGCGTCCAGTGGGATCTGTCCGGCAAGCAGGAGCAGTATATCGCTGCCCGCATGCCTCTGGTTTCACCCACCTCGGCCGACCACGAGCGCAAGGATTCGGTGTGGATCGTCAACGAGCTGGCCAAGCGCATGGGCTACGGTCAGCATATCCCGGTTCAGTCCGAGCTGGAAATGACCAACAAGATTCTGGCCGGAGCCAATCTCTCCGTTGAGCAGTTGGTTAAGGAGGACGGCATCCATGTGCAGCCAGGCGTTGACCCCTACGGTGCAGTGCTGAAGGTGAAGTTTTTCAGCCAGGATGTCGCCGATGCCGGTTTCCCCGGAGTGCCCACCTATATTCCGGTGCCGGAGCCGCCCAAGGGCTTTGCCCGTCTGGTGTATGGCCGGGCGCCGGTGCATACCTTCAACCGTTCCATGAACAATGTTTGGCTGATGAACGAGATGCCGGAAAACCCGGTGTGGCTCAACGACGAATCAGCCAAGAAGATGGGGCTGAAAGATGGCGACCGCATAGAGCTGGTCAATCAGGACGGGGTCAAATCCGAGACCAGCAGCGTGGTCAAGGTCACCCCCGGTATCCGTAAGGACACGGTGTACATGGCCCACGGCTACGGCACCAAGAACCCGGCCATGACCGTTGGCGTGGGCAAGGGCATCGACGACCAGAGCCTGATCACCAAGCGGGTTGTTGATCCTGAAACCGGCGCGAACGGCATGCGGAACAACTGGCGAGATGATACCGCAGGGAAATTAACCAATTCGATTTATGGAGGTATGCCGTGAGTCAATACGGAATGATTATAGATCTTGAGAAATGTGTGGGCTGCCATGCCTGCTCCATCGCCTGCCGGGCCGAGTGGGAGGTTCCCACGGGCAAGGATTCGGCGGAAAGGGAACGGCGGAGAAACTGGGTAAATCGCCTCGGACCGAGCAAAACCCCCCAGGGCTTGGCTTCCACCTATTATCCCGGCCTGTGCAATCACTGCGACAAGCCCGCCTGCGTGGATGTCTGTCCGGCGGACAAGGTAGAGGTTACATTTACCGATGCGAAGAGCGGAGCGACCAAGAAAATGGAAGTAGCCGCCACCTGGAAGGACCCATTTAACGGCACGGTGCAGATCGACAAGGAGCGCTGCATTGGCTGTGGTGTCTGCGCCGACGCCTGCCCGTACAATGCCCGCTACGTGAATGAGGAAGAGGGCGATCCCAAGGCCGACAAATGCACCTTCTGCGTGGAGCGCGTTGCCGTTGGCCTTGAGCCTGCCTGCGTGCAGACCTGCCTGGCCCGCGCCCGGATATTCGGGGATCTCTCCGATCCCAATTCCGAGGTTGCCAAGTATGTGAAAAAAGGCGCGGTCAAGCTGGAAAGCGCCAAGGTGAAGATCGGCCCGAATGTCCTGTATTACGGCAACAAAAAAGACATGCACCTGCTGACTGCCACCTCGATTCCGCAGGCCATGCCGCAGGCCAATCTGCGCCGGACCATCATGGCTCAGATGCTGAAGCCGGCCATGGATCAGGTCAAGAACCTCGGTATGCTTGGTTTGGCTGGGGCGGTTATTGTGAAAGGCTTGAGCGAGGACGAGAAGGAATAACTCGTACCGCGTTTTTTCTGGTTATGAAAAGCCCCCGGTGCCGAAAGGTGTCGGGGGCTTTTTTGTGTGTGGGCTGTTGCTCAATGCATTGCGGGAGAACCGGGCTCCGTCCTTTATTTACCTGAAACTGAAAATATCAAGGACGTCCCCTTCGATTCCTTGGGGATGGTCGTTTGATACTTTGCCGTGACCGTCGAATTCATCGCATCCTCCTGGTTTCTCCTTACGTTTTAATGATAGTGTAAGAATTTTATCCTGTGGATGCAGAGAACGGCATGAGCAGGGGGGGAATTGGGAAGTGTCCGGGGGGGTCTAAGGGAAAAACTGAAAATATCAAGGACGTCCCCTTCGACCCCAGGGAATGATTTCAATCGGTCAACTCTGCCATCGGCCCTGACGGGTACCCACAAATTTTGCTGAAGAGCCAAAATTGTTAAATTATACAGAGCGTTGCATAGTGTGTAACAATGAATGGAGTCTCTTAAACATATATCCAGAAAGCGGATCATTGTTTTCTGCACAAGAAGTCACTAGATCTTTTTTTATATCATAAAATTCAATGCCATACGATTTAAATGTTTTTAATATCTCTTCAATAACATATTTTTGTATTTTAAAACCAACATCATTTGACCATTGACTCAGTAATGTTGGGGATTCGTTGATTGCATTTCTTGAGACATTAAGATCAAATCTTGATTTTCCTGTAAGGTTAACAATAGATCGACTGAATCCAAATGGCGCAATGGAATTTGTCCTCCCAGGAATCAATATTCCATCTTGAAATATGCTACAGTTTAACTGTTCTCGACAATAATTAAACCTGTTAACTTCATTGTAGAATTTATCATTAAATATTAATGCATCTCCAATTCGGTTTCCGTGCAAAGCTGAACAATCTGTGCTGAAAAAGTCTACTGGTTTATTTTTGTACTCAGGTTTAGTGAAGTAAATGCTATCAATATTACAGTAAATTCTAGATTCATCGATCTCATCATCAAAATCTTCTTCATCGCTAGAGCCAAATTTGTAATCATCATCATCAAAATCCATAGAGTGCTTTCTTAAATAGGCATTTCTTTTCTCAGTGTAGGAGTCATATTCCTCAGATTCAAATAATTTTGCATTGTCTCCTGAATTCGGCAAAGATATACGATAGATAACAGGGTGTACCATCTTGCCATACACAATAAATCCATGAAACGAATGCCATTCTATTCCATTATCATAATCAATAAAATTTACTGGTATAAAAATAAGAAAAAAATCAGAATTATCTATTTTTGATTCATGTAAATGCTTGATGTCTTTAATTCTGAAATTCTCTTCTAAAGAGAATACCATAATTTCATTAATGTTTTTATTAGTAATATGTTCATTTTTTATGTGAACATATGCCTTGTTGTCAGTCGACATGATGTTATTTTTTTGCATTAATACATCGAATTTTGATATGCTATCAATTATTTCTTCAGGTGAGTAATTACTTATATCGATATCATCATTTGATGATAATTTAAATATTGGATTGTTATTAATTTGTGATTTTTCGGTATAAATAAGGTGTATCGAAGACACTATCTTTTTTATTTGGTCTAAATTGACGAATAGTATTGGTATGGATGGATGCTGTATGTTTTTTGTTATATATTCAGCAATTTCCCTAAACAAAAATTTATCTTTCAAATGTAATGTAACAGATGTTCCAAATGCCGAATCTGAAATTTCTGTGTATGCATTGAGTGACTCAGACTTAACAATTACTTTCCTTCCATATTTGTCCGCGCTATTTCTTTTTTTTGTTTTTATTGATATTGCATCTGAACGGACAAGAATTGACACAAAACCAATTCCAAATTTTGCGATTGACGGAAAGTCCCCGCAAACACATCTTGCCGTCTCCCCGTACCCGGACGAAGATACTTTAAACAAGAAATTCTGAAGAGAATCCTTGTCCATCCCAATTCCATTATCGACTACTTTTAAGCGCCCATCTAACTCAGAATACAAAATCAAGACATATGGTTTGTAGTTATCCATCGACCAACATCTTGTCGACATTGGAAGTTTAGTAGTTCCATTATTTAAAAATACCCAAAATAGCTCAGCGTCAATTGCATTCTGAATAAGTTCCCGAACAAAGTCAAATTTTCCTGTGTATATTGATTGAGAAATTATTTCCCAAATCCGACCTCTTTCGTCAACTTCAAATCGTAACGGCCAAATTTCATAATTAGCACTACTTGATTTTGATATTGTAAGATTTGGTGCCGGAAGTCTAAATTTAATATTAATAAGTTCATAAGATACTAGACACAGTGAAGGCATATTTAACGAGCGGATGATGAAAAAACTTGGCGATCTTATCCGGCATGTTCTGGAGCGC
>PHAW01000198.1 GCA_002841785.1 Deltaproteobacteria bacterium HGW-Deltaproteobacteria-3 | reverse complement strand
ATCCCATAATCTGCTGGTGGGGCAGAAGGTTTTCGCCATCGGCAATCCCTTTGGCCTTGATCAGACCCTTACCTCCGGCATCGTCAGCGCTCTTGGCCGTGAGATCCAGTCGGCAACCGGGCGCACCATTCAGGGGGTCATCCAGACGGACGCCGCCATCAACCCCGGCAACTCTGGAGGCCCTCTCCTCGACAGCGCCGGACGTCTTATCGGGGTGAATACCGCCATCTACAGCCCATCAGGCGGCAGCGCCGGCATCGGCTTTGCCGTGCCGGTGGACGTGGTCGCCGAGGTGATTCCGGAGATTATCCGGCATGGGCGGCTGATTCGACCCGGTCTTGGCATTGCCGTGGCCGATGATCAGATTGCCAGACGGGTTGGGGTGGCAGGGGTGCTGGTCATGAATATCAAGCCGGGCAGTTCCGCCGAATCCGCCGGGCTCCGGGGGACACGGCGGGTTGGCGGGGAGATCGTCATCGGGGATGTCATTCTCGCCGTTGATGAGCACAAGGTTTTTTCCTACGACGATTTGCGCAATGCCATGGATCGTTACAAGGTCGGGGATGCGGTCACCCTGACCATCGAACGGGAGGAGCGGCAGATGCAACTGCCAGTGGTACTGGAAGAGGTGGGATAACTTTGTGACCTGGTGGACCCGCGCCCTTAAGAGTCTTATCTCCATAAACGAGCAGCGACTGGATCTGTTCCGGGTGTTTCCCGGAATAAGACGGTTTCTCGCCGCCCGGCATCATTACGCCTATCTGCGGACCGCCGGTGACATTCTCTTTGCCCTGGTGGTTGTTTCCGGGCTTTTCGGTCCCAAGGATGCGCGGAGCAATGTCGCGGTATTCCTTTCCTGGGGTCTGATCTGGCCCAGCATTGTGCTGAGCTGGTTTTTCGTGGGAAGGATGTGGTGCGGAATCTGCCCTTTCCCGGGGCTTGGCGTCTTCCTGCAACGCCGGGGGATAAGCTTTTCCCTGAGCGTTCCGAAAATCCTGCAGAAATATGGGGTGTACGCCTCGGTTATTCTGCTGGCCCTCATCATCTGGATCGAGGTTGTTGCCGGACTTGACCGGTCTCCGGTCGGCACTTCGTATTTCGTCCTCTCCATTGTCTTCGGCGCGGCGCTGTTCTCGATTTTTTTTCCCGGACAGGCCTGGTGCAGGCATCTCTGTCCTCTGGGCCGCATCAGCGGCGCGGCGGCAACCCTTTCCATTACCGAGTTCAGGCCGGATCACGAAAAATGCCGCGGCTGCGAGACCTTTGCCTGCAAAAAAGGGCTTGAAGGCAAACGGGGTTGCCCGGTGTACCTTGGAGCCTACAATGTCCAGAATAACCTGCATTGCCTGGTCTGCGGCCATTGCCTTCCTTTCTGCGACCGGGACTCGCCGCAACTGCTCCTGCGCAATCCCTATTCAGAGCTGATCCGCAACAAGGGGCGCTACATCACCTGCTCGTATATCGTTCCGTTCCTCATCGGTTCCCAGCTCGCTCGTTTTCTGCGAAAAAAGGAGATCTACGGCCAGCTTGCCGAGTTCTCCGGCTGGCCGGACGCTGTTCTCTTCAGTCTGTTGCTGTTGATCGGTTTTGCCTTGAGCCTGGGGATTATCCGCTTAGGCGCCCGGTTGTTCGGAGTCGATGAGGATCCTCTGTTCGGCAAGTTTTCCCCCATGGTCCCGATTCTGATCCCCATGGCCTTCACCGGGGAGCTTGTCTACCGGCTGGGTTATTTTGCCGCTGGGGTGGGGGATTTCATCCCAACCATCGGGCGTCAGGTCGGAGCCGGGTTTCTGGAGAAGTTCTTTTTTACCATCCCGGATTTTCCGGTACAGATCCTTTCCGCCTTTTTCATGCTCAATGGTTCCATCGCCGGCTGTTATATCCTCTGGCAATTCTGCCTCAATGATTTCGAGGGCCATGTCCGTTTCCGGAACTTTCTCGGGATCAATCTCCTGATTATCGCCCTGCTCTTTTTCTATTTGACGGTTATTTTTTAGTAAGTTGGGAATTATTTTCTGCGTTTTTTGGGCAGGAAATAGTTTCGTTAACGCACATATCGCGTTTATCGGGGTGAAAAGCCGTTACATCTCGTGATGCAGTTTTTGCCTTTCAGTATGGCAAGCATGTGCTGTTAACGGTTTTCCCGGTCTGATTCATCAATGATCTCCCTGCCCACAATTTCCTCAATGATATCCTCCAGGCTGACCACGCCGGTGACCGAGCCGTATTCATCAACCACCATAAAGAGATGTTTGCGGTGTTCGAAAAATTCGAGCATGACCGTGGTCAGGCGTCCGGTTTCCGGGACAAAATGTACAGGTTGCATGAACTCCCGCAGGGTTTTTTCTTCGGCCCCTTGGGTTGCCCAGGTGAACAGATCCTTGCGCAGGAGAATGCCGATGACCTCATCCCTGTTTTTTTCATAAACCGGAATCCGGCTGTGCATATTGAGCAGCTTCTCGTTGGCCTGCATTGCCCTGCTTACGGTGAGGTCGGCATCGAGCATGAAGGTGACGGTGATCGGAGTCATGATCTGGCGGACGGTTTTATCCTTCAGTTCGAGAATGTTGGTGATGACCCGGTGCTCTTGTAGGCTTATCTCTCCGGATCTATGGCTTTGTCTGGCCAGGGCCTGGATTTCCTGGGCCGAGACCAGGAGTCCGTCGTTCTTGGCCGGGAGAAGACGGGTGATGGCCTGGATTAGCAGGATGAACGGGGTCAATAATTTCACCATCCAGTGGAGGGGGTAGGCAATCCAGACCGCCAGTGGCCGGCAGTAGGAAACACCCAGGGTTTTGGGGAGTATTTCCGAAAAGAGGAGGATGGCCATGGTGAACAGTACGGAAAACCAAACCATGCTGTCGGTGCCAAACACTGCGGCGGCCGCGGCTCCGGAGAGCGTGGCGCCTGCCGTGTTGGCAATGGTGTTCAGGGTGAGAATGGCGGTGATGGGCCGGTGGATATCCTTCTTCATCTCCATGAGAATCCGGCCGATCCGCCTGTGGCTCTGGCCGGTGATTTCGATATGGCTCACCTGCAAGGAGTAGAGCGCTGCCTCGCAGACGCTGCACAACGCGGAGATTATAATGGCAAAACCGACGGAAAGGCATAATTGCAGGATCAAGGGAGCCTCCATTTTTTCCAGGTGGATGGGGTTGGAAATGAGATTGCTGAAATTCAATTAACTCCTTACAGGCAAGGAAAGCCGGCCCGGACACCCCACCGAACCCTTCAGTTTTTTAAGATGGCGAGAACAGCTCTGTTTTCCGGATGCGTCACCATGGCTTTGCGCTGAAAGGTCGGAAGGGGATTACCATTCTATGGTTTGCATAAAAAAATGTTCGGTTTTTATCGTTGATCCGAATCTGTCGCACAAGGCGGCGTTCCAGGAATTGCTGGGGCGCTGGCCGCATCTCGTCTGTTATTGCGCCACCATCGAGGAATTCAAGCAACTTCTGTCCGGGATTGTGCCGGATATAGTTATGTGCAATCTCAACCTGCCCGGCCTGCGCGAACAGGATTTCCTGCGCTATGTCACCACCGCCTGCCCCCATGCGATCAGAGTTATTTTTTCGGAAAAGACCGGGGCTGACGCCTTGGTCAGGGTTGTGGCCACGGGGGCGGCGCACCGGGGGTTTTGTTTGCCCGTGAGCAAGGACTTGGGCCAATCCTTGGAGCACGATCTGTCCGTGCACTCACGGATCAGAATGCGTAAATGCTGGGATTTTCTTGATAACGGGCAGGGGCTTCCCGCGCTTCCGCCGGTGGTGCATGAACTGGAAGCCGTTCTCCAGAAACCCGATTATGCCTTGAGCCAGGTTGTCGAGGTTCTTGGCAAGGATCCGGTTCTTGCCGCCCGGCTCCTGCAGATGGTCAATTCCGTGCATTTTTCCAGGGGGATGAAGATTGACGATCTCCATCGGGCTGTAAGCTGTCTCGGTATCAGCAGGACACGGAAGATGGTCCTTTTTCTCTGTGCGCTCAACCATTTTCAGTATCCGAAAAAATATCATCCCCATGCCCTGAAAATCATTGACCACAGCATCCAGTGCGGCAAGCTGGCCGGACTCATCGCCAAAACGCTTGCCCCAGGACAGGAGAGGACCGCGGTTACCGCCGGACTTCTCCATGATATCGGCAAGCTGGTCTTTCTCGTTTCCCTTGATGAGGTGTTGCACCATTCCCCCACATTTCTAAGACGCTACGGCCTGTTCGCCACCGAGATGGAAGAGCAGCTTTTCGGCATCAGTCACCTGGAGTTGGGCAGCGCTTTGCTCCTCTGGTGGAATCTTCCCCTGGTCATGGTTGACGCCGCGGCAAATCACAGCCAGCCGCTCAACTCTCTGCAAGGGGTCCCTTTATGCGTGGCCATTGCCGACCGGTGTCTTCTCAAGGCCGCCAACGGAGAGGCGATCACCACGGATTTAAATCTGCTTCCCCAGGATCTTCCCGTGGAGCAGTGGCTGCAATGCGCCCGTTCCATGACCATGGAGAAAATCATGCCCATTGCCGCATGATCCCCATTCCGCCGCTTCGGTTTTTTATAATCGGCATTCCACCTTGAGGAGTACATGCATGCTGCAGTTCAGTAAGGTTGAGCCCAAGAACTATGCCGGGGATCTTCTTGTATATCTGGTGCGTCAGCCTGGCAAGGGAGCTCCCCGTTCCGGTGTGGGAATGGTTGATGAGGTTCTCCGGCGGGTGCATGCGCTTGGCGATTTTTCCGGAAAAGAGGGAGAGCACCTGCTTTTGTATCCGGAAAAAACGAGCCAGGGCGTTTCCGCCGCAAAGCGGATTTTGGTTGTCGGCCTGGGCAAGGAGGATCTCAGTCAAGAGTTGTTTCGCAAGGCGGGAGGGACCATCGTCTCCCTGGCCATGAAGAGCAAAGCCAGGGATTTGTTGCTCGTGGCCCCTGATCTTGACTGCGGCATGGCCGAGATGGTCGAGGGGCTGTCCGAAGGCTTGGTGCTGGGCGCTTACCGGTTTAGAAAATACAAAACCAAAAAAGATTCGGATGGCCCGGGGGAGATGTTGCAGCAGGCTGCCCTGTACAGTGCTGACCGCACAGGGGCCGGCAGGGCGATCAGGCTGGGGGAAATCGTCGCCCAGGCCGCCTGCCGGGCTCGCGATATGGCCAATGAACCGGCCAGCCACTGGACTCCGAACCATTTCTCCGAATACGGCAGGCAGTTGGCAGTTGCCCACGGGATGACCTGCACCGTTCTGGATCAACCCCGGTTGAAAAAACTGGGCATGGGCGGGATTGTTGGGGTTAATCAGGGATCGGCTTGCCCTCCTGAAATGGTGATCCTCGAATATGCGGTGAAGCCAAGCGCGCCGACCCTGTTGCTGGTCGGCAAGGGACTCACCTTTGATTCCGGCGGTATCTCGCTCAAGCCCAGCGCCGGGATGGAAGAGATGAAATACGATATGTGCGGGGGCGCCGCGGTCCTGTGCGCCATGCAGGCGGTTGCCCAAGCGAAACTCAAGGGATTGAACCTGGTGGCGATTGTTCCGGCCACGGAAAATCTGCCCGGACCGGCCGCTCTGAAGCCTGGAGATGTGATCACCCAGTACGGCGGCAAAACCGTGGAGGTGGTCAACACCGATGCCGAGGGCCGTCTGATCTTGGCCGATGCCCTGGCCTACGGCATCAAAAAATACAAGCCGGACATGGTGATCGACGTTGCCACCCTGACCGGCGCAGTCATCATTGGCCTTGGGCATCATCGCACCGGCCTGCTGTCCAACAACGATGAGCTGTGCGAGCAATTGCTTGCCGCGGGGGCGCGCAGCGGCGAACCTCTCTGGCGGCTGCCCCTGGACTCGGAGTATGCCAAGCAGCTCAAGTCCGAGATAGCGGATATCAAAAATGTCGGAAAAAAAGACGGCGGCGCCATTACCGCCGCCTCCTTTCTCAAGGAGTTCGTCGGGGAGACTCCTTGGGCTCACCTGGATATTGCCGGCACGGCCTGGGATTTCACCGAAAAGTCCTATGTCCCCAAAGGGCCTTCCGGGATAGCGGTGCGCACCCTGTTTGATTTTGTCAGAAAGTGGAAGAAATGACCACCGCGCCTTAATTGCAAAATTCTCGCCACAGCGCTGTCCGTATGCGTTTCTAACTCTTTGGCGGTTGCACTTTCCGGCCAGCGGGTTGCGCAGGCAGTGAAGAATTGCCGGTCGCAGCCAGATCCTTGACCTGCTTCATGGCCCGAATATAGACTTCGCAGGTCTCGCATTGCCCAAAATCCTTGGAACAGGCAGTGTTGGCGTTATTTCCCAACAGGGGGTGAGTTCGAGCAGCATCTTGATGCCGGGAATGCTGATACCCTTTTCGTGGATAAGGGTGCGCAGGCAGGTGATCCACTCAACGTCGTTGTTCGAGAAATAGCGCTTGTTGCCTTGCCGGGCGGGCTTGATCAACCCCTCTTCCTCATAGATCCGCAAGGTCCGCGGGTGAACGGAGAGAAGTTTCGCCGCAACACTGATCGGGTAAATCGGTTCGCTGTTGTCAAGTGCCATGTGCCGCTCCGTGTATATCCGTTTTTCATGAGCAGAACATTGGAGAAGGCAGCCGTTCGGGCGGGCCTTCTCCAATGTTTCATATCTGTTACAGGCCGCGCAGTGTTTCCAGGACCTTGGGGTCGGCTTCGTCTTCGGCCAGAATGACATGGCAGGTGTCACAGTCCATGGAGATGATTTCGCCGGCCTTGGTTGTATGGCTGCCATCGTGGCAGCGGAAACAGCCTGAATCATTTTTGTGCCCAAGGAAATTTCTGTAGGTATTCCATTCTATTTTCATTTCCGGGAAAACATTTTCCACATAGGCCGCCTGAATGCCGCTGATAGCCTGTCCGAGAAGCGGCAGGTTGTTGTTCACCAGGGTTGGATAATCCCTCCGGTATCGGGCCCGGATTTCCGTGGCAATGGTGTTTTTGGCTTCCTCATGGCTGGCATAGGTTCTCGTGATCAACTCCAGCGCAATTTTCTTTATGTAGGGGAGGGAAACGGGGATATCCCCATGGGCCAGCTTTTGATCCAGGGCTTCATCGGGCGGGAGGTAGATATGGGTGGGGCGATTGTGGCAGTCGACGCAATCCATGGTCCGCACCTTCCCGGCAGTCACGGCGCCGGTATCCGTCTCTTTGGTGAAAACAATCTCGGTGCCGTCCGGCTTGGAGAGCCTCACTTCGCTGATTTTTTCCCGGGCCGTATCCGTGTGGGTATAGGTTATCTCGTTTTCCGGGGACACATGCCAGTGAATGCCATGGGCATTGCTGCCCCGGTAGCCGCCGGAGCCAACCTTGAGGAGGAGCACGGTTTGGAGATGGGTGTTTTTTTCATCGGGCAGAAATTTATCCCTTATGTAGAGCTTGTCTCCATGGAATAATTCAGGCCGGTGACATTGCTCGCAGGTCTCCCGGGCCGGCCGCAAACCGTGGACCGGGGTTTGAATCGGCCGGCTGTATGTGTTGAAGGCAACGGCAAAGATCTGCCTGACCCCGGAAATTTTCGATTTCACAAACCATTGGGCGCCTTGGCCGATATGGCATTCCACGCAGCGAACCCGTGAATGGGGAGAATTCTTGTAGGTGGTGTACTCCGGCGCCATGACCGTATGGCATAATTGTCCGCAGAATCCGATGGATTCCGTGTAGTGGTAGCCGGTGTAGGATATGAGGCCGAGGATGAAAAGATTGAGCAAGGTAAGGGCGGATATCAGGAAGACAAGTTTTCGTGCCTTGGCGAACCGGTTCGGGGCGGAAAATTGTTCTTTCAGGTAGTCATAGGTGAAGAGGCTGGCCCCTTCCTTGCCCTTGAAGAAGAAAAGGCCCAGAAAAACAAGGAGCAGGCTCACCATGAAGAGCGGACCTAAAACCAGATAGATGATAAAACCGAAATAGGGGTTTTCCACAATTCCCATGATGTCGAGAACCGCCGCAACCAGCAGGATCGGAAAGGTAACGGTGGTCAGGACGGCTCCCATAAGGGAAACCTTGCTGCGGGCAATGCTATTGACAAACGTCTTGATGATGTCTGTGAATGTGGCCAATGCTCATCCTCCCGTCTCGATAATTTTCATGGTTTCATGTTTCGCACAATACCGGCTCCCTTGTAATCTATCATGGATATGTGCAAAGAAAAAATAAATTATTCTAACGAGTTACATGTAAAGTCAGGGTGTCAGCATTCCGGCATTAAAAAAAGAGCACCATTTACCGAAATAATAATGGCCGCTTTTTGGGTAATCGCAATATTGCAAAAAAATGGAAGAAGACCCGCACGGTGTCGTGCCCCATGGCGCTGGTTTTCAGGGTTTGCCGGCTGGTGAAGGCAGATGCGCGCAGTGGCTCGTGGCCGGGCAGGTCATGCATTCATGGATCTTTCCCTCGCTGGATTCGGTTGTTTCCGCAGACTGTTTGTTGCGGGAGCATTCGAAAATTATTTCCATCTCTTCGCGGTCCAGGGTTTCAGTCTGCAGGAGAGTCTCCGCCAGGTGTCTCAAGAAAGGTTTTTCTTGCAGGAGGATGGCATGTGCTTTCTGAGAGCACTCCTCCACCAGTTTGCGCACTTCCATGTCGATGTGTCTGGCGGTAATTTCGCTGTAGATCAGCGGATTTGCCTGGTCTCCCAGAAAGCCATCCTCTGATTTGGCATAGGCCAGGGGGCCGATTACTTCATTCATCCCCCATTGGCATACCATCTTGGTGGCGATCTGGGTGGCGCGCAGGAGATCGTCTTCTGCGCCGGTGGTTTGCTGGTTGAGGCCGATTTTTTCCGCGGCCCGTCCGCCCATGAGAATGGCGATTCTGGTCTGCAGGTATTCCCTGGTATGGGCCTGACGGTCGATAAGGCTTTGCTGCAGGGTGTGGCCCATGGCCCGTCCGCGGGGGATAATGCTGATCTTTTGAATGGGGTCGGCCTCCGGATGATGGCGGGCAACAATGGCATGCCCCGCCTCGTGATAGGCCATGGTTCGCCGGTCATCCTTGCTGATCACGAAGCCCTTGCGCTCGATGCCGATCAGAATCCGGTCTTTTGCCTCGTTAAAATCGTCTGCTTCGATGGCCTCCTTATTTTCCCGGGCCGCGATCAGGGCGGCCTCGTTCACGAGATTGGCCAGCTCCGCGCCGGTAAAGCCGGGGGTGTTTCTGGCAACCTCTGCCAGATCGACATTTTCCGAGATGATCAAGCGTTTGCTGTGCACCTCAATGATTTTTTGCCTCCCCTTCACGTCGGGGGGCAGGATGGTGATCTGCCTGTCAAAACGGCCAGGGCGCCTCAGGGCCGGATCAAGGATGTCCGGGCGGTTGGTGGCGGCCAGAACGATAATGGTGTCGTCACGGCTGAAGCCGTCCATCTCGACGAGCAGGGCATTCAGGGTTTGCCCCCGTTCATCCTGGCCGCTGACCGATCCTGCACCGCTGCGGTGGGCGCCGACCGCATCAATCTCGTCAATAAAGACGATGCAGGGCGCGTTTTTTTTTGCTTCCCGGAAAAGATCCCGGACCCTCGAAGCGCCAACCCC
>PHAW01000197.1 GCA_002841785.1 Deltaproteobacteria bacterium HGW-Deltaproteobacteria-3 | reverse complement strand
GGATTTCATCGCCAACCCCAAGGCCACCGGCTACCAGAGCCTGCATGTCCGCGCCAATATCAAGGGGCGCAACTACCTGTTCAAGATCCGCACCACCGAGATGACCACCTCCTCCCGCACCGGCCTGGTGCGGGAATGGTTTGCCCACAAGACCGTGCCCTCCAGTTTCGAGGTGGAGCTGCGGGAGATGCTCGACATCCTGGGGACGGACGAGGATCTCTCCTACCGGGAGATGATCGCGGTCAGCGGCAAAAAGGCCATTTACACCTATACCCCCAAGGGCGACCCCATTGAGCTGCCCGCCCACAGCATCGTGCTGGATTTCGCCTTCAAGGTGCATACCGATGTGGGCAAGCGCTGCATCATGGCCAGGATCGGCAAGCGGCAGGTGGCGCCCGACGCCCTTCTCGAAGACGGCGATCAGGTGGAGATCATCTGCCAGAAGGAGCCGGTGCGGTTCGAACCGGATATCCAGCACCGGTGCCAGACCCCCAGGGCCCGGGCGGAATTGTCCAAGCTATTCCGTCAACGGCGCGAGTGGCTGGCCAGGATGATCGGCGAGAGCATCCTCCGCCAGGAACTCAAGCGCTATGGGTTGCCCTATGAGATTCTCGAAAATCCTGGCATGGCAGGCATCATGGGTCCCCTCGGAGCAAGGGAGCTGCCGGAACTCTTTCTTGGCCTGGGCGAGGGGAGATTTCGGCTGCGGGAACTCATCAGCGAAATCAAAACCCGGTTGTATGCGGCAAGGGAAACCCTGCAGCCCCCCACCGGCAGCCTGAACCGCATCGAGCTTTCCACCCTGGATCCGGTCTGCATCAAGTTTTCCCGCTGCTGCAACCCGGTGCCCACGGAAAAAGGGCTGTACGGCCTGCTCAGCGAGCGGGGGCTTTCCGTGCATCAGAAGGAATGCGCCACCATCACCTCCCTGCATGTCCAGCGGGAGGATGTGGTGGAGGTGCGCTGGCGGCTCAAGGAGACTCCGGTGCCCAAGCCGCAGAGCATCCTCATTCTGGAGGCCCCGTCCCGCAACCGCGTTCTCATGATGCTGGGCGTGGCCCCGGAAGAGATGAGGATCAGCGAGATCGAACTGCTCTCCAGTCAGCCGTCGCGCACCTCGGCCTGGCAGATCAACTTTCAGGTCGACACCCTGCAGGGGCTCAAGAACATCCTCGTCCACCTGGGCAAGACCGGGATGACCTTTGAGTTCGGGCTGGAGCAGTAGTAAGCGTTCAGCAGCACCACATCTGCTTCGCAGTCTCCGCTATCGCTCGCTTAGCTGTCATCGGCCTGCTCCTGTGCACCAGCACACTTCGCAGGCCTCTTTCGCGCATCTGTAGCACTGCTGAACGCTTACTTGCCGATAACCGTCATCGCCGATGGATTAAAGTTTTTCCCCCATGGCCAGATCCTCCAGGCCGTCGCGGTCCAGGATGGTGATCCGCGCTCCTTCGCTGCTGATCAACCCCTGTTTGGAAAGCTTGGTCAGGATGCGGGAGAGGGTTTCCGGGATGGTGCCCAGCAGGCTGGCCAGTTGGGCTTTGCCGATGTTGAGCGTCACCGTGTTGCTGTCCCCCTGCTGGGTGCTGAGGAAAAGGATGTGGGCCGCCACCCTTCCCGGCACCTCCTTGAGAGAGAGATCCTCGATCAGACGGGCAAATTTTTTGAGCCGCATGGACAGGGTGGCCAGCATGTTCATGGCCAGGGCCGGATTGGTCCGGATCAGGTCGGTGAAGGCGCGGCGCGGGAGGAAGAGAGTCCGGCTTTTTTCCAGGGCCAGGGCATGGGCCGGGAAGGTCGAGCCCATGAAAACGGCGGCCTCGGCAAAGGGCTCCCCAGGCCCGAAGATGTGGAGGATCTGCTCCTTGCCCTCCATGGAAAGCTTGTAGATCTTGACCAGCCCCTCCATGACCACATAAAATCCGGCGCCCGGATCGCCTTCGGCAAAGATGGACTGCCCGCGGGCGTAGTCCTGGAGGGTGATGATCATGGCCAGTTCGTCATACTGCTCGGTGCTCAGGCCGGCAAACAACGGAACCTGCTTGAGAAAAGACATGAGTTCCATGGGTTACTCCTTTTGGGTCGGCGGACACGTCATGGCCCAGGCCAGGTTGTCCGCAAAAAAACAGAGCACGGGAGTGTGCGCAGGGCGGGAATTCTGCGCTCTGCCCGGGGCAACAGTCAGCGCCAGCGGGTTTTGCGGAGTGCCTTGCCCGCCGAGGCTTGCAAGCAAGCGAATTTCCAGCAGGCCGAGCAGGGGGGTGATCCTGACCATCTTGCGCATTGCCTCCTTGGCCGTCCACAGCATGGTGAGCCGCTCCGTTTCCGAAAAAGAGAGGGGCAGCGAGGCATGCAGGATATCTTCCTCCTCCGCAAAGACAAAGCGTTCCTTTACCCGGAGGATTTTATCGCCGGGTTGCTGGATGTCAAGGCCGCAGGGGAGATTTGCCGCCAGGGCCGCGGCCAGCGGCCCGCTATGGGAGATGGAGATGAAGGGCGGTACGGGGTGCGTCCCTGCCGCCACATAGGGACGGCCATCCTCTTCGGTCCGGATCGCCAGCTCCGGCCACGCTGCCGGGGATTCGTCCAGGATTGCCGCCGCCGCCCATTTGGCCGCCATTCGTCCTCCCAGCCATTCGAGCCGCCTTTTTTTCAGGCGAAAGCCCGCCCACTGCGCCATCTCGTCTGCGTTCAGGCATGCATGCGCCTCCCCGGACTGCTGGTCCGCGAGGGCGGCAAGCCGCACCGCCCCCAGCCGCAATTGGGCTGCCGGGGCAAAGTGGCGCTGCCAGTCCTGCCGGTATTCCTCAAAAATGGCCTGGGCCAACGCCATTGTTCTCTCCTTGGATGAAAATCCTTGCTCTTGTCCGTAAGTTTTTGTAAGGATGAGCTAATATGTCTCAGGGGTCAACCATGACTGCAATTGATTTCGGCGTCATCGCCATCATGCTCATCTTTCTTGCTCGCGGCATCTGGGTCGGTTTCATTCGCCAGTTGGCCTCCTTGGCCGCGCTCATCCTCGGCTACCTTTTTGCCGGACGGTATTACGAACAGATAAGCCCGCGCCTTTCCTTCCTTATCCCTTCGCCGCAAATCTCTTTCTTGGTGACCTACGCCCTGCTGTTCCTCGCGGTTTTCGTGGGAGTCCTGGCCATTGGGTATGTGCTCAAAAAGGTCATGAGCCTCTCGCTTCTCGGCTGGTTTGACCGGTTCATGGGGGGCCTCTTCGGTCTGGTCAAGGCGGGAGTGGTGGTGACCGTTCTCTTCATGGTGATGTCCGGGCTGCTGGCGGACTCCAACCCG
>PHAW01000196.1:4748-7794 GCA_002841785.1 Deltaproteobacteria bacterium HGW-Deltaproteobacteria-3 | reverse complement strand
TTGCTGGGGATGGCATTGTATTCCTTGATGAGGAACGCCTCGACCTGCACCCGGTCCGATTCCATATCCTCTGGATTGACGCCGTAGTTGCCGATGAGCGGGTAGGTCATGGTGACGATCTGGCCCTTGTAGGACGGATCGGTGAGCAATTCCTGGTAGCCGCTCATTCCGGTGTTGAATACGATTTCGCCGCTGGTCTCTCCGGAGCCGGTGAAGGATTTCCCTTCAAAAATAGTGCCGTCTTCAAGGGCGATAAGTGCTTTCATAGAAATTCCCTAACCTCTAAGTTGTCGAATGTGCGCACGATGAATGCGTCACGGAATGCAGATCCTCTTTAATGAGCGCCACCTGCTTTTTGGCCGAACCCTGTTGTCTGCCCGCGACCTTGAGGGCGCCTCGCCCCGCCACGGCATATTCTTCGGGCTTTTCAATAAAATAGAGCAGCAGGCGGGTGAGTTCCCGAGGGTTTTTTACGCAGAACCCGGCGTTTTCCGCCTCAAGCAATGCCTTGGCGTCGGAAAAATCCGCCATGTGGGGGCCGTAAAAGACCGGGGTTCCCCAGGCCGCCGCCTCGAGTACATTATGGCCGCCGCGATCCACCAGGCTTCCGCCGCAGAAAACATAGGTGGCCACAGAATAGAGGCCTGCCAGTTCACCCATGGTGTCGACCAGCACCACATCCGTGCTGCGGCCTTGCTCCTGAATCTGACGCAACCGCATGGTGGAGATCCCCTGGTCGGCAAAAAGCTTTTCGATCTCGGTGAGCCGTCGCAGATGCCGGGGGGCAATTACCCAGACCAGGTCGGGGAGGCGCTGCTGCAGGGAGCGAAACACCTCGATCAGCATCGCTTCCTCGCCGGTGTGGGTGCTGCCGGTAACCAGCACCGGTTGGTGAAGATGAACATTCAGCATCCGCCGGTAACGGCCAGCCATGTTCGGCTCTGCCAGCATCATTGCCTGGTCGTATTTTGCGTTGCCCAGGATCCGTATGCTGGCAGGGTCCGCGCCCAAGGCTCTAAAGCGCTTGGCGTCATCACCCTGAATAACGGAAATCTTGGTGAAGCAGGAGAGCAGATCATGCATGAAGCTTTTTATCTTCCGGTAACCGGCAAACGAATTTTTCGAGAGGCGTCCGTTCAGGAGAAACAACTTGGCACCGTGGTGTTGCGCCTGCCGGATGATGTTCGGCCAGAGTTCGGTTTCCAGGCAGACATATATAGTAGGCCGGATTGTTTCCAGGGTCCGGTTGACAATGCCGATGAGGTCAAGCGGGGCGAAAAAGCAGGGCACATCCTCGGGCAGCACTTGGGCTGCCACGGCAAGGCCGTGCCGGTTTCCGGTGGAGACAACGATGGACGCCTCGGGCAACTGTCTTTTGAATTCGGCGATCAGCACCTTGGCGACCTGAATCTCGCCGACAGAGGCAGCGTGCAGCCAGATGCGGACGGGTTTTTCTTCGTCAAGTTGCACATCTTCCACATGGCCGAAGCGTTGCCTCAGGCCATGGCGATGTTTGCCCGAAAAACCCAGAAACACGCAGGCAAAAGGGAAAATGACAATGAAAAAGAGCCAGCCGAAGTTCTGTGCGAGAAAATATGCCGGTTGCAGACCTCAGGTAAAAATCAAAGTATTAAAACTGATTGGGGCTTTTTCGTCAATAAGAATTACGGGGCCGGGATGCTGTGGAGTCGTGGGAGGGCTGTCCTTGCCTGCCGGAAGGCCGGGTTAAAAAATGCCGGCGATGGTTCCTCGGCAGTGGTTGCATTTTCCTCCGCTCATGTGCTGCTGTTTTACCGCAAAGCCGGACCGTTCAATGATCAGCTTTCCGCAGTGGGGGCAGAGGGTGTTTTCTCCGGTGTCGCCGGGGATATTGCCGACATAGACATAGCGCAACCCCTCAGCCAGGCCGATCTCTCGGGCGCGGACCAGGGTGTGGTGCGGGGTGGGGGGGCGGTCGGTCATCTTGTAGGTGGGCCAGAAACGGGTGACATGCCAGGGGATATCCGCGGAAACGCCCTTGATGAAACGGGCGATGTCGGTGAGCTCCCCGTCCGAATCGTTCCAGCCCGGGATCACCAGGGTGGTTACCTCCACCCAGACCTCCAGCTCATGCATCAGCCGGATCGTATCCAGGACCGGTTGCAGTCTGGCGCCGCAGACCTCCTTGTAAAAGGTGTCGGTGAAAGCCTTGAGATCGATGTTGTTGGCGTCCAGATACGGGGCCAGTTCCCGGGTGGCTTCCGGGCCGGTGTAGCCGTTGCTGACAAAGATGTTCTTTAGTCCTGTTTCGTGCGCCAGCTTGGCGGTATCGAGGGCGAACTCGTAGAAGATGGTGGGCTCCACATAAGTATAGCTGATGGACCGGCAGTCGGCCCGCTGCGCCGCTGCCACCACTTCCGCCGGGGTGCGCAGAGCGCCGGGAATCTCTCCGGCATGGAGATGGGGATACTGGGAGATCTCGTAATTCTGGCAGTGTTTGCAGCGGAAGTTGCAGCCCACCGTGGCAATGGAATAGGAGAGGGAGCCGGGCAGCAGGTGAAAGATGGGTTTTTTTTCGATGGGGTCGATGTTTTCGCTGATCAGGCGGCCGTAGTTGAGGCTGTAAAGGATCCCGCCCTGATTTTCCCGAACCTTGCAGATCCCGCGGCCCCCTTCACCGATCAGGCAATGGTGGCGGCAGAGTAGGCAGCGGACATGTCCGGGGTGATCGATGGCTTGTTTGTAAAAGAGCGCTTCGTGCATGGTCACCCTCCAAGGCGATGGGCCTGTTATGTGCGATACATATATATAATAGTATTAATTCACAAACCAGCAATGGTGGTCAATAAGAAAATATCCAATTTATTTCAATGGATTACCGTGCTTTTTCATGCATGGCGAATAAAAAGTAAAAAATAGGGTTGACGTGGGGGGCCGGATCGACTAATTTGCCGCTCTCCGCAACGATGGAGGCCAAGACTGACTTCGGGTCAGCCACCTTGGCGCAGCGATCATTGAAAACTGAATAGTGAGCAAAGTAAAAGATGGGCCCCAAGAAACCGGAGCT
>PHAW01000196.1:0-4742 GCA_002841785.1 Deltaproteobacteria bacterium HGW-Deltaproteobacteria-3 | reverse complement strand
CTTGTTAAGATATTTAACTGGAGAGTTTGATCCTGGCTCAGATTGAACGCTGGCGGCGTGCTTAACACATGCAAGTCGAACGAGAAAGGGACTTCGGTCCTGAGTAGAGTGGCGCACGGGTGAGTAACGCGTAGGTAATCTACCTCTGCATCTGGGATAACACTTCGAAAGGGGTGCTAATACCGGATACACTTATGGGTCGCAAGACCTATAAGGAAAGGAGACGATCCGCAAGGAGTTTCTGTGTAGAGATGAGCCTGCGTCCCATTAGCTAGTTGGCAGGGTAAGAGCCTACCAAGGCGACGATGGGTAGCGGGTCTGAGAGGATGATCCGCCACACTGGAACTGAAACACGGACCAGACTCCTACGGGAGGCAGCAGTGAGGAATATTGGACAATGGGCGCAAGCCTGATCCAGCGACGCCGCGTGAGTGATGAAGGCCTTTGGGTCGTAAAGCTCTGTCAGCAGGGAAGAACGGCCGTGCGGTTAATACCCGTGCGGATTGACGGTACCTGCAGAGGAAGCACCGGCTAACTCCGTGCCAGCAGCCGCGGTAATACGGAGGGTGCGAGCGTTAATCGGAATTACTGGGCGTAAAGGGCGCGTAGGCGGCTGATCAAGTCAGGTGTGAAAGCCCACGGCTTAACCGTGTGAAGTGCATCTGAAACTGGTCGGCTTGAGTATCGGAGAGGAAAGTGGAATTCCCGGTGTAGAGGTGAAATTCGTAGATATCGGGAGGAATACCGGTGGCGAAGGCGACTTTCTGGACGAATACTGACGCTGAGGCGCGAAAGCGTGGGGAGCAAACAGGATTAGATACCCTGGTAGTCCACAGCTGTAAACGATGTGCACTAGATGTGGGGAAGTGTTGACCTTTCCTGTGTCGCAGCTAACGCATTAAGTGCACCGCCTGGGGAGTACGGCCGCAAGGTTAAAACTCAAAGGAATTGACGGGGGCCCGCACAAGCGGTGGAGTATGTGGTTTAATTCGACGCAACGCGCAGAACCTTACCTAGACTTGACATCCCGGGGATTTTCTGGAAACAGAGAAGTGCTTTAGCAATAAAGAACCCGGTGACAGGTGCTGCATGGCTGTCGTCAGCTCGTGTCGTGAGATGTTGGGTTAAGTCCCGCAACGAGCGCAACCCTCGCCTTTAGTTGCCAGCATTCAGTTGGGCACTCTAGAGGGACTGCCGGTGTCAAACCGGAGGAAGGTGGGGATGACGTCAAGTCCTCATGGCCTTTATGTCTAGGGCTACACACGTACTACAATGGCCGGTACAAAGGGCAGCCACTCAGCGATGAGGCGCTAATCCCATAAAGCCGGTCTCAGTCCGGATCGCAGTCTGCAACTCGACTGCGTGAAGTTGGAATCGCTAGTAATCGTAGATCAGCATGCTACGGTGAATACGTTCCCGGGCGAGTTGGTTGTTCCAGAAGCGGTTGAGCTAACCTTCGGGAAGCAGGCTGCCAAGGAATGGTCGGTAATTGGGGTGAAGTCGTAACAAGGTAGCCGTAGGGGAACCTGCGGCTGGATCACCTCCTTTTAAAGGATGTACTTTCTGGCAACAGGAAGGCATACTTGGTCAACCCCATCTTTTACTCACTATTCGGTTTTGAATGATCGCTGTAATTGATCATTACTAATGAAGAGAAATGAACGGGCCTATAGCTCAGTTCTGGTTAGAGCGCACGCCTGATAAGCGTGAGGTCACTGGTTCAAGTCCAGTTAGGCCCACCACGAAAAAGGTGCGAGGCAAAAGGTTAAAGGAGCAAGGAATATTTTTTGGCCTTTAAGTTTATACTTTTACCTTTAACCTTGGGCCTTTCACCTTGTACCTCAAGAAATGGGGGGTGTAGCTCAGCTGGGAGAGCGCCTGCCTTGCACGCAGGAGGTCATCGGTTCGATCCCGTTCACCTCCACCATTTTACGGCAATGAAGAATGTAGAATGGAGAATGTAAAGTGATATGATAATTTTACATTCTGCATTATGCATTTTGCATTAAACAGCGAAGCTGTTTTGTAGATCTTTGATAATTGAATATTTTGTTTTTGTTGTACCCAAATAGCTGAGTATAAAAGATCAAGCGTTTTTGGTCAAGCTACTAAGGGCAGACGGAGGATGCCTGGGTACCGGGAGGCGAAGAAGGACGCGGTAAGCTGCGATAAGCTTCGGGGAGCTGCTAACAGGCTTTGAACCGGAGATTTCCGAATGGGGAAACCCGGCCAGGGTTATACCTGGTCATCGTGCACTGAATACATAGGTGTAACGAGGCGAACGCAGGGAATTGAAACATCTAAGTACCTGCAGGAGTAGAAATCAATTTAGAGATTCCGTCAGTAGCGGCGAGCGAACGCGGAACAGCCCAAACCGAGTCATTTATGGCTCGGGGTTGTGGGGCCCCGACATGGGATTGTGGATGGATAGCAGAAGGGCATGGAAAGGCCCACCGCAGACGGTGATAGTCCGGTATGCGAAATCTTGAAACACCCTAGGGTGTCCCCGAGTACCACGAGGCACGTGAAACCTAGTGGGAATCTGGGAGGACCATCTTCCAAGGCTAAATACTACCCGGTGACCGATAGTGAACTAGTACCGTGAGGGAAAGGTGAAAAGAACGGGGGGACCCGAGTGAAATAGAACCTGAAACCGTCTGTCTACAAGCAGTGGAAGCACTATGTCGCAAGACAGTGTAACCGCGTGCCTTTTGCATAATGAGTCAGCGACTTATCCTATGCAGCGAGGTTAAGCCGAAAGGTGTAGCCGTAGCGAAAGCGAGTCTTAATAGGGCGACAAGTTGCATGGGGTAGACCCGAAGCCGGGTGATCTATCCATGACCAGGGTGAAGCGAAGGTAATACTTCGTGGAGGCCCGAACCGATATAGGTTGAAAACTGTTCGGATGAGTTGTGGCTAGGAGTGAAAGGCTAATCAAACTCGGTGATAGCTGGTTTTCCTCGAAATATATTTAGGTATAGCCTCGCATGATGACTGACGGAGGTAGAGCACTGACAAGACTAGGGGTCCCCACAGGATTACCAACTCTTATCAAACTCCGAATGCCGTCAAGTTCAAGTGCGGGAGTCAGACTGCGGGAGATAAGTTCCGTGGTCAAAAGGGAAAGAGCCCAGACCGTCAGCTAAGGTCCCTAAATGCATGCTAAGTGGTAAAGGATGTGGAACTGTATAGACAATCAGGAGGTTGGCTTAGAAGCAGCAACCCTTCAAAGAAAGCGTAATAGCTCACTGATCGAATGGGTCCGCGCCGAAAATTTAACGGGGCTTAAGCATGCTACCGAAGCTACGGATAACGCGCAAGCGTTATGGTAGAGGAACATTGTAGTAACCTGAGAAGGTACACCGTAAGGAGTGCTGGAGGACCTACAAGAGCTTATGCTGACACGAGTAGCGAAAATGCGGGTGAGAAACCCGCACGCCGAAAACCTAAGGTTTCCTGAGTAAAGTTAATCTGCTCAGGGTTAGTCGGTCCCTAAGGCGAGGCCGAGAGGCGTAGTCGATGGAAAACGGGTTAATATTCCCGTACCATTTTATCAGCGTTTGAGCGAAGGGGGGACGCAGAAGGGTAGGTCATCCGGGCGTTGGTTGTCCCGGTTTAAATGTGTAGGCGGAGGACTTAGGCAAATCCGGGTCCTTGTATAACGCTGAGGCATGATGACGATGCGGTTTACCGCAATAAAGTGACTGATCCCATGCTGCCAGGAAAAGCCTCGTAGTGAGTTGATAAAGTGACCGTACCGTAAACCGACACAGGTAGGTAGGGAGAGTATCCTAAGGCGCTTGAGAGAACTCTGGTTAAGGAACTCGGCAAAATAATACCGTAACTTCGGGAGAAGGTATGCCCTCGTAGCGTGAAGTGACTTGCTCATGGAGCGTAAGGGGGTTGCAGTGAAATGGGGGGAGCGACTGTTTACTAAAAACACAGGACTCTGCGAAGTCGAAAGACGCAGTATAGGGTCTGACGCCTGCCCGGTGCTGGAAGGTTAAGGGGAAATGTTAGTCGCAAGGCGAAGCTTTGAACCGAAGCCCCAGTAAACGGCGGCCGTAACTATAACGGTCCTAAGGTAGCGAAATTCCTTGTCGGGTAAGTTCCGACCTGCACGAATGGCGTAACGATTTCCCCACTGTCTCAACCAGGGACTCAGCGAAACTGTAACACCGGTGAAGATGCCGGTTACCCGCATCAAGACAGAAAGACCCCGTGCACCTTTACTATAGCTTGGCATTGGAGTTTGGAATGATTTGTGTAGGATAGGTGGGAGACTGTGAAGCAGGGACGCCAGTTCTTGCGGAGTCAACCTTGAAATACCACCCTGATTATTTTAGGCTTCTAACCACGACCCGTAATCCGGGTCTGGGACATTGTCTGGTGGGTAGTTTGACTGGGGCGGTCGCCTCCTAAAGTGTAACGGAGGCGCGCGAAGGTTCCCTCAGGCTGATTGGAAACCAGCCGTAGAGTGTAAAGGCATAAGGGAGCTTGACTGCGAGACTGACAAGTCGAGCAGGTACGAAAGTAGGTCTTAGTGATCCGGCGATCCCGTATGGAAGGGTCGTCGCTCAACGGATAAAAGGTACGCCGGGGATAACAGGCTTATCTCCCCCAAGAGTCCATATCGACGGGGAGGTTTGGCACCTCGATGTCGGCTCATCGCATCCTGGGGCTGGAGCAGGTCCCAAGGGTTTGGCTGTTCGCCAATTAAAGCGGTACGCGAGCTGGGTTTA
>PHAW01000195.1 GCA_002841785.1 Deltaproteobacteria bacterium HGW-Deltaproteobacteria-3 | reverse complement strand
GCTGGTTTCGGCGATGAACCCCTGCCCCTGCAGCTTCCTGGGCTCGGACAAGGAGTGCCTCTGTACGCCCCCGCAAATCCAGCGCTACCGGGGCAAACTATCCGGCCCCCTGCTGGACCGGATAGATATCCACCTGGAGGTGCCTGCCGTCAAGGTGCATGAACTCACGGCCTTGCAGGCCGGTGAGACCTCGGCGGCGATCAAGGCCAGAGTCAGCAAGGCCCATGGCATCCAGCAGTCACGGTTTGCCGAGAGAACCTCGGTGTATTTCAACAGCCAGATGGGCCCGGTTGATCTCAAGCGGTATTGTTTCCTCGACACCCACGGACAGAAGCTGCTGGTGCAGGCCACAACCCGGCTCGGCCTTTCAGCCAGGGCCTATCACCGCATCCTGAAGATCGCCAGAACCATTGCCGACCTGGAAGAAAGCCCACACATCCAGGCAAGCCACCTTGCCGAAGCCATCCAATACCGCCGCCTGCCAAATCAGTAATCCCAAAACTCTCCCCCCGCCGGCACAACCTCGCCGGAACGCGGGGGAAACCCTCAATAGACTTGCGCAAGAGAAGAAAACATTTTAGGGTGCGCACAGCATATTGGGGGTGAAACAGTTCACGTTCTTCAATCCAGCGCCGAATGCACATGACAGAGACACCAGAAAATCAGACCCGGCAAAGATTGCTGGAAATCTTTGCCATGGCCAACATGGACTCCCTGCCGGCCATGTCCGACCATGTAACGGAACTCATCTCGTTGCTGGGCAGCAGCCGGGCCACAGCTCAGGATGTGGCCGACACCATTCTCAAGGATTATTCCCTCACCACCAGGATTCTCCAGGTAGTGAACTCCGCCTACTATTCCCGGGGCACCCCGGTCAGCACCATATCGCGGGCCATAACCGTGGTCGGCTTTGACACCCTGCGCCAGATAGCCGCCGCCATGGCGTTGTTTGAGGAATTCATCCGCACCGGCACCGAGAAAGATGAGATCGCCGGAATCTTCACCATGTCCCTCATCAGCGCCACCCAGAGCAGAATCTACTGTGAACTTAAAAAAAACCGCATCTCTCCGGAGGAGGCCTACGTTTGCAGCCTGCTGCACAAACTGGGGAAACTTGTTGTCCTGGTGTACCTGCCTGCTCAATATCAGGCCATTGAGCAGGAGATGCAAAAAGGATATTCGGAGGAGCACTCTAACCGTCTTGTGCTCAAAGGCCTGACCTACAGCCAGATTGGCCGGGAAATCTCGACGTTTTGGAATTTTTCCAAACGAATTGTCGATTGCATGGACACCAGCCCGCCCAAACCCGAAAAAAGCAAAGATTCTTTCCTCTTTCTCCAAAATCTTGTTGTGTTCAGCAACACGCTGACCTCTGCTTTTTTCAACGGCACCAAGCTCGAGCTTGCCGACCTCATTTACAAATTCGGCGGCATGTTCGAAATCGGTCAGGAGGAGGCCCTCACGCTTGTGGACAGAAGCCTCGCTGTCTGTGAAAACTACTCAAAAGCCATGCGCGACGGCCTGAATAAGATCCAGAAAGGCCGTTCCAGTCAGGTTACCGTCTCCAAAGACTCTTCCGGGCGCTGGATCCGCGTGAACTGAAGGCAAACCCCATTACCGGAAACCCTTTCACGGAACCGACATTGCCCCCATGCACAGCAACAATCCCCCGGGACGCACCAGCAATACTCCGTGTATTCTTGCCTTGACAACCAACTGCCACCATGTGGTACTTATAGCATACACGCACAACGCAGCCGTATTGATTTTTCTGCCAGGAGCAGCCGATGGACAATTTTTCTGCCAGGAGCAGCCGATGGACAAACAGAGTTTTTTGTTGGCGCGCAAGAAACTGGGCAAGACCCAAAAACAGCTTGCCGAACTCCTTGGCTCGTCCATAAAGGCGATCCAAGGCTACGAACAGGGCTGGCGCTCCGTCCCTCCCCACGTCGAACGGCAGGTTTACTTCCTGCTCTCCCGCCAGCAACAAAAAGACAAAAGCGGCCCTTCTCCCTGCTGGGAGGTGAAAAAATGCCCGACGGAGAGGCGGAATCAATGTCCGGCCTGGGAATTTCAGGCCGGAGAATTATGCTGGTTCATCAACGGCACCATTTGCGAGTGCAAGGCCCAAAAAAACTGGGAAGGAAAAATGAATATCTGCCGGGATTGCGAAGTGCTCACTCCTTTTCTCTGACCCCCACGGTCAGAAAGGACAAACAACCCTTCCCGGCTTTGCCGGCAACGCAACAGGACACACTCTTTTTCCCCATTCATCGCAGGAGGCGCTCCCAATGCCGCGAATTTCCTCTGACATCACCGCCATCATCGGCAACACCCCCATGCTCGCCTTGTCTCGCCTCGGCGCGGGGCTGGAGGCTCCGTTGCTTGCCAAACTGGAATTCCAAAACCCGCTGGGGAGCGTCAAGGACCGCATCGGCCTGGCCATGATCAATGCCGCCGAAGAACAGGGACTGCTGAAGCCGGCAACCACCATCATAGAACCAACCAGCGGCAACACCGGCATCGCCCTGGCTTTTGTCTGCGCCGCCAGAAAATACCGGCTTGTCCTGACCATGCCGGAAACCATGAGCCTGGAACGGCGCGCCCTGCTCAAGCACCTGGGCGCCGAGCTGGTTCTCACCCCTGGCAGCGAAGGCATGAGGGGAGCAATAGCCAGGGCGGAAGAGCTCCTCGCCGAAACCCCGGAAAGCTTCATGCCCAATCAGTTTACCAATCCCGCCAACCCGGAGGTCCATCGCCGGACCACGGCCAAGGAGATATGGGAAGACACCGAGGGCAGCATCGATATTTTCGTGGCCGGGGTAGGCACCGGCGGCACCATCACCGGAGTGGGCGAAACGATCAAGGCGCAAAAGCCATCCCTGCATGTGGTGGCGGTGGAGCCTGCCGACTCTCCGGTGCTGTCCGGAGGCAAACCTGGCCCCCACAAGATTCAAGGCATCGGCGCTGGCTTTGTCCCTAAGATCCTCAACCGGGAGATCATCGACGAAATCATCACGGTGACCAACGAGCAAGCCATGGAAACCGCGCGCAGAATCGCCAAGCAGGAAGGCATTCTCTGCGGTATTTCCTCGGGCGCCAACGCCTGGGCCGCCATGCAGATCGCTTCTCGCCCGGAAAACCGGGGCAAGCAGATCGTGTTCCCGCTCTGCGACACAGGAGAAAGGTACTTGAGCACCGAACTGGTCAAAACTCTCTGACCTCCTCCCACAGCCTGCATTTGCCAACATTTGTTTGACAAACCGCGGAGGATCATATAGTAATTGCGATTATTTGTAACACCGTCCCTGCTGCCCCATAATGCCCGGAAGATGGCCAGCAAGCCACGATCTTCTCTGAAAATACGAGCAGGAATCCCATCTTCCCCGTGAAAAAATCTCCATGAACACCCACAATCTCCTACCCGCCCGGAATGTCCTCGTCACCGGAGGAGCCGGCTATATCGGTTCCCATACGAGCCGGCAGCTTGTCAATGCCGGCTGCAACGTGGTGGTGGTTGACAATTTCTACTCCGGAAACCGTTGGGCTGTCCCCGCGCAGGCACATTTGGTCGAAGGCGATGCCGGAGATTTTGCGCTGATGTGCCAAGTAATTCGCGAGCACCGGATTGAGGCCGTGATCCATTTTGCCGGGCATATCGTTGTTTCGGAATCAGTCACCGACCCTTTGAAATATTACGGCAACAACACCAGCGGCTCCAGGAACCTTATTGCCGCCTGCCTGCAAACAGGGGTACAACATTTCATCTTTTCCTCATCCGCCGCGGTATATGGCGTTCCCGAAGATGGCCCGATCCGGGAAACAACGCGTGTCTCTCCCATAAACCCTTACGGGCGTTCAAAACTGATGACGGAATGGATGTTGGAAGATGCGGCGAACAGCTCGGCCGCAGTCTCTCCGAACGACGCCTTCCGCTATGTCGCGTTGCGGTACTTTAACGTCGCCGGGGCAAGCTTGGGCCATTTACGGAACCGATTACCCGACCCCGGACGGCACCTGCGTCCGCGATTATATCCATGTCGAGGATTTGGCCACAGCCCACCTTCTCGCTTTGGCGCACCTCCTTGAAGGGGGCGCCTCGGAAACCCTGAATTGCGGGTATGGATATGGTTTCAGCGTCAAGGAAGTCCTTGAAACCGTGCGCCGGGTAAGCAAGGTTGATTTCGAGATTATTGCCGCTGGTCGGCGGGATGGAGACCCTCCCGCGCTGGTGGCGAATACCGACAAAATCAGAACCCTTTTGCCTTGGGCGCCGCGCCACCAGGACCTGGAGACTATTTGCGCCACCGCTTTTCACTGGGAAAAGAATTACCCCCACAAAAACTGAACATAACAGTAACAATAGAACGACACACCTATGCCTGACAAATCTGTTATTTTTCGGATCATCCCGATCATCAAACCGTATCGGAACCGACTTATCGTGGCCATGGTCAGCATGGTCGCCGTTGCCAGCTTGAGCGCTCTGCAGGCCTATATGGTCAAGCCGCTTCTCGACGAAATATTTTTCAAGAAAGACCGGTTGATGCTCAACCTGCTGCCGCTTGCCCTTATGCTGCTTTTTCTGGTCAAGGGTGTTTTCTATTATTGCTATTCATACTTCATGGAACGAGTTGGCCAGGGCGTCATCCTTGATCTGCGCAAAAAAATATATGACCATATCCAGAATCTCCCCCTCTCCTTCTTCTCCAAAACCCCGACCGGAGAGCTTATCTCAAGGATTATTTCGGATGTCACGCTCATGCAGGGCGCCGTGTCTTCCGCCCTTGTCGGGACCCTGAAGGATCTTTTCCAGGCCCTTGGGTTGCTGACCGTTCTTTTTTACCAGGACTGGAAACTTGCCCTGATGTCGCTTGTTTTCCTTCCTCTTGCCAGTCTGCCGATTTATCGATTCGGCAAAAAATTCCGCGAACTCAGCTTCAGCAGCCAAAGCACCATCGCCTCCATCGCCAACATCCTCCAGGAAACCATCCAGGGCAACCGGATCGTTAAAGCCTTCGGCATGGAAACATATGAGTACAAACGATTCTCGGAAAGAGCGGGGAAACTCTTCCGCATCACCATGAAAGACGTGCAGTTAAAAAGCCTGAATCACCCGCTGATGGAGCTGTTGGGCGGAATCGGTATCGCCTTGATCATGTGGTATGGCGGCAACCAAGTTCTCAACGGCCACTCGACGCCGGGCACCTTTTTTTCGTTTCTCACGGCGCTGATCATGGTCTATGAGCCGATCAAAAACATAAGCAAGGTCAACAATCCCATCCAGCATGGCCTTGCCGCGGCCACCCGCGTGTTCAACATACTCGACATAAAACCGGAAATCGCCGACAAGCCAGGAGCCGTTGAACTCCCGCCGGTTCGGACAGAGATTGTTTTCAACGATGTCCATTTCAGCTACGACGGCACCACCGAAATCCTCAAAGGGATAAACCTTACCGTAACCCCTGGCGAGGTCATTGCCCTGGTCGGCACGAGCGGCGGAGGCAAGACTACCCTTGCCAATCTCATCCCCCGCTTCCTTGATGTTACCACAGGGAAAATCTCCATCGACGGCCATGATATTCGCGATGTGACCATGAAATCCCTGCGCAGCCAAATTGCCATAGTCACCCAGCAGACCATTCTTTTTAATGATACGGTCCGCAACAATATCGCCTACGGCGATCTGGAAAAATCCGAAGAAGAACTGATTGCCGTTGCCAGGGCGGCACATGCCCTGGATTTTATCAATGAATTGCCCGAGGGGTTTGAAACAATAATCGGCGAGTCCGGGGCAAGGCTTTCCGGGGGCCAGCAGCAACGCATCTCCATCGCCAGGGCTCTGGCAAAGGACGCGCCCATCCTCATCCTGGACGAAGCGACCTCCGCCCTTGACACAGAATCTGAGCGCGAGGTGCAAAAAGCCTTGGAAAATTTAATGAGAGGAAGAACCACCTTCATAATCGCGCATCGGCTCTCCACCATTAAAAATGCTGACCGGATCATCGTCATCAAGGATGGGTTGATCGCGGAAGAAGGCGCTCACGATACGCTCCTGGCAAAAAACGGAGTATACCATATGCTCTACACCATGCAGTTTGTCGAACAATGACCGTCGATATCATCATCCCCACCTACAACCGGGCTTCCCTCCTGGCCGAAACACTGAAAAGCGTTCAGGGCCAGACCTATACCGACTGGCTCTGCTGGATTGCGGAGGATGGGGAGAACCAGGAGACCAGGGAGGCGATCAAGCCCTTTCTGGCCGACAACCGTTTTATTCATTTACCGGGCCGGCATGTCGGCTACCCCGCAGCCCCAAGAAATCGGGCAATTCGCCAGGGCTCTGCCCGGTTTGTCGCCTTTCTCGATGACGATGATCTTTGGCTTCCTGAAAAACTGGCGATACAGGTAGAATTCCTTGAGCGCAACACGGCATGCGTTCTCCTTGGCACCAACGCCTTCCGCTGGGATGGAATCGGCGACAAAAAGGAGGCACCCCTTTACCACCAGAAAATCTCCTTTGGCCTGGCGCCTTATGAAAGGCTTGTGCAGGAAAATGTGTTCATCATTTCTTCGGCTCTGACCCGGCGGGAACACCTCATCCAGGCGGGAGCATTCAATGAAGGCCTGACGCCCCCGGTCGGAGAGGATTATGAGTTATGGCTTCGTCTCGGCGCCCTGGGCGAGGCTTGGATGCTCGCAGACCCTCTACTGATCTATCGCGAAACCACTTCCACATACTATACAAAAAAAATGGGCCGCGCCGCAAAGTACCAACTCAGAGCAGGCATCTACTCCGCAGCCCTGCAAGGCACGCCCGATATCCCAAGCCCCCTTGCCGATCCGGCAAAAAAACATTATGCGGATCTCTGCCGGGCCGAAAGGGACTTCTACCATGCCGGCCCTCGTCTCTTGGGCAGCTTCCGCAGAACAGTATCAAAAAAACTCAAAGCGATTGTTGCTCTATCACAATGATTATCGTCAGAATAATGGGCGGGCTTGGGAACCAGATGTTCCAATATGCTGCAGGCAGACGTCTTGCTGCAATACATGGCGCCGTGCTGAAACTGGATATCTCGGATTTCACCAATTACACTCTGCACGACTATGGATTGTCCGCGTTCAACATAAAAGAAGCCATCGCAACCCAAGAAGAGATACGACTTTTCAAAGAACCAGAGACAAGTTCCTTGAAAAAGAAAATCAAAAAGCCAGTATCATTTCGACCCGGCAATACTCACCATGCACGATTCCGTATACCTGGACGGCTACTGGCAAAGCGAAAAATATTTTTCAGACATCTCGGTGATTATCAGAAATGAATTCACGGCAACATCGCCACAAACAGGCAGGAATTTGGCGCTGGCACAACACATGGCTTCCTGTGAATCAATAAGCCTGCATGTTCGCCGCGGGGATTATGTTACCGATGAAAAAACAAACACAATCCATGGGACATGCGATCTTGACTATTATGTCCGCTGTATCGAACATCTCTCCCACACAATTAATCACCCTTATTTTTTCATCTTCAGCGATGATCCTGACTGGGCGGAGAAAAATTTAAAAATCACACACCCAGTCACATTCATCAGCCACAACGGCCCAAAAAAAAATTACGAAGATTTGCGCCTGATGAGTCAGTGTAGACATCATATCATTGCCAACAGCAGCTTTTCTTGGTGGGGAGCGTGGCTCAACCAATATCCGGATAAATTGGTCTTATCCCCGGACAGATGGTTTAAGGAAGAAACTTTCAACACTAAAGATTTAATCCCTTCAACTTGGCAAAGGCTATAAGGTAATCCATGAGCTTCCGAACGACCTGTAATAAGATTATTGAACCCTTTGGGTATACGATCCAAGCAAAAACAAAAGAAATTTATGATCAAGACGGATTAAGAAGCCTTCATAATCATGATTTCATGACTGACCCGTCTTTTTTAAAAGCATACCAAAGGGGAACAGTCGCTGCCGGCAATGATTATCTTTGGCACTGGCGCGTTCATATCGGATTATGGGCCGCCTATTCGGCAAGCAAACTTGCTGGAGATTTCGTTGAATGTGGAGTAAATCGTGGTTTTCTTAGCTCTGCCATCATGGAATATCTTGATTGGGATACAATGGGCAAAACCTTCTATCTTCTTGATACATTTTGCGGGTTGGACAATCGTTATCTCTCTGAACTTGATATCCAGACAGGTGCGCTAGAAAAAAATAAAAGGGCACTGGAAAACGGTTTTTATGCAGATCAAGCCGAATCTGTTCGAACAAATTTTTCCCAATGGAAAAATATCAAAATCATCCAAGGACCGATCCCCGAGACCTTACCCTCCGTCGAAGCAACAACAATTGCATATCTGCATTTGGACATGAACTGTTCGTCACCAGAAGTAGCCTCTTTGAATTTCTTCTGGGAGAAGCTATCCCCTGGAGCTTTTGTTTTACTCGATGATTATGCCTACGTTGGGCATGAAGCACAAAAAATGGCCTTAGACGATGCTGCTGAAACAAAAAAATCGCGGATTGTCTCCCTGCCATCAGGACAAGGGCTATTAATTAAACCATTGTAATTAACTCACCAAAACAATCAAGAAACCCAAGAGAACAATTATGAAAAATACCGCGATATCCCTCTATCTTGACCTGATGAAAAAGACATTGTCGTTTACGCTATGGCCAGAACCCGGGATCCCTCTCGAAACATTCAACTATAAAAGATCCGCCGCAAAACGCTATTTCACACACAACCTTACAAAAATTCTTCGCCGCTTCAAGCTACAGATAGTAGAAATTGCCAACTACAAAGAAAAAGATCGCGAGGAAGGGATTATCTGGCCCATGTATGCGGAAACCATGATCGGTTTGAAAAGGCTGGACAATATCCAATACTGCATTGAGGAGGTTTTAAGAAACAAAATCGAAGGCGATCTTATTGAAACCGGAGTTTGGCGCGGTGGCGCGTGCATTTTCATGAAAGCAGTACTCAGTGCCTATGAAGAAAACGAAAGGACCGTATTTGTTGCAGACTCATTTGAAGGACTCCCCAAGCCAGACGCAACCAATTTCCCTGCAGACAGAGGGGATTCACATCACACGGAAAAATTCCTTGCTGTTTCTCAAGAAAATGTAGAAGCAAATTTCAGAAGATACAACTTGCTCGACAGCAAAGTCGTCTTTCTCAAAGGATGGTTCAAAGACACTTTGCCACATGCCCCAATAACAAAATTATCCATCCTCAGACTTGATGGCGACATGTATGGATCAACAATGGATGCGCTCATACAT
>PHAW01000194.1 GCA_002841785.1 Deltaproteobacteria bacterium HGW-Deltaproteobacteria-3 | reverse complement strand
AGCCTGGTCCTCTCCTGGCTGCTGAAGGAATGGCTCCGCAAGGCGCCAATCCGCTATGAGCTTCTGGCGGTGCATCTCGACATGGGTTTCGGCGGCGCGGAATACGACCTGGTCCGGGAACAGCTCCGCCGCATCGATCTGCCCATGCTGATGGAGCGAACCGACTTCGGCCACAAGGCGCTCGCCGCCCAAAACGGCAAAAACGGCTGCTATCACTGCGCCAGGCAACGCCGCAACCGGCTTTTCTCCCTGGCTGAAGAACATCACTGCAACAAACTCGCCTTCGGCCACCACCAGGAGGACATCATCGAGACGTTTTTCCTCAATCTGTTCTACGGGGGAAACCTCAGCGCCATGGCGCCAAGACAGGAACTGTTCGGCGGCAAGCTGGCCCTTATTCGCCCCCTGGCCATGGTGGAAAAAAAACGGATCGTTGCCCTTGGCCAAAGCTTGGGCATTACCCCGGTGGCCAACCCCTGCCCGCTTGCCGCGGACTCCCGCAGGGAGAAAATCCGCTCTTGGCTCACCCCCATGTACGAAAACGACCCAGCCCTCAAGTCCACCATTTTCGCAAGCCTCGGCAATGTGAGAACCGACTACCTGCTCACCCCCCTGCCACCTGCGCTCCCCACTTCCTCCTCCACCGGATAAGCACCCGCACCAATCTCCATATTTCAGACAGGCTTCACGAAACACATTCACGCTTCCCCATCCACAGAGCTATTTTTCCCATTTTCAGTCTTGACACAAGCCTAACTATCAAATACCCTTTCAGCAGCATAAAAAGGTTAGGCGGTGATGTTGCCTGTTTCACTTGCGCGAACATGCGGGGGTGCATGGAACGCTGTGCGGATGTTTATGCTGGGCTGCCGTCGCTTTTGCCGCCGTGGATATCAACAAAGCCACGGCAAAGGAACTCAACGGCTTGCAAGGCATCGGTCCTGCCAAGGCGCAGGCCATTGTCGAGTACCGGCAAAAAAACGGCCAGTTCAAATCAACACAAGATCTGAGCAAGGTAAAAGGAATCGGCCCCAAGATCGTGGAAAAACTGGGCAGCAGCATCACGGTTACAAAGTAACAGCCAACGAAACGCCATGCACCCCCCACATAAAAGGGGAGAAGGAATGGCTCCCTTCTCCCCTTTCGGAATGTCGCAATGGACGTCGTGGGCCCCGCCTATTTAGCGAGCAGTCTGGCCATCTCCTTGGCAAAATAGGTGATGATGATATCCGCGCCAGCCCGCCGGATGGAGAGCAGGCTCTCATGCATGACCTTCTCCCCGTCGATCCAGCCATTGGCCGCAGCGGCCTTGATCATGGCGTACTCCCCGCTCACTTGGTAGGCGGCGATGGGCAGATCAAACTCATCGCGCAACCGGCTGATCACGTCCAAATAGGCCATGGCCGGCTTGACCATCAGAATGTCCGCGCCCTCTTCCACATCCAGGGTCGCCTCCCGCAGCGCCTCCCGCACGTTTGCCGGGTCCATCTGGTAGGCCTTGCGATCGCCGTGCTGGGGCGCGCATTCCGCCGCGTCCCGGAAAGGCCCGTAAAACGCGGAGGCGTATTTCACGGCATAGGACATGATCGGTAGCATGTGGAAGTTATTCTCATCCAGGATCCCCCGGATCTCGGCAACCCGGCCATCCATCATATCCGAAGGCGCGACCATGTCGGCCCCGGCCTGGGCATGGGAAAGCGCGATCCTGGCCAGCACCTCCAGGGTTGAGTCGTTGTCCACCACCTCGTCGAGGAGAATGCCGCAATGGCCATGGCTGGTGTATTCGCACAGGCAGACATCGGTGCACACCGTGAGCGCAGGGGCCGTATTCTTCAACTCCTTGATGGCCCGCTGGATGATGCCGTCCTTGGCATGCGCCCCCGAACCCTTCGAATCCTTCTTGTCGGGCAACCCGAAAAGGATGACGGAGTTCACTCCCAGCCCCATGCACTCCTTGGCCTCTTTGGCCAACTGGTCCACGGATATCCGAAACACCCCGGGCATGGACGACACCTCTTCCCGCACTCCCTTGCCGGGCATGACAAAAAGCGGGTAGACAAGGTGAGCCGGAGCAATGCTGGTCTCTCGGATAAGCGCCCGGAAATTTTCGTTCTGCCTGAGTCTGCGTGCCCGGTATTCAGGAAAAATCATGATCAATGCTCTCCTTTTTTCTGCTGGAGCAAGGCCATCCCCCAGCATAGCTATTCATAATCACCCACCGGGGACCCAGAAATTCCGGTGACCTCGGAAGAGTAAGCGTTCAGCAGTGCCGCAGATGCGCGTGTCAATCGTCGGCAGAAGTGCCGACAAAAAGGCCTGTTCGCTATACACCAGGTATGCGAACCAGGCCGATGACAAAGCAGATGCGGTGCTGCTGAACGCTTACGGCTATTCAATCTTAAAGGCTTCCCCCACCAGGGTGTTGATATACCGCTCCGGCATATCGACCCCCTCCTTGGGAACAACCACCTGGGAAACCCCTTTTTTCTGCCCCATGAGCCGCAAGCCGTACTCCATGGCCTGAAAAATATGAGCGCACGCGGTCTGGATGTTCTCAAGGGTCCGCAGCTCCCGCGTCAGGATCTGGTCAACAGCCTCATCGTTAAAACTGACCCGTACCCCGCATTTTTCGCTGATCTCCGCCTCGCTGCCGTGAATGGCCTCAATCAACCGGATGAAACCATCGCAGACCTCGCGGGGGTCCACATCCTGATCCTGACTTTCCTTGGCCATGAGCTGCAATCGCTTCGGAGTGGTGAGCACCTGATGGTCTTCCAGGTAATTCCCCATCCGTTTGAGAATAAAGGATGTCAACCGCTCAAACTCAACAGCCTGCAACGCCTCGAAACGGGCCCGATGATCCGCCTGCACCCCGGGGTCCGCCAAGAGCCTTTCGAGCACCACCCCGGGCGAGCATACCATCTCCACATCCACCACAAGATGGCGGATGCTGGTGGAGGGCAGCTTTTTCTCGTAATGGAGCAGGATTTTCTCCATGACACTCACCAGCCCGCGGGCTCCGGTCCGTTCCCGCTTGGCCAGAGTGGCGATTTCGCGCAGCGCCGCGTCTTCAAACTGGAGATTGACCCCGTACACCCGGAAATCCTGTTTCTTGGCAACCACGATGGAGCTGTTGGGATTGGCCAGAATCTCGTAAAAATCATCCTCGCTCAGTTCATCGAGCACGGCGATGACCGGCAAACGCCCGACAAACTCGCTTTCAAAGCCGAACTCAACGAGGTCCTCTGCCTTGACCTGTTTGAGAAACCGCCCGCTTGTTTTCAACGAGGAGACGGAGCTTTCAAAGCCCATGGATTGCTGCTGCACCCGTTTCTTGATGATATCCTCAAGCCCGGCAAAAGCGCCGCTCATAATGAAAAGGATATTTTTGGTGTTGACCACCCGCCGCTCCCGCTTGCCCGTTGCCCGATACTGCTCGATGGCCTCGATCTGCGAGACCGGATCGTGGGCAACCTTGAGCTCGACCTCGGTTTCCTCCATGGGCTTGAGCAGGGCGCGCTGCACCCCGGTACGGGAAACATCGGCCCCGATCCGGAAAGGGCTGGTGGCGATCTTGTCGATCTCATCCAGATAGATAATGCCGTACTGGGCCCGATCGATATCCCCGTCCGCCTCCCGGACCAGATCGCGGACCAGATCATCAACATCCCCGCCCACATAGCCTGTTTCACTGAACTTGGTGGCGTCGCCCTTGATGAAGGGCACCCCGAGATGCCGGGCGATAAGCTTGATGAGGAAGGTTTTGCCCACCCCGGTCGGGCCCATGAGCAAAACGTTGCTTTTGATCTGCCCCATGCTGCGCCTTGCCGTGCGGGGATTGGCCTGGGCGTAACTGATCCGGTTGAAGTGGGTGCAGATCTTGGTGGCAAGAATGGCCTTGGCCTCATCCTGCCTCACCACATACTCGTCGAGATAGGCAATAAGCTCTTCCGGGTTGGTGTCGAAATGAAAATCCGCCGCGCCGCCGGCGGCCGGCTTGCCGGTTTCGGCCTCTTCGCTCTGGGGCATGGGCAGCAGGCCGCTGGAGATGATCTTCACCTTCTGCCCGTACACTCCTTCTGGTCGGGAAGGGTGGTGTCGTATTCGTTCATGGCCTCCTCCCTTATTCTTCACCCAGGGACAGGGACTTCATCTTCCTGTGCAGATGACTCCGCTCCAGACCTATTTGTTCCGCGGTCTGGGAAATATTCCCCTCATTGCCTGCGAGACGGACCTTCAAGAAATCCCGCTCGAAAATCTTCTTGGCCTCTTTGTAGCTCAAGGTGCGGTAGAGCGCGTCCACGCCAGCGGCCGAAGGCGCGTCTTCCCCAGGAGCAATGCCGAGCAGCCGCACGACTTCCGCCTCGTCAACCGTTTCCGCCGGGCACATGATCATGACCCGCTCCACAAAGTTGCGCAGTTCGCGGACATTGCCCGGCCAGGCGTGGCGCATCATGGCCTGCAGAGCGCCTGTACTGAATTCCTTTTCTCCCAGTCCCTTTCTCGCGTTATCCGCCACGAAATCGGCAACCAGCAGGGGAAGATCCTCCCTCCGTTCCCGAAGGGGAGGCACCTGGATGGGTACCACGTTGAGCCGGTAAAAAAGATCCGCCCGAAAGGCGCCGTTTTCGATCTCCTGCTCAAGATCCTTGTTGGTGGCGGCCAGCACCCGAACCTCGACCTGGATGGTTTTCGAGCCGCCCACCCGCTCGAATTTCTGCTCCTGCAGGATGCGCAGCACCTTGGCCTGGGTCTTGAGGCTCATGTCGCCGATTTCATCCAGAAAGAGCGTGGTGCCGTCGGCCAGATCG
>PHAW01000193.1 GCA_002841785.1 Deltaproteobacteria bacterium HGW-Deltaproteobacteria-3 | reverse complement strand
ATTGAACCAAGCTCAACGGCATTGCCACACGCACAGACGGCATTGATTTTATGATATTCGGGATGCACACCTTCTTTCATGGACAGAAACCTCCGGTAATTTAACAAGAAATCCATTACACACAGCCCAGCCGGGGGGGACATTTCCCGGCAAAACCTGCAAAAAACAGTGGACTATATCGTTATATTCTTTTTTTTGCAAGCCAGGAATTACGGATTGAGCAAAATCAACCGCCCTTCATGGAATCAAAAAATTCGGCATTGGAGCGGGTTCCCTTCATCTTATTGAGGAAAAACTCCATGGCGTCGATGGGATTCATGGAGCCGAGGAGTTTGCGCAAGATCCAGACCTTGTTCAACTCTTCCGCCGTGAGCAACATCTCTTCCTTGCGGGTTCCGGATTTGGTCATGTCGATGGCGGGAAAGATTCTCCGGTCCGCGATCTTGCGGTCGAGCACAAGCTCCATATTGCCGGTCCCCTTGAACTCCTCGAAGATAACCTCATCCATCCGGCTGCCGGTCTCGATCAAGGCGGAGGCAAGGATGGTCAGACTGCCGCCTTCCTCGATGTTGCGCGCCGCGCCGAAAAACCGCTTCGGCCGATGCAGGGCGTTGGAATCAACACCGCCGGAAAGAATCTTGCCGCTGGGCGGCACCACCGTATTGTACGCCCTGGCAAGGCGGGTAATGCTGTCCAGCAGGATCACCACGTCCTTCTTGTGCTCCACAAGCCTGCGGGCCTTATCAAGCACCATCTCGGCCACCTGGATGTGACGCTGGGGCGGCTCGTCAAAGGTGGAACTGATCACCTCGGCATTGACGCCCCTGGCCATGTCGGTTACTTCCTCGGGCCGCTCATCAATCAACAGAACGATGAGAATGATCTCCTTGTGATTCCTGGTGATGCTGTTGGCGATATCCTTGATCAACACCGTCTTGCCGGTTCGGGGCGGAGCAACGATCAGGCCGCGCTGGCCCTTGCCGATGGGGGACATGATATCCATGATCCGCATGGAATAATTGTCCGGCTCCCGCTCAAGGTGAATACGTTCCTGGGGATGCAACGGGGTAAGGTTGGAAAACAGGGTTTTATCCCGGGCCTTTTCCGGCGGATCATAATTGACGCTGTCAACCTTGAGCAGGGCAAAGTAGCGCTCCCCTTCCTTGGGGGTGCGCACCGGCCCTTCAATGGTATCCCCGGTGCGGAGATTGAGCCGTCGGATCTGGGAAGGCGAAACATAGATGTCGTCGGGGCCTGGCAGATAATTGTAATACGGCGCCCGCAGAAAACCGAAGCCGTCCGGCAGCACCTCAAGATGCGGTAATCCTTGGCGAGCTTGGTCAGCTCGGTAATCTTCATTAATTTAAGTTCAGATAAGTTCATGCAATCCCTTTCTCCATCTCACGGACACTCTCTCGCTATAGTATGGTTATAATCATTGCCTTGCTTGAACCTCGGCCAGCCACGGCAAGAGTAAAAAATTCAGACCGAAGCGCGACAAAAACGCTGCGCTGATATCCGTGCCCGGACCCATCACAACACACAAAGTCTGAAATGAAAAAAATTTGAAATATTTCCGCAGGACCACGAAAATTCCAGCGAACACCACCACAAAAAAATGAAGGAGTACTGGTTATTTTCGACAATGCGAAAATTTTACAGAGAGCACGATATGAAATTAAACAGGTTGTTTTTCGAGAATCTGGCTAGAGGGCTGAATATGTATTCTCGGATTATCTTGGCCTTAAAAAAAACAAAGGAAGGATATGTGCATGACTTTTTCGTATGCGATGCGGAATAGTATTGACTAATCGGCCCAGTGTCAACATTTTTTTCGCAAATAACGGAACTCCGCAAAAAAAATTATTAATCATTTTTTACTATAACACCCTGTATTTGCATGCAACAGAAAGAAAACTTTGAAACCAGGAGAGGTTAGCCCGTGCCTGCCGATATAAAAGCAAGACTCCTCGAAGCCGGAAAAGATGAGGGATGCGTAACCCTCTCCTTCCTGAACGACCTGATTCCTGAGGGCAAGGACGCTGAAGCCATCGACGGTATTTTCGATTTTCTCAACGAGAACAATATCGAAATAGTCAGCCAGGAAAAATCCGGCAAGAAGAAAACCCTCGACGGCAAGAGCTGGGAGGGCAGCGGGGACGGCCAGCTTGAAGACATCCCCCTTGACGATGATGACGATAAACTCATGGACGCCGCCGCCCTTGTCTCCAAGGAGGATAGTCCGGAGCCGGAAGAAACCACCACCACCTACCTCCGGGAAATGGGCAAGTTCGAGCTGCTCACCCCGCAGGAAGAAGAAAAATACAGCAAAAGCATCCGCGAGGGATTTGACGGGATTATCCGCTCGGTTCGCCAGGACCAGCACGGAACCGAGGAACTGCGCCAACTGGTTGAGCGCATTGACCTGTGGGAAAAACGCGACCCGACCCTGAAGCCCAAAAAACAGCACCTCAATTTCATGATGCGCGCCATTGCCAAGGCCTGCGAGATGCATCCGCGCAACAAAAAGCTTCAGGAGATGCAGTGCAAGCTGGAAATGTTCCACCGCTCCATCGAAGTTGCCAAGGATGCCATGATCAAGGCCAATCTCCGCCTGGTGGTCAGCATCGCCAAACGCTGGAAGGCAACCTCGGCCTGATGCGGGCCGTTTTCCGCTTCGACTACACCAAGGGCAACAAATTCAGCACCTACGCCAGTTGGTGGATCAGGCAGGCGATCACCAGGGCCATCCTGGACAAGACGAGAACCATCCGGCTGCCGGTGCATTTTCTGGAACTCCGCAGCCAGTTCTTCAAGGCGTTTTACTCGCTCCTCAAGGAGCTGGGCCGCGAGCCGACCCCCATTGAAATTTCCGAAAAAACCGGGCTGCCGATGGACAAGATCCTCGCCATCCTGGAGGCCTCGAGGGAACCCATCTCCCTGGAAACCCCGGTGGGCGACGACGACTCCACCCTGGGAGACTTCCTGGAAAACCAGGAGTCGGTTTCTCCCTACGAGGCGGTGCAGAACCAACAGCTTTCCGACCGGGTTACCAGCATCCTCAACACCCTGAGCACCCGGGAAGAAAAGATCATCCGGCTGCGCTTCGGCATTGGCGAGGATGCGGAATACACCCTGGAAGAGATCGGCAAGCGGTTCAACGTCTCGCGGGAGCGCATCCGGCAGATCGAGAAAAAAGCGCTTAACCGGTTGCGGCATTCCAGCCGGCGGGAGAAGCTCAAGCATTTTCTGGACTGAACTCGCCTGTTTCGTTTTCCCTTTCGCACCTCCGCGCATGCAGCGCCATGCCGGATAATACGATCAGCCGCCGTTTGCTGATCATTTCCCAGCCGTAAGTCCGCAGACAAAATACATGCTGCCAGAGACAGACCGCAACCCGCTTCTTCCGGCACTCCTGGCCTTTGCCGCCGGCGCGATGGCTGCGGCGACCGGCTGGTTGCCGGCCACCGCCCCTCTGTGGCCGGCTGCCGCCCTGATTGCCGTACTGTCTGTTCTCTCTCTGCTCTCCCCGCCCCAGGCGCGATCGTGGTTTCTCCCCCTGCTGCTGCTTCCCCTGTTCTCCCTCTGCGGCCTGCTGTACACAGGGTCGTTTCTGGCGCCTCCGCTGCCACCCCATCATCTCGCACGCCTCGTCCCGGAAAAGCAGGATGCCAGCCTGACCGGCACATTGATCCGAAAACCTGTTTTCAAGAATGGCAAAACCCATCTCATTCTTGAAACGGACAGCATCCTCCTCCCTTCGGCCCAAGCTCCTCGTGCCACAGCAGGCCGCGTCCTGCTCACGCTCAACGCCCCCCTGCTCAAGGGGCTCGTTCCCGGCCGGGACTATCTGGTGCGCGCCCGGCTTTCCCTGCCGGACAAGCCGTCAACCCCAGGAGTCTTTGACTACGCAGAATATTTGGCCGCCGAGGAGATCCTGGTCAAGGGCTGGGTAGCCACCCCCCTTTTCATCCAGCCCATTTCCCCTCCTGCCGCGAGCAGCCTTCCTCCGCCGAGATATTTTCTTGAAGGATTCCGGCAACAGTTCGAGGCCTTTCTCCACGCGCATCTTGCCCCGGACAACGCCGCGCTGTACCAGGCCCTCCTCCTTGGCGACCGCAGCGCCATTTCGCCGGAAATCACGGAACACTACCAGGCTGCCGGCATCATGCATCTCCTTGCCATCTCCGGGAGCCATCTCGTTGTCGTGGCATTTTTGGCCACGATTTTCTTTCGTTTTCTGGCCAACCGCTCACCCAGGCTGTTGCTCCGGCTGCCCGCGGCCAAAATCTCCCTGATTCTCTCGTTTCCGGCACTCTTTCTCTATGCCGGTCTTGCCGGTTTTCAACCGCCGGTAATGCGGGCCTTGCTCATGACCGGTGTCTTCATGGCCGCCATTATTCTCGACCGCCAATGGTCCAGCCTGAACAATCTCGCCATTGCCGCTTTCTGCATTCTCCTGGCCAACCCCCTCAGCATCCACACCGCCTCCTTCCAGCTCTCCTTTGCCGCCACCGCGGCGATAGTCCTCGTCATGCCGCGGATCGCTGCCTGGCGTCCCCAAAAAGACAACCGGACCCCCTGGCAGAGGTTGCGATACTTCCTCATCTCCGGGCTTTTCATTTCAGGCGCCGCCTTCCTTGCCACCGCTCCGCTCGCCCTGCTCCATTTCAACCGGATTTCCCTGACAGGCCCCGTTACCACCCTGCTGGTCACGCCTTTTCTGTGCTTCTGGACCCTGCCCCTGGGGTTGCTGGCCATTCTCACCGAATCCTTCGCCCCCGCCATCGCGCTCTTCTTTTTACAAACCGGCGCCATCGGCATCCAGATCTCCCATGCCCTGACCGGTTTTCTCGCCGGACTGCCGTTTTCCTCTTTCTGGCTCCCCACCCCGACCATCCCGCTGCTAATTCTTTCCTACGCGCTCCTGTTCCTGATCTTCCGCCACAGGCGAACGCTCCCCCTTCTGGCCATGCTTGCCTGCTTCGCCCTGCTGCTTTCCGGCTACGCCCGGTTGCCGGAAGCGCACGACAACTCGATGCAGGTCTCTTTTTTGGCTGTGGGAAACGGCAGCGCTGCGGTCGTGAAACAAGCAGACCGCCAGGTCATCCTCATCGACGGGGGCGGACCGCCCACCGGCCTTTTCAACGTGGGGGAACGGGTGATCGCGCCATTTCTCTGGCACCAGCAAATCAGGCGGGTGGACCAGATCATCCTCACCCATGCCCATGCCGACCATTTTAACGGCCTGCCCTGGATCATACAACGCTTTCAGCCCAAGATTCTCTGGCTCAGCGAAGCCAGCAGCCAGGAACCGGGCTTTGCCGCGCTCCTTCTTGGGGCGAAAGAGGCCGGTTGTCAGGTGCGGGTTGCCAGGGCCGGGGAAGTGCTTGCCTGCGGGAATGCCGGCCTTGCCATCACCTGCCTGGCCAATCTGGCTCTGACCGAAAACACGGAACCGGCCGCGGGCAACCCCAACAACAGGGGCCTGGTCCTGCGCCTGGACCACGGCGAAAACACCTTTCTTTTTCCCGGGGACATAGAAAAGGACTACGAGGAACACATCCTGCAGAAAAGCAACCAACTCAAGGCCGAGGTTCTCCTCCTGCCCCATCATGGCCTGGGATCGTCGGGCAGCCCCCGGTTCATGGAGGCCGTGGGGCCGCGCTACTCCGTGGTCTCAACGGGCAAGAAGGAGCCGTTTCCCCCGGTGCAATATCAGGACTCCGGAGGAGATATCTTTTCAACGGCCCGCCATGGCACCATCTCTTTTCTCTCCGACGGGAAAAAGCTCACGGCCACCCCCCATCGGACCGCAAACGATTCGCCCCGCCCGTGAATGCATGAACAGGAGCGGCGCCACCTTTAGGCGTCGGTAAAGTCCGTGGGCGGCTTCTTGAGGAACTGCACGAACTTGCTCTTGTCGATGCAGTTTATGTAGGCGTCATCCCCGGAAATCCAGCCTTTCTTGATCAGATCCATGATCGCGTCATCCAGGGTCTGCATG
>PHAW01000192.1 GCA_002841785.1 Deltaproteobacteria bacterium HGW-Deltaproteobacteria-3 | reverse complement strand
ACAGCTTGCCCTGGATCAAATAGGCGGTGTAGCCGACAAGCTCATAGAGCATCCCGTAGGTATCCTCCAAGCCGTCGCTGGAAGGGATGAAACTTTCCCTGGTTATGGGCCTGTTGTCCCGCGAAACAGACAACAGGTCCGGATTCACCCCCTGCTTCCGGAAAAATGCCGCTGCCCGCCGCATGTGGCTGGCCGAGGTGATGAGCAAGATCTTCTTGATTCCATTGCTCTCGCAATACGCCTTGACGCTTTTGGCCTCGGCCAGGGTGTTGTAGACCTTGCCGTGGACCGCGATCTTTTCGGGATCAATACCCTGCCTTTCCAGAAGATCGAGGAGGATTGCGGTCTCGTTCACCCCCTTGATGCTCACATCGCTGAGGAGCAAAGTATCGGCCAGGCCGCTTTTTACCGCCGCGGCCCCCATCAGGATCCGCGCGGAACTCTGCCCCAGTTGCTGGTAGCCGGAAACGTGTTTGAAGATCACTTTTTCATTCTCCGCCGCATGCAGCACATACCACTTGTAATCAACAATCCCTCCCAGCACCACGGCGGCATCATACCTGCTATGCCGGTCCACGGTATCCGCCACCGACCATCTGGCCATGACAACCTGTGAAGGATACGGAATGCTGACTCCGTAGAGATAGACCAGCAGAAAAAAAAGGCCGAAGCGTGTCCGCTCCTTTTTGAGCAACAGAATCAAGCCGATAAAAAATGCCGGGAAGAGCGGATTGAGGAAAAACCGGGCCACATCCTGGGCGGTATAAAAAGGCATGGCAACCCTCATGTATCATCAGAAAAAATCGTTGCAGCGAAGGGGTGCCGATGGGCGACAATTCCCGGCCCCTGAACAGGCGGGGTGCGCCGCCAAAGTCCTCTTACATATACCTGCAAAACGGCCCGATTGCCACCTACAAAATTAAAGCTGCTTGCCAAACAGACCGATAAGGAAATATGATAAGGGATACTGTACGCAAGGACCTCAGGAGGCAACCCCATGATTTCCGGCATCCATTCGGCGCTTTCCGGCCTGACCGCCATCCAGAAAAAAATCGAATCAAACGCCAATAATGTGGCCAACATAAATACGGATGGCTACAAAAAAACACGGGTAACGTTGCAGGAACAGGAAACACAGGGCGTCGAGGCCGTGGTGCAACAGATTCAAACACCCGGGCCCATGGTGTATGAACAAACTTCCCAGGGGGAAACCCTGGTTGAAAAATCAAACGTGGAGCTCAGCGAAGAGCTGCCCAACATGATGTTGAGCCGCCGTTTTTTTCAGGCCAACCTGAAAACCGTGCAGATCCAAGATGAGATGCTTGGCAACCTGCTGGACATCAAGAGCTGAAGGCTTCCTGCCAGGTTATCCGGCCGGCCATGATGGTCAACACCGCCTTTCCCTGCAGCTCCCAACCAAGAAACGGGGAATTCCTGCTTTTGGACTGAATGGACTCCTCGGTAAAGACAAACTTCTTCTCCGGATCAATCACCGCAATATCCGCCGGAGCGCCCACGGAAAGCGTCCCGCCGGGCACCCCGAGAATCCTGGCCGGATTCACCGCAAGCAGCTCCACCATCCTCCGGGCATCGAGCTGATTCTCCCGCACGAGCTGCAAGGTTAACGGCACCGCTGTTTCCAGGCCTATTATGCCGTTGGCAGCCAGATCAAATTCCCGGTCCTTATCAAGCCCGCCGTGCGGCGCATGATCCGTGGCAATGGCGTCAAGGGTTCCGTCCCGCAAGGCCTCTCGCACTGCGGCGACATCCGCCTCGGTGCGCAGGGGAGGATTCATCTTGGCCAGAGTGTTGTAACCATCCACCGCTTTCTCGGTAAGGGTAAAATAATGCGGTGCTGTTTCCGCGGTCACAGCCACACCCTTTTCCTTGGCTCTCCGGATCAGAGCCAACGACTCCCGAGTGCTGACGTGGGCGATATGGATGGGCCGCCCGGTAAACTCAGCCAGGGCCAGATCGCGATACACCATGATCTCTTCGGCCACATGGGGGATGCCCCGCAACCCGAGCCGAGTGGCCAGCGCGCCATCGTTCATCACGCCGCCGTGACTGAGCGACAGATCCTCGGCATGGGAAATAACCAGCAGATCGTGGTTGCCGGCATACTCGAGGGCGCGGCGCATGAGCTGGCTGTTGCCCACCGGCAACCCATCGTCGGTTACAGCAACCGCCCCGGCCTGGCGAAGTTCGCCGAACTCGGCCAGATGTTCCCCGCTGCTCCCGCTGCTGATCGCCCCCACCGGATAAACCCTGGCGAGACCAGCTTCCGCAGCCTTGGCCAGAATAAACACGGTCACGGTCTGATTGTCATTGACCGGTTTGGTGTTCGGCATGGCTGCCACGGCGGTAAAACCCCCGGCCGCGGCAGCGCGGGTGCCGGTTTCAATGGTTTCCTTGTACTCCTGCCCTGGCTCGCGCAAATGGACATGCATGTCGATCAGCCCCGGCACCACCCATTTGCCCGTCACGTCATAGGCAAGGCCGTCCTGCCCGGAAAGGGAACCTGGTTGACCCACCGCGCGTATCCTGCCATCGACGATCAACACATCGCGGATCTGATCGATTCCGTTTGCCGGATCAATCACGCGCCCATTCTTTAGCAGAATACCTCCGGGCATGCTAATCGCCTCCCATTATCAGGTAAATCAAAGCCATCCGCACCGCCACTCCGTTGGTAACCTGCTCCAGAATCACCGACCGGCTGCCGTCCGCTAGCGTGGGATCGAGCTCAACTCCCCGGTTTATCGGTCCGGGATGCATGATGATCGCCTCGGGCTTGGCTGCGTCCACCACCTTTTGCGAGATGCCAAAAAATTTCGCATATTCCCGCAGAGTCGGAAACAGTGGATCCTGCTGCCGCTCTTTCTGGATCCGCAGGGCCATGATCACATCCGCCCCATCAACCGCCTCGAGCACGGTGCGGCTGACTTGGGCGCCCAGTTCCGTGATGCCTGGGGGGATCAGCGTCGCCGGGCCGCTCACCGTTACGGTCGCCCCCATCTTGGAAAAACCGATAATATTTGAATGCGCCACCCGGCTATGGGCTATGTCGCCGATAATGGCGATTTTCAAACCCGCAATCCCGCCCTTGGCTTCCCGGACCGTCATCAAATCAAGGAGTCCCTGGCTTGGATGCTCGTGGGTTCCGTCTCCGGCATTGATCACGGAGGCGTTGATATGATCGGCCAGCAAACGGGCCGCCCCTGAACTGGGATGCCGGAGAATAATACAGTCGGGATTCATGGCCGCCAGATTTCGCGCGGTATCAATCAGGGTTTCCCCTTTCACCGTGCTGCTGCCGGAATTGGAGATATTAAAGGTGTCCGCGCTCATGCGCTTTGCGGCAACCTCAAAG
>PHAW01000191.1 GCA_002841785.1 Deltaproteobacteria bacterium HGW-Deltaproteobacteria-3 | reverse complement strand
CAGCCCCTTGGAGCCGGTAAAGGTCATGTCGAATTCCGTTTTGAGAATTTGGACACGATTGTTGAACAGGTCGGCAACAATGAGCCGTCCTTTCCGGTCCACCGTGATGGAGTTCGGAAAGTTGAACCAGAGGGGGCCGCTGCCGCGTCCGCCGAACTCGTAAAGATACTTCCCCGCCAGGTCGTAGGCCAGGATGGTGTGACGCATGTAATCAACGATGTAAATAATCTTGCGGCCTTCGTTGATGGCAATCCCTCGCGGCCGGCTCATTTTTCCGGTGGATCCTCCCTTTTCGCCGAAACTGAACAGGAATTCTTCATTGGCCGCGTATACATAGACCTTGCTGGTTTCTTCACTGAGGAAGAAAAGATGCCCATCGCTGTCCGTCATGATGTCGGTGATTATGATCGGTTCCGATGTGGGGCCTCCTGGTGATTCCGCTGCACGGGCTCGAGCCTTTGGGCGAAGTTCCGGCGGCAGGTCAAGGAGGGCGGTTTCGGGGGGAGGTTCCGACGGAGAGGGCGTCTCAATGTCTTCTTTTTCGGTCGGTGAATTTTTTTCCGCAGTCTCCCGGACGATCTTCCGGAGAATTTTGTCCTTGGGCTTGAGCCAACGGAGAAAATTCCCGTCCCTGTCAAGGACCAGGACGCCGCGAATATTGTTGTCGACCAAATATATGTTGCCCGTCTTTCCCAGAGCGCCGCGAAAGGGAGAAAAATTTTCAGCTTCCGGAATAGTGTCGAAAACGATCTCCTTGACCGGAAAAAAGGCGCCGTTCAGAATGGTAAGCCGCGGCGGGTGGTTGGCCGACTTCCCCTGGCAGACAAAGATATTTCCCTCCCTGGTGTCGAAAAAAACACTGTGCGGAGAATCAATGCCTCGACCGGCTCCGAGGAAAAGGTGGGGGATGAAGTCGTTGTCATAAATGACAAAGCCAACTTTTCCGCCATTGATGACGTATATTTCTTCCTGTTCCGGATCAAAGGCAACGGTGGACGGAAAACGTAACGGTTTTCCCTGGTTGTCGTCGCTGAGGATGGTCACCACGCTCATTGGTTGTTGGGCGGCGGGAGCCGCCGCCGGCTCCTCTGCGCGGCAGCGTCCGGAAGTGGCGGTAATGCAGAGGAGGCAGAATGCGAGGCAAAAACAGTGGCGTGCACAGCGCCCTGTCAACCCTGTTGGGCGCGAAGATCTGTTGCGGGCGGTTGTCGTGCGGGGAAAAAAGTGTGCCATGAATGAGGTTGCCTTCTTAATAATGGCATTGACTGCAGATATGGCCGCCCAGAATATCGCCGATCAGCAGGAACTTAAAATCAGAGCCGTGGGGGTTGTGGCAACTGGTGCAGGTGAATGAGCGTTCCGGTCTGCGGGGGTCTTTTGCGCCCGAAACCGGGTGCCCTCCCACCGGGTGTCCCCTGGTGACTCCCTTAAGGGTTGTGTGACACCCCGTGCAAAGATCGTTGATCGGTTTATAGAGCTGGAAAGCATTGTTGGTGGCATGGGGATCATGGCAGGCGATGCAACCGATACCGTTTAGGATTCCGTGCACATAGTAGACGGGCTTTTTGCCGCTGACCAAGGTCTTTTTGTCTGTATGGCAGGCGACACAGAGTTCGTCTTTGCCGGCAGCCCAAAGCTGGAATTGCTCGATGTCGCCATGGGGATTATGGCAAACCGTGCAATCCCCCGTGCCGACCGGGCCGTGAATGTGGCTCTTTTGGAGCCAGGATTTTTTGTTGACGTGGCATCGGAAGCAGAGGTTTTCCGATTTCCCGCCGGGGATGGTGATTTTTAAAGGGGAGCCCGTTTCTTTATGGCAGGCAAGGCATTGTTTGTTGACGGCTGGCCCGTGTTGCCAAGGAGTCTTTCCCAGAATATTTTTATGACAGGAGAAGCAGAGGGCCTGGGCCTCGCCGCTGAGGTTCTCCGAGAGTTTTATTTTTTTTGGGTCGTGGCATTGGGTGCAGCTCTCGGGCAGCACTTCATTGCGGTGAAAAAGATAGGCGTCCTTGTCGTTGGGATTAAAAGTCGACAGGGAGCGCAAGGGCTTGTAGGTGATGGAAATATTTTTTCCGGAAGAGAGAAGCTCGAAGGAATTTTTGCCGGGCTTGAGCGGTACGTTGAAATGGAGATAGTGGGAACCCTGGGCGGCCCATATGCCGAGCGGTGAGTACAGGATGTCGCCGCTTCTGACCCGGACCTGGCTGAGGCCCTTGTCATCTTTTTGCCGGGCAATAATGGATATCGACGGAATTTTGGCATGGATGAGGGCTTTTGCCGGCGGGTAGAGTATCTCAGGGTCTTCAGCCCAGGCGGCCGCTGGGAAAAAGAACGAGGCAAGCATAAGAAGCAGCATGGCGTGCACAGGCCTGTTCTTTCGGGGCAACCGTTTGTCCGATGCGTGTTCCGGAGGATTTTTCATCTTCATCCCGTATTGTGTTGAGTGCATGTGGCTGGCGGTTGAACTTCCACGGGATCACTCTTCAGCGTGTGCCTGCCTGCTGAGCAATTCATAGGCCTTGCGAAATTCCTGGGAGGCCTTTTCGTGGTCGCCTTTTTTGGCATGGAATGTGCCAAGGATATAATGTAAATGGTGATTGCGGTTGTTGCGAAAAACCATGGGCTGCAGATCGGCGATAGCTTGGGCAACCTCTCCCTTTTCCGCCCGTATTTGCGCATTGCAGATTTCGCCCTCTACAGAGCCGGGGTTCAGAGCCAAACCAGTGTCGATGGCGGTTTGCGCTTCCGCGAGTTTGCCCAGCTCAACGAGGACGCAGCCTAGTTGGATATGGGCGTCGGCAAGCTTCGGAGAGTTTTTGATGGCCAGGGCATATTCCCTGGCGGCGGCATCGGGCTGTCCTTTTTTGGCCAGGACACGCCCCATGTTCAGATGCCGAGCGCCATCCTTCTCTTCCTTGCTTTTGTCGATCATGACCGGGTGGAGTTCGGCCTCGAATTGCGCCCGGTTTTTTTCTCCCAGCAGAATTTCAATTTCGCCCTTGAGCCTGCTGACCATCTCCTGGCTGTAGCCAAACCCATTGACCACCTTGCCCCCCTTGTCAACGAGCATTACCGCCGGCATTACCAGGAGACCCAGGTTGCGGTAAGCGCTTTGATCCGAATCCAGATAGGTCGGGGAGGAGAGTCCCGAGGCGGCTATAACCTCTTTCATGACCTCTGCAGAGTCTCCCTGGGCGTTGACCACCAGCAAGTCGACCTGCTTTTCCTGGAAAAAGGGGGCCAGTTGCTGGAGCTGGTTCAGTGCTTGGGTGGATCGCTGTTTTTTGGTGGGTAGATCGGCGCCCCAGAAGGCGAGGACAGTAATACGGCCTCCCGGTTTGCCCACGGTAATTTTTTTGCCGGAATCACTCTGC
>PHAW01000190.1 GCA_002841785.1 Deltaproteobacteria bacterium HGW-Deltaproteobacteria-3 | reverse complement strand
GTACGGTTTCTGGTCGTAGGAAACCCGCACCATGTAGACCTTGCACTCCAGGCCGAACTTATGGGTGGCAAAGGCCAGGGCGCTGCCCCACTGACCGGCCCCGGTTTCGGTGGCCAAGCGTTTGACGCCTTCCCGCTTGTTGTAATAGGCCTGCACCACGGCGCTGTTGGTCTTGTGGCTGCCGGCAGGGGAGACGCCCTCGTACTTGAAATAGATCTTTGCCTTGGTGCCCAGCTTTTCCTCAAGGAAATTGGCGCGCACCAGGGGGGAGGGCCGCCAGATGGACCAGATGTCCTGGATCTCTTCGGGGATGTCGATCCAGCGCTTGTCGCTCATCTCCTGCTCCAGCAGCCCCATGGGGAAGATGGGCGCCATCAGGTCCGGAGTCAGCGGCTGCTTGGTGGCGGGATTCAAGGGAGGATGCATGCCGCCTGGCATGTCTGCCATAACGTTGTACCATTGGGTGATGCGCTCTTCGTCGGGAAGAAGGATTCTTTTTTTCATGGTGTTTTCCTTGATTTTGACGGATACTATGTCGAATAGGATCCCCTAGATCCTGGCCTTTCTTTTTTCGAGAAATTGAACCTATTTACCCATGAATAATCTTTTTTTAAAACCTTTTTTTGTCCTGAGATCACCCATTGTTTTTTCGTGATGCGGGTTTTTTTTGTCAGGCCGCCACAAACAGATCATTTTGCACAGGGAGAAATCGCATGACCAAAACAGAAAAGAATCTTTGGGAGGCATTTGCCGGGGAGTCGCAGGCAAACCGCAAGTATCTGGCCTTTGCCGACAAGGCGGACAAAGAGGGATTCAAGCAGACGGCCAGATTGTTTCGCGCCGCGGCCCATGCGGAAACCATCCATGCCCACGCCCATCTCCGCGCGCTCAAGGGTATCGGCGACACTGCCGCCAACCTGAAAGAGGCCATCAGCGGCGAAACCCACGAGTTTCAGGAGATGTATCCGGACATGATTGCCGCGGCCAAGGAGGAAGGGCACAAATCGGCGGAACGCAGCTTCGGCTATGCCAATGAGGTGGAGAAAATTCACGCTGCCCTGTACCAGAAAGCCTTGGACAGCCTGGGCAATCAGGAGGAAACGGCTTTTCATGTCTGCTCGGTGTGCGGCTACACCTGCGAGGGCGAGGCTCCGGAAAAATGTCCGGTGTGCGGGGCCAGCCAGAAGGCTTTTGACAAGATCGACTGATTTCTCCCCTTTAACAAAAGGGGGGGAGGGGGATTTTACGGAGTGGATCGTAGATTTCGTCGTTTTAAAATCCCCCACAGTCCCCCTTTGCTAAAGGGGGAGGCGAAGGGACCGACCGCCTTCTTTGATTTTTACGAGGACATTATTTCTCGTAAAAATCAAGAATGCTTTCCACCAAGGCCGGGATGGTGTAAGTCTTTGGCTGCACGTCGATGGCAAGCCCCGCTTTTTCCGCGGTTCTGGCGGTGATCGGGCCAATGCTGGCCACCTTGACTCCGGCCAGCAGCGAATCACGCTCCGGCCCCAGCATTTCCAAAAAGTTCGTCACCGTGGAAGAGCTGGTGAAGGTGACCATGTCGATCCCGCCTTCGGCCAGTTCCTGGCGCACCAGGTCGTAATCCTTGGGCCGGACATTCTGATACACCGGCACAATGGCAACCTCGGCCCCGTTCTCCTGCAGGATCTCCGGCAGCACCTCCCGGGCCTTCTTGGCTCTGGGGAGCAGCACCTTGCAGCCCTTCACCCCCTGCGCCACCATGCTGGCGGCCAGCCCCTCGCCGGTGAATTCCTCGGGCACCAGATCGGCGGCAAGACCGTATTCCTTCAAGATCTCCGCGGTGGCTGTGCCGACCACGGCGATCTTGGGCCCGGCCAGGGCCCGGCAATCCAACCCCCGTTCAAAAAGTCGGGTAAAGAAGAAACGGATGGCGTTGATGCTGGTAAACACCAGCCACTGGTACTCGCCCAGCCGGTTCAGCTCCGCATCGAGATCATCCCAGCTATCCGGCGGCGCCAAGGCGATGGTGGCCCCCTCCACGCAGTCCGCGCCCTGATCCTCCAGCAGACGGTCCGGGTCACCAGGATGCGCTTGCCGAACAGCGGCCTTTTCTCGAACCAGTTGATGGTGTCGCGCAGCTTGACCACCTCGCCCACCACGATGAGGGCCGGCGGCTTGATCTTTTCCTTCTTGACCACTTCGGCGATGGTGGCAAGCGTTCCCACCACCGATTGCTGAATCGGGGTGGAGGCCCAGCGCACCACCACCACCGGGGTCTCCGGCGAGCGGCCGTGCTTGATCAGATTCTCGGTGATGCAGGGCAGATTCTTGATCCCCATGTAGAAAACCAGGGTACCGATACCGGTGGAAATCTTGTCCCAGGCGATGTTGGAGACCTCCTTGGTGGGGTCTTCATGGCCGGTGATAAAGGCCACCGAGGCGGTGTAATCCCGGTGGGTGATAGGCACGCCCGCATAGGTGGCCGCGGCGGTGGCCGAGGTGACGCCGGGCACCACCTCAAAGGCGATGCCGTGTTTGGCCAGCTCCTCGATTTCTTCCCCGCCCCGGCCGAAGATGAAAGGGTCACCGCCCTTGAGGCGCACCACGATCTTCCCGGCGGTGGCGTGATCCACCAGAATCTGGTTGATCTCCTCCTGGGTATGGGCGTGGCAGACTCCGCCTTTCTTGCCGGCGTAGATCAGCTCGGCTTCCTTGGGCACATACTTGAGCAGCTTGGGGGTGGCCAGGTAGTCGTACACCAGAACCTCGGCCCGCTTGAGGAGTTCCAATCCCTTCACCGTGATCAGGGTGGGGTCGCCGGGGCCCGCGCCGATGAGGTATACCTTGCCCTTGGAACGTGTTGTTGTGTTGTCGCTGTGTGCTGTCATGATTTTTCTCATTAAAAATAAAAAAACCGGCCAGGCCGGCAAACTCGAAATTTATTTGAAACAGGAGCCCTTCGACAGGGCTCTCCTGAGCGTGTCGAAGGGCTCAGCACGAACGGAATATGATATATATCTAAGACAATGTCCGTTCGCCCTGAGCCTGTCGAAGGGCGGCTTTTACGAGGCCATCAGTGCATCTCGTGGCCGTACACTTCCGAGAGGATATCCTTGCCGCCTTCGGCCAGGAGCTTTTCGGCGAGCTGCACCCCTAACCCCTCGGGATCGGTGGTGTCACCGACCAGATCATGCCGTACCATTTTATCTCCGGTTACGGAAGCGACCAGGCCGGTCATGTGCAGCGTATTCTCCGCCAGCCGGGCAAAACCGGCGATGGGCACCTGGCAGCCGCCCTGGAGGCGGTGGAGAAAGCCGCGTTCCGCCCGAACCGCCAGGGAGGTTTCCTGGTGATCCATAAACATCAGCCCGGCCAGCAGCGCCGCATCGCTGATCCGCAACTCGATGCCCACCGCGCCCTGGGCCACGGCAGGCAGCATCTCCGCTTCCGTAAAGAAAGACCTAGCCCGACCGCTGAGCGACAAGCGGTTCAACCCGGCGGCAGCCAGGATGATCGCATCGTACCGGCCCTCGTCGAGCTTGCGCAGCCGGGTGTCCAGATTGCCCCGCAGATCTTCGATGACCAGATCGGGCCGGATGTTGGCCAGTTGAGATTTGCGCCGCAGGCTGCTGGTGCCCACCTTGGCGCCCTGGGGCAGTTCGCGGCAGGTGGCGCAGATGTTCGAGATAAAGGCGTCCAGCGGGTTTTCCCGCTTGGTGATGATGCCGATGTGCAGCCCCTCGGGCAGTTCGGCGGGCACGTCCTTCATGCTGTGGACCGCGATGTCCACCTCGTTATTGAGCAACGCCTCTTCGATTTCCTTGACGAACAAACCCTTGCCGCCCACCTTGGCCAGCGGCACGTCAAGAATCTTGTCGCCCTTGGTGATGATCTTCACCAGCTCGACCGTGGTTTCCGGATACCGGGCCTCGATCAACCCCTTGATCCAGGTGGATTGAGCCAGGGCCAACAGGCTTGCCCGAGTGCCGATTCTGATTAGTTTTTGCATCAACTGTTCCCCTGGTGTTGGTTCTCGAACCGACGGTTCACGCTGAGTTAATGACAGGTGCTGCAACTTCCCCCTGCACAGCCGCTGCACTTGGAGCCGCCCGAACTTCCGGAGCCCCCCTTGGTGCTGGTACGGCTGGCAAAGGTCGACATCTGCCTGGTCAGTTCCGTGCCGCCGCATTGCGGGCAGACCGGCTGCTCCGCACCCATGACCAAAGCCTCGAATGCATGCCCGCAACCGCGGCAGAGAAAATCATGCAATGGCATGGAGATGACCTCGTTCTTTAGCTTTTTTCCGAAAATTGCGCAAGATAAAGCTAGTTTGACAAACAGGCTCATTTTCCATGGAGCCGGTCGAGCAGGGTGGCGGCCAGGAGCGGGATCAAAAGCTCATGGTGGCCGATGATGTTGTACCCCTTGCCGCCGCCCATGGTCGGCCTGTTCACCACATTGGTCATGGTCCGGTAATGGCGGATGAAGTCGAAGTTGGCCGTGGTGAAGTTGTTCACCACATGCCCCAGGTTGCGGGCCACGGTAAGGGCTTTTAAAAAGACCTCGGGCAGGAGCACGGCGGAACCGAAGTTGAGGTATGCCCCGCCTTCCAGATCGGCAACCAGGGAGCAGAAGAGCCGGAAATCCTGATGGCTGGTCTGGCCGATGGCCGCGCCGCTGGCGGAAGGGTGGATATGGACGATGTCCGTGCCCAGGGCCACATGCACGGTGAGCGGGATCCCCAGCCGTTTGGCCGTGGCCACCAGGCTCATATTATTGTAAGGGAAATCCCGCGCCAGCAGATACTCGCCCAACCCCTCGCCCAAGCCCAACCCTTTTTCCGCGCCAAGGTTGATTCCGGCGTTCACCACCTCGCCGGTTTCCTTGGCCGCGCCAAAGGCGCCGCTGCCCAGCACCTCGCCCACCTCTTCCGAGGTGCGGCCCACCATGGCGATCTCGGTGTCATGGACGATGCCCGCGCCGTTTAGAGCAATGGCGCTGATGATCCCCCGCTCCATGAGATCGATGAGGATGGGGTTGAGTCCCACCTTGATCACATGGGCGCCCATGCCGACCACGATGGGTCGGCCATTCTCGTGGCTTGCGGCCAGCCGGCCGACCAGCTCGGGGAAATCGAGCCCCAGCAACTGCTCGGGCAGGGAGGCGATGAATTCCTTGAGCGTGGAGCCGGGGGCAAGCGGCTTGGCGAAATTCTCCACCGTGACCTTGCTGTAGCGGCCATGAATCGAATAGGTGTTGAGGCCGGAAAAATCCAGAGGCTGGTATGTTTTCATGGGAGCTGTCGCAATCCTGGGGGAGGGGTTTCAGGCGGAAACGCCGCGTCCGTACAAGGCCTCGTCCACGATCTGGCAGAGCAGATGCTCTACCCAGAGATGCGCCTCCTGGATGGCCGGGGTTACGGGCGAGGGCACGTTGATGGTCAGGTCGGCC
>PHAW01000189.1 GCA_002841785.1 Deltaproteobacteria bacterium HGW-Deltaproteobacteria-3 | reverse complement strand
TTCAAAAAAATCGCGGACGCCTGCTTCCATGACGCGGACATGATTCTCCATGCCGGAGACCTCACCGATCCCGCAATCCTCACGGTATTTTCCGGCAAGAAGGTGCATGCGGTGCACGGCAATATGTGCTCCGCCCCGGCCTGCCAACATCTGCCCGCCCACAAGGAGATCAAGGTGGGCGGCTTCACCATCGGCCTGATCCACCGGTTTGGCAACACCTATGATTTTGAGCACCGCCTGATCGAGATCTTTCCGGAGGCGGACTGCATTGTATACGGCCACACCCACCGGCCGGTCTGCCATCGTCTCGGCGGGGTTCTCTACATCAATCCCGGCAGTTTCACCGGCACGGGATATTCCGGGGCAGGCGGCACCTTTGCCATCCTTGAAGTCGGGGAAACACTGCAGGCGCAAATCTATCAGATTCAGGCAAAGCGATGAAAACCCTCTGGACGCCCTGGCGGATGGAATACATCACAGGCAAGACCGGCCGGGATTCGGGCTGCATCTTCTGTGCGGCGCCGGAGCAGACTCATTCGGCGCAGGAGCTGATCCTGCACCGCAACGGAACCCTGGTGGTGCTGATGAACCGTTTCCCCTATGCCAACGGCCATCTGCTGGTGGCTCCGGCCCGGCATCTCCCGGATCTTTGCGATCTCAGCGAAGAGGAAAATGGGGCCATCGCCGCCATGCTGACCCGCTGCACCACCATCCTGCGCCGCCATCTCCAGCCGGACGGCTTCAATATCGGCCTGAACCTGGGCGAGGTGGCAGGCGCCGGGATCGCCAGCCACCTGCACTGGCACATCGTCCCCCGCTGGCATGGGGACCACAACTACATGACCGTGCTGGCAGAGGTCCGCACCATTCCGGAGCATATCGAGAAGACCTTCGCCCGGCTGCTGCCGGAGTTTCACTGCAGGTAAGGCGGGACGAAGAACATCCCGCCCCACCTGACACCATTGCCCTACTCGGTCATGAAATCCCACGCCTTCCCGTGGATTTTCTGCTGCACATCCCACAGCTCCTTGCGCTTTTTCAGCAGCTCTTTCTTGTCGATTTTTGGATTGCGGGCCGCCTCGCCATACTCGAACTGCTTGTCGTTGAGCTTTTTCCGCAGCTCCGTGGTTGCGTCCAGGAACTTCTGCCGCGCCTCCGGGCTCAACGTGCCCATGCCGGGATCCATCATGCCGGAGCCCATGCCGGAGCCCATCATCCCGCACATACCCTTGCCGCCCATCATCCCGCCCTGATTATCCATCTTGCCATGCATCATGCCCTTCCCCATTGTGCCGCCCATCATCCCGCCCTGATTATCCATCTTGCCATGCATCATGCCCTTCCCCATTGTGCCGCCCATCATGCCCGGAGCCATGGGGGCTGCCGCCGCGGCGGGAGCTGCATCGTGCTCTGCCGCCGGTGCCGGGCCATGCGCGGCATCATGCCCGGTCTGGGCGGAAACAGCGGATGCAGCAAAAAAAGAGGCCAGTACGGATGCCAACAGAATTCTTTTTTTCATTTTTTCCTCCTTGGGAAATGTGGTGGTTGGAGCAGGCCTGTTCCAGGAGTTGCCTCCGGGGATGATATTACAGGCCGCATATCGATCATACCGCATATAACTCTATGTGACACCCCGGGCGCGGGTTGGTTCCATTTTTCCGGCAAGAAAAACAGCTTCCGGTGTCCGAACCTTCTCCCCTGCACACGCATCGACACGCCGAAGACAGCCGCACCGCCCCGGTATGTGCGGCCCGTGCTTGACTTTTCCCCAAAAACCTCCTATCAATCGCTACAGAAGCCTACAGGAACGCGTCGAAACACCACGGCACAAGGGACGATCCCTTTCTCGACCACTTATTTTATTTATGACCAAGACCACATCTCAAGATCACCCCCATGATGCAGCAGTACCTTGCGATCAAGGCGCAGCATCAGGACGCCATCCTTTTCTATCGGCTCGGCGACTTCTACGAGATGTTCTTTGACGATGCCGTGACCGCCTCGCGCGTGCTGGGCATCACCCTCACCTCCCGAAACAGCAAGGATGACGAGAACCGGGTGCCCCTGTGCGGAATCCCGTACCACGCGGTTTCCTCCTATCTGGCCAAGATGATCAAGGCCGGCTTCAAGGTCGCCATCTGCGAGCAGGTGGAGGATCCGAAAGAGGCCAAGGGCGTGGTCCGCCGCGAGGTGGTGCGGGTGGTCACCCCGGGGTTGGTCACCGACGATCAGCTCCTCGACGGCAAGGACAACCGGTATCTGGCCGCCATCTGCCGGAAGGGCAAGGAGTGGGGCTTGAGCCTGCTCGATCTCTCCACCGGCGAATTCCTGGTGAGCGAGCGGGAAGATCTCCCTGCCCTGTTGGATGAACTCGGCCGTCTGGCCCCTTCAGAAATCCTGCTCCCGGAAGAATTGGGGGAGGATTCATCCCTGGCCGCCGAGCTGCAAGCCTATCTGCCGCAAAGCTGCCTGACCGGACGGCCGCCTGCCGGTTTTCATCCGGAGACAGCCCGGCAGAGGCTGCTGGAGCATTTCCGGGTGGCCAACCTGGCAGGGTTCGGCTGCGAGGAGTTGAAGGCCGGCATCGGCGCAGCAGGGGGACTGCTTCTCTACCTGCAGGAGACCCAGAAAACTGCGCTGGACCACATCGAGCGGCTCACCCCCATCGAATTCGATCACGTCCTGCTCATGGACGATTCCTCCCGCCGCAACCTGGAACTCACCCAGACCATCACCGGCGGCGTCCGGGAGGGTTCGCTGCTGGACACCCTTGATCTCTGCGAAACCCCCATGGGAGCCAGGCTGCTCAAGAAAAACCTCTTGTTTCCCCTGCGGGAGGTCGAGGGTATCCGGCAACGGTTGGACACGGTGGAACAGCTCTGCCTCGCCCCCCGGTTGCGGGAGGAGCTCCGGGAACTGCTGACCAAGGTCTACGATCTGGAGCGTCTCAACGGCCGGGTGGTGCTGGGCACGGCCAATGGCCGCGATCTCACGGCCCTCAAGTGTTCCCTGGCCCAACTGCCGAAAATCACGGAAAAGCTTTCCGGGGCCGACACCCTGCTGGCCGAGCTCGGCACGATGGACGAACTGCGCGAACTCCACACCCTGCTGGAGGTAGCCATCCGCGAGGACGCCCCGGTGACCCTGCGGGAAGGCAACCTGATCAAACCCGGCTACAACGCGGAGCTTGACGAACTGGTAAGCCTGCTGCGCGACGGCAAGGCGCTGATTCTGGGATTGGAGGCCCGCGAGCGGACGCGCACGGGCATCAACAACCTCAAGGTCGGCTTCAACAAGATCTTCGGCTACTATATCGAGATCAGCCGCGGCCAGCTTGGCCATGTGCCCGATGATTTCATCCGCAAGCAGACCCTGGTCAACGCCGAACGCTTCATCACCCCGGAACTCAAGGAGTTTGAGGAAAAAGTCTCCGGCGCCCAGGAGAAACGGCTGGAGCTGGAATACCGGCTCTTTGTCGCGATCCGGGCCGCGGCGGCCCAGGCCTCCTCCCGGATTCTTCAAGCAGCCGGACGCTTGGCCCAAATCGATTTTTTTTGCTGCCTGGCCGAGGTGGCCCAGAGATACCGCTACACCAAGCCGGTGATCACCGGGGGCGAAGCGATCATCATCACGGAGGGCCGCCATCCCGTAATCGAGCGCTCCCTGCCGCCGGGCCGCTTTGTGCCCAACGATATCCATCTCGATCAGGAGAGCGAGGAGATCCTGATCATCACCGGCCCCAACATGGCCGGCAAATCCACGGTACTGCGGCAGACCGCGCTCATCACCCTCATGGCCCAGATGGGCGGCTTCGTCCCTGCGGCCGCAGCGGAGATCGGGGTGGTGGACCGCATCTTCACCCGGGTCGGCGCCTCGGACAACCTGCGTCGCGGCCAGTCCACCTTCATGGTGGAAATGAACGAGACGGCCAACATCCTCAACAACGCCACCGAGCGGAGCCTGGTGATCCTCGATGAGATCGGCCGGGGCACCTCCACCTTTGACGGCCTCTCCATCGCCTGGGCCGTGGCAGAAGACCTGGTCAACAAGAACGGCAAGGGGGTCAAGACCATCTTCGCCACCCACTACCATGAGCTGACCGAGCTGGCCGCCACCAACAGCCGGGTCAAGAACTACAACATCGCGGTGCGGGAGTGGAACGACACCATCATCTTTCTCCACAAGCTGCTGCCCGGCGGAACCAACCGCAGCTACGGCATCCAGGTTGCCGCCCTGGCCGGGGTTCCGGCCAAGGTGGTTGCCAGGGCCAAGGAATTATTGCATAATATCGAGCAGGGAGAGTTCAACCGGCAGGGCGAACCGCGCATCGCCACCTCGCCCAGGAAAAAGAAGCAGCAACCGGGCCAGCTCTCCCTCTTCGGCATCGGGGAGCCTCAGGCTGTGCGCAGGCTGCGGGAGATTAATCCCGACGCCCTGTCGCCCCGTGAGGCCCTGGATCTGCTCTACGAACTCAAGAGGTTGAACGATGCGGAGTAGTGTCGCGACAGGCGCAGGGAAAAAGGAAAAAGGGCAAAGCCTTTTTTCCCGCTGGCCGCTTGTGCTTGCCGTGCTGCTCCTGCTCACCCCCCCGGCCTGGGCAGGCCCGGAAGAGGTGCCGGACGGCATCGCCCGGCAATACGAGCAGGCCAAGGCCTATTATCAGAACCTGGCAAACGGCGCGGACAAGAACCGAAGCCGCTGGCTCACCTCCGTGACCGCCTTCCGCAGCATCTACAAGGCAGCGCCCGGCCATCAGGTTGCCCCGAAATCCCTGTTCATGCTCGGCAAGATCCATCAGGCCATGTTCCAGCAAAGCGGCAAGACCAAGGATCTTGACCAGGCCATTGCCTCCTACGAAGAGCTGAGCGCCAAGTATGCGGGAAATTTCCTGGCCGATGACGCCTTTTTTATCCTGGGCACCATCTACCTGAGCGAGAAAAAGGACCCGGGCAAGGCAGCGCGGGCCTTTACCAAGATCATCGCCATCTACCCGGAAGGCGACATGGCGGCGGCAGCCGAAGAACAGTTGTTGCAGATCAAGCAGAGAATAACCGCACCAGCTCCCCCGGCCCAGGCAAAAGAAGAGGCGGGGGAAAAATGCATCACCCCCCAGATCGCCGAAGAACCGCCGGCACATAAATCAGCCGCGAAAAAAAACGGGCTGGCCACGGTGCTGCCCATCCGTCACTGGTCCAACAACCGCTACACCCGTCTCATCGTTGAAACCACCGGGCCGGTCACCTTCAAACACCAGGCACTCTCCGGAGACGAGG
>PHAW01000188.1 GCA_002841785.1 Deltaproteobacteria bacterium HGW-Deltaproteobacteria-3 | reverse complement strand
GGTGAGCCTCGCCGTGGCCCTGGCCGTGGGCGAGTCGGCCATCAACCTGGGGGTGGCCCGCCCATGCGTGTACAGCACCTATCAGCATGATTACAAGCGGGAACGGTTGCAGCGCCTGGTGGAGATGATGGGCTGGCAGCCCGCATATCTCCCCCTTGTGCCCCTGTGATTCGGGAACGCACGCTCAGAGGAACCCTTTCTCCTTCCAGAATTTGATGGCGCCTGGATGCATGGGGATGATGATCCCCTTGGCCCCGGAACGCAGGGTCATGTTTTTCAGAGCAGGGCTGTATTTTTCCATGTGGCGTAACCCCTTTGTGTTGTAGATGCTGGAAAGCAGGCGGTAGACCACTTCGTCCGGCACCTCGGCATTGGCCACCCAGAGGGTGGAGTCCTGGAAAGACGGGGTGTTGCGGCTTACCCCCCGATAGGTTCCCCCGGGTACGGCGCGGGCGGTGAAGTAGGGGTATTTCTTGTAAAAGCCGCTGGCCCTGGCTTCGGCATCGAGATTGAGAAGGTCGATCTTGCCGGTTCGAGCGGCTAAGGTGACTGCGCTGCTCGGGAAAGCGGTAAACAGCCAGAAAGCATCGAGCTGTTTGTTGGCAAAGGCTATGGCAACCTCATTGTAGCCGATATGGCTGGGGATAATGGCGTCCCAGATTCCCAGGTGTCTGAAGAAAAGCTCGCAATTGGCAAAGGCTCCTGAACCGGGGCTTCCGACCCCCACCCTTTTTCCTTTGAGATCCTTGGCTCGGCGTATGCCGGACCCTTTGCGGACCACGAGCTGGGCCGGAGCGCCATAGAGGGAGGCCACGGCCAGAACCTTGTCATAGCGCTTGCCGTCGTCTTGCAGCAGACCGTTGCGGCCTTGATAGGCATGGCCGGAGTAGACCAGGCCGAAATCGGCTTGGCCGGCATGGACTTCCGCGAGGTTTTCCAGGGAGCCGGCGGACGGCTGGGCCGTGACGCTCACGGTCGATATGCCTGTGATCCCTTGGGAGGATTCGATGGCATCGGCCACCCGTTGAAAGGTTCCGCCGGCCGGTCCTCCCCGGAATATCACTTTTTTTGCCGGGGCAAGGGCCCGGGGAGCAGGTGTAAAAATCAGAAACAGGCCCGTACAGATGATCAGCGCGAGGTGAAAAGTTTTTTTTGCCATGGGAACGTTCTCTGTTGAGAGGGGAAACGGCTCGTTACCGCCGGGTTAGGCGCACGGTGGCGCGATTTGCGTCATTGCCCGCCCTCTTGTCCTGAAATAGTACCGTGCTTTTTCAGCCGATGCAATATGGATGGCCTTGCACACAAGTTTGAACATGTCCGCTCCGGGTGCTGCGGCACATTGAGCCCCTGTAGTGTTCCCGGCGAAGAAAAAAACAATCATGCAGACAGGCGAGTGGAAGAACCATGAGTATTTTTGAGATTGTCATGTTGGCGTGCTTTGGGGCGGCCTGGCCTTTTTCCCTCTGCCGCTCGTACCGCTCCCGGACCAATGCCGGCAAGAGCCTTTTTTTTCTGGGGGTGGTTTTTCTGGGATATGTCTCCGGCATACTGCACAAAATATTTTTCAGCCCCGATGCGGTGATAGGCCTGTATATCCTGAACGGAATCATGGTGTTTGGCGATATTCTCCTGTACTTCCGGAACCGTAAGCTCGACCGACAGGGCGGGTGAACGGAGGAGGGAAATTTACCGCATCAGGCCGGTGAAGTTACAGCTCTAACTGAACGCCGACCTCAATGACCTGATCCGAGGGGATGTCGAAAAATGCCGCGGCATCCATGGCGTTGCGGGCCAGAAAGAGGAAAAGGTGCGAGCGCCAGCGCCACATTTCCGGGTGTTCGCCGATGGAGAGTTTTTCCCTCCCCAGGAAAAAGCTGGCCTCTTTCATCTCCAGATTCACCCCTTTGCCGCGGGACAGGGCGAAGATGGCGTCGATGTTGGGCTCTTCCATGAAACCGTAGTGGGCAATGATGCGGTAGAGCCCGGCGCCCAGTTTTTCGGCCTCGATTTTTTCGAAGTTCGGCACCCTGGGAATTTCCTCGGTGCGGATGTTGAGAAAAATAACCTCGGAGTGCAGGATCTTGTTGTGCTTCAGGTTGTGCATCAGCGCGGCGGGCACAATGTCATGGCCTCGGGTCAGGAACACGGCTTGGCCGCTGATTCGCTGCGGCGGGTTGGCTGCCAGCATTTTCTTGAACTCTTCCAGTCTCGGGGTCAGGCTCCGCATCCGTTTGCCGAGAATTTCGCGCCCCTGTTCCCAGGTCAGCATGATGAGGAAGAAGAAGCCGCCGATGGCCAGGGCGAACCAGGCTCCATGGAAGAGCTTGCTCATGTTCGCTGCGAAAAAGGGAAGGTCCACTGCAAAGAAAAGGGCGGTGAGCAATCCGGCGGTCAGTCGGCTCCAACCCCAGCGCTTGCTGGCCACTACAAAAAAGAGGGTGGTGGTGATCAGCATGGTGGCGCTCACTGCCACGCCATAGGCGGCGGCCAGCTTGCTTGAGGATTGAAAGCCCAGGACCAGGCCGATGGTGCAGAGCATCAGGGCCCAGTTCACCGGTCCCACATAGATCTGCCCCATGTGCGAGGACGAGGTGTGGGTGACCCGCAACCGGGGAAGGTATCCCAGTTGAATTGCCTGGCGGGTGAGGGAAAAGGAGCCGGTGATCACGGCCTGGGAGGCGATGATCGTGGCGCACGTGGCCAGGAGCACCATGGGGATCATGGCCCAGCCCGGAACCAGCGCGTAGAAGGGGTGGTACGCCTCTTCCGGCCGGACAAGCAGGAGGGCGCCCTGGCCGAAATAGTTCAGGACCAGGGCCGGAAAGGCGACCAGGAACCAGACCAGTTGGATGGGCCGTTTGCCGAAATGGCCCATGTCGGCATAGATCGCCTCGGCCCCGGTAACCGCCAGGAAGACTGCACCCAAGACGATGAAGCCGTGCAGCCTGTTTCCGAGAAGAAAACTGAACCCGTGCCAGGGAAAGACTGCGGCCAGAACCTCGGGATTGTTGACGATCTGGGCAATGCCGAGGCCGGCAAGGGTGCAGAACCAGAGGAGCATGATCGGCCCGAACAGGCGGCCCACCCTGGCGGTGCCCCGCTTTTGCAGCAGAAACAGCCCGCCCAGGATGATAATCGTGGTCGGGATGATATAGGCTTCGAGCAGCGGGGTGATGTTTTTTACCCCTTCCACGGCGCTCAGCACCGAGATGGCCGGGGTGATCATGCCGTCGCCGTACATCAGGCAGGCGGCAAAAACGCCAAGTTTTTCGGTTTGATCAGGGCGGTCAGGGCCAGAACCCCGCCTTCGCCTTCGTTATCGGCCCGGAGGATGAAGCCGAGATATTTGACGCTGACAATGAGAAGCAGAGCCCAGAAGATGAGGGACAATACGCCGAGTATATTGTCGGCGGAAGCCGTGATGGCGTATTGGCCGTGGAAACATTCCCGCATCGCGTACAGAGGGCTGGTGCCGATGTCGCCGAAAACAACGCCTAGGGCCGCAAGCGAGAGTGCGGTTAATTTTTTGCCGGGGATTTCATCGGGGGGGGGATTCATGCAGTTTTTTCCTTTATTTTCAGCAAACGGCACTATCGGCCATTGCCGCTGAAAGCGCAATAGGAAAATATCCTTGCCCGCCCGGTGGGCTTTGCCCTTTGCCCCCTGTGCTTTCGATGCTATGGTGTATAGGATAATCGTGCCTTGGCTTTGATAAAAACGTCGAAGGTGCGCGCGCAAACAGTGGTGCATCGCCCGTGCCTGCGGCCTGTAGTTTTCTGTGCCCCGATCGTGGGGAAAGAGGGAGTTGCAAACCATGCCCGATGGATATACTGCCATCTTCGCTCTTTTTGCCCTTGTGGCAATTATCAGCTTTTTTTTGCTCCGGGTGAGCCGCGCCTTGGCTTTGCGTGAGGAGGAGGGGGATGACGGCAAGCCCGGGATTTTTACACGGTTTCGTCGCCGGGATGATTTTTTTGTGGTCGATGGAACCGGCAAGACCATTCTCATGCAGGCGGTTGCCCAGGGGTTTGTGGAAGGGGTCGACCATGTTCTGGTCAAAGCCGGCGTCGAAGCGGTCAATTCCGCCACGGATGACGGCACCACCGCCCTGCACTGCGCCATTGCTCCAGGCAATCCGGCCATTGTTTCCAAACTGTTGGCATTCGGCGCCCAACCGAATGTTGCCGACCATGACGGGAGAACCCCTCTCTGGTTGGCGGCGCACAAGGAGGATGCCCGGATCGCCGCCTTGCTTCTTGATTACAAGGCGGATCCGGACTGCCGGGTGGGAAAAAACAGGCTGACTCCCCTTATGGCTGCGGCGAAAAATGGGCGAATCGAGGTGGTTCATCTGCTCCTTGACCGGGGGGCCGACCCTCGCCTTGTTTCGGAAGACGGCAGGACAGCGGCCCACTTTGCCCGGGAAAATTTCAAGGCGAATATGGTTGAACAGGCCGCGCATAACCAAAAACTCGCCCGAATGCTCCTGCGGCTTGAGGCCGGCTTGAAATCCGGCGCGTGAGTCAATAGTCGAATCCGTATGCGTCATGCCGAGCCTCTCTCTGTTTTTCTGCAAATTTCTTTCCTGATTGTGTTGGTCACAGCAAAAAAACGTGCGTCCCTTCTGCGTTCGTTTTTCTGGTGCGCTGGCGTCATGATGTGTTTCGCGAAAGATGCGCTCCGGCTCCAGTCCTGTTGGTGTCCGGGATTTTGTGGCGATGGAAAGGGATATTTTTCCTTGACAAAGGCTAAGTTTTTTCTTATTTAATAAATAAATTTTTTAATTACATACTTAATCTTTTATTGGCGACATCGACAGGGGGGCCTTCGGTGGGTAACGCGATGAAAACAAGCGTTTTGCGGTCCGAAAGGTGAGGGGATGAAAGAAAAGAAAAATCGTAAATATTGGCAGATCGGGCTTGCGCCCCTCGTGCCCCTTGTGGTGATCGGCGGGTATTTTTGGCCCTATCTCGGCTATATCGCCATTGCCATGCTGCTGTTCATGCTCATCCTTTCGCTGTTTCGCGGCCGTTATTATTGCGGCTGGTTTTGCGCCATGGGTTCTTTTCACGAGCGGCTGCTCGCATTGTTCAGCCGCAAGAAGAAGATGCTGCCGGTTTTCAAGGCGCCATGGTTCCGATGGCTTATTTTTGTCCTGATGATGGGCTTGCTGTTCTCCCGGCTGATCCTGGCCGAAGGGGATCCCCAAAAAATCGGGGCTGCCTTTGTGATGATGTGGACCATTTCTACAGGACTGGGCATATGGCTTGGACTGCTTTTCAGGGATTTCTCGGGTTGCGGGCCTATCGGTTGCAGGTTGGAGACGGATGCCGCGAGTGCGGCCTGTGCGAGAAGGTCTGCCCCATTGAGACCAATCCGGGCAGCATGCGGAGCATCGGAAGCGTCAGAAGCGCCGATTGCATGCGCTGCGGAAACTGTGTAGTGAATTGTCCCACCAAGGCGCTCTCGTTTACAAAGGGGGGCTGACTCCCCGACAGATGGGGCTTCCTCGGAAAAGGGGCGGGCGAATTTCTGGCCCGGCATTGATTGTCAGCGCTGGGGCGAAAGAAGCCGGCTGTTGACAAAAAAACCGAATCGCATGATGGCTATTCGGTTTTTTTGTTGAGGGTGTGGCCGCAGGAGATTGCGGTTCAGCCTTGCAGCAGGCTCAACACGTTTTGCTTGTTCATGTTTTTGGCCTGGGCCAGGGCAGAGGATTTCGCCTCGGTGAGAACCTTCATGGTGGTGAAGTTGATGGTTTCTTCCGCCATATCAAGATCGGCGGTGCTTGAGGCAGCGGCCAGCAGGTTGCTGCCGGAGGTGGTCAGATTGTTGATCGCCGAAGAAAGCTGCTTTTGGGTGGAACCGAGGTCTGCCCGGGCGGCGTTGATCTGTGCCAGGGCCGCATCGGCAATCTTGCTGGCATCCTGGGCGCTTTCCCGGTTCAGAACAGTGATCCCGGAGAGCGTGCCTACGGTCGGGCTGCCGAGTGTGCTTGTTTTTGCCGAGGGGATGGACAGCCTCATGGTTTCGCCGCTGTTGGCTCCCACTTGGATCTCTTTGCCGGTGAAAGAGCCGGAAAGCAACTGCTGTCCGTTGTATGTAGTGTCTTCGGCGATTGTGTCGAGTTGGGCCAAGGAGGTGTTGATCTCTTTCTGGAGAGCCTGGCGGGTCTCAGTGCTTTGGCTGGCTGCCGCCCGGACCGCCTTTTGGCGGATGGACTGCACCAGGGTTGTTGACCGGCCCAAGGCGCTGTCCGCCACCTGGGCCATGGAAACGGCATCGTTGGCGCTGCGCAGGGCCTGGCCCGTTCCCCGGGCCTTCGTGGTCAGGCTGTCGGCGATGACCATGCCTGCGGCATCATCCGAACCCTTGCTGGTGCGTTGTTCGGAAGCGATTTTTTCCAGGGAAGGGGCAAGATTTTTTGGGCTGCGCTCCAGTTGGCTAACGGTTAGTGCGCTGCTGTTGCCGTTGATCGTAATGGCCATGGCAGACCTCCTTGTATACCGTATATTATGCGGATACGCTGGAGGAAGTCAAGGAGGAGGCCGCAAACTATCGTGAACTTGGGGAGATGCGCAGTATTGGCGTCGCCAATGTCCGAAGCGTCCGGTCTCCTGCCAAGAACCGCTTCAATCCGTCTCCGTGTCTGAAAGGTGATCAGGCTCGGACTCAGAGGGGATTTCCTTTTTTTCCAACAGGCTCTGCTTTTTTTCTTCCTTTTTCTTTTTCTTTGCCAGTTCCCGCTGCCGTTTTTCGTACTGATAGTTTGGCTTTGCCAAGTCGCCACCATTTTAGGGTAAAGGGTTGATCTGCAGACCATTCAGGGGCTCTTCGCCCGAAGATACACCCGCAAGGGTGCCGGGTAGCCTTCCACGGTCAGGGTAGGGTTGCCGGGATCGAGAAAATCCTCGTAGGATTCAAAGGTCATCCATGCTGTTTTCCGCTGTTCCTCGCTGCTCATGGGATGGCTGCAAAAGATTTCCACCTCGCTGAAGCCGGTGCGGATGAGCCAGTTGCGCAAGCAATGTGCCGTGGGTACGAAATAGGTGCCCGGCACCTTAGCATACCGCTCATCCGGAAAAAGGGCCACCGGTTCTTCGCCGGGGATGGCCTGGGATTCTAAAATCAAAACCCCGCCGGGGCGCATGGCTGCCCGGATTTCCCGCAGCATCTCCACCGGCGAGATGCGGTGGTAGATGATGCCCATCAGAAACACCACATCAAAA
>PHAW01000008.1 GCA_002841785.1 Deltaproteobacteria bacterium HGW-Deltaproteobacteria-3 | reverse complement strand
TCTTGCCGAGTTGGTCAGCGCGGGCAGTTTTCGGCAAGACATGTACTACCGTTTGAACATTTTCCAGATTACGGTGCCGCCTCTGCGGGAGCGCCGGGAGGATATCGTGCCGCTGGTGTGGTCTTTTGTGCAAGAGTTCAGCAAGAGCATGGACAAGCGGATCGAATCCATCTCGCCGAAGAGCGTTCAGGCCATGCACGCCTATTCCTGGCCGGGCAATGTGCGAGAACTGCGAAATGCCACCGAGCGGGCGATGATTGTCGCCACCGGCCCGGTGCTGCAGATAGAGTTGCCCAAGATTGCGCAGTCCGGCCCCGCCCCGTCCGGGACCCTTGAGGATCTGGAGAGACGCCATATTGTCGATGTGTTGGACGCAACCGGTTGGCGGGTAAGCGGCAAAAGCGGGGCGGCAACGATTTTAGGCCTCAACCCAAAGACGCTTGAATCGAAAATGCACAGATTGGGCATCCAAAGAAATAGAAATAATTTCTGACATATCAGGAGTCTCCTGATATGTCAGGTGGCAGCACCTCTCAAGGGATATACCCCTCCTCCGCGGTTTCCGCATAAGTTCCAATGATTTCGGCAGGATTGGAACTTATGCGCCGGCAGTAACACTTCTGGCACACATTCTGCTTTAAGCATCCATGGAAAGACCAAGGTGCGTTTCTCTTGTGTTGCGATAGGGGCATCGAAAAGATGCCTTGGAAATTATCGCGATGAGAGAGGGATTGTAAGGACTATCGCAAAGCGATGCCTGATTTTTGTTGGTGCTTAACGGGGTGTACATCAGTTTGTCAACAAGATTAAGGGTGTTAGTCAGGTAAAACCTGAAAGGAAGGGTAAAATGGAATTTGTTATCGCCGTGTTGGTTGTTGTTGTGCTGGTGTATGTAATTATGTACTTGGTGTAGCAAGGATAAAAACATTCTACAAAGGAGAACAACATGGGATTCGTTATTGCGGTCTTAGTGGTGGTCATTCTCGTGATAGTAATTATGAAGCTCACCTGACATTCGGTTTAATTCATGTGTCTATCCGTAATGTTGATGGGCTGAAGGGCGGGGGCTTCGCCCCCGCGCACTCCACGCATGACAATGTCATGGCCACCCTGTTCAACCGGGCCGGCACCCAGCGCCTTGCTGGGATTCTCGCCTGTCCGGTTGGGCAGGGGTATCTCCCTGCCCACTGTGTGTGGCCGGGAGATTTTTTGTCGGGGCGTCGTGGCGCAAAAGAACGGATTCGGCAGCGATGTCGCCGGAAAAGTCAGGTGCGATAGTCAGGGGCATGGCTTGACACATGGGGGTGCCTTCCCCGCCGGGAAGGCGGAAAAGACAAACAATTCAATGGCCAGCCAGCTCAACGCCCGCAAGTTCAGTTGTGGCACAAGGAGAAGCAAAATGCTCGAAACCATTGTCGTCATCCTGGTCGTCCTCTGGCTTCTGGGGTTTGTCACCTCGCATACCATGGGCGGACTCATTCATGTCCTGTTGGTTGTCGCGGTCGTGGTGGTTCTGCTTCGTATCATTCAGGGCCGCCGTCTATAGCATCCCTTGGGCAGTTTTCTGCCGCGCTGCTTTGGGCAGCGAGGTCCGATTTCGTGATCCCCGCTTGTGCCGGGTAATCCTTGGCGTGCTGACGTGGGGGAAAATTTAATAGTCAGGAAGAGGAGGAGAAATGAACGCACTCAAGATTGCGGCAATCCTGCTGATCGCGGCCGGGATTCTGGGGTTGGTCTATGGCGGTTTCAGCTATACCAAGGAGACCCATGAAGCCAAGCTGGGACCGCTTGAGCTGTCGGTGCAGGAAAAGCAGAAGGTCAACGTTCCGGTTTGGGCCGGCGTGGGGGCGATCATAATTGGCGGCGGGCTCCTGCTCGTGGCAAGCAAGAAGGGCTAGCCGCACTACTGCGGGCTGGTCACACAGGTAACTAATCAGTATTCAAGGAGATTTCATGACATTTAGAATCAAATCCGTATTCCCTCTCGTTGCCCCGTTGCTTGGGTTTCTCCTCCTCCTTCCTGGTTGCGCGACGACCGGTTCAGGTCGCGCTGAAAAAACCACCGCCAAAATGGAGGTCGTGGACAGCGAGATACGGCAAGCCGTTGTCCAGATCGATGCGACCGGGCTCTCGCTGGAGAAACTCATTACGCCGGGGTTGTCTGATACGAAAGGGGCTTTTGAGACATATTCAGACAACGTCGTCAAGATGGAGCGTTTGGGGGAAAAGTTGATCAAGCACACCGATGAGATGAGCGTTCGGGGCAAGGACTACTTCGCCGAGTGGGAGAAGCAGGGGAATACCTACACCAATCCGCAGATCCGGGAACTCAGTGAACAGCGGCGTTCCGACCTGAATACGGTATATAGGAAAATATCCGAGTCCAGCATCGGCGTGAAAGGCTGGTTCATTGCCTACATGCGCGATATTAAGGAAATTCAGTCGTTCCTCTCGACGGACCTCACCGACAAGGGAATTGCATCCATTACTCCGGTTGCCCGGAAGGCCATAAACGACGGGACCGTTTTGAGAAATGCAGTTTTGCCGGTATTGTCCGCACTCGATGGCGCTAAAAGAGAAATGGCGCAAGGTGGCGCGAATTAAGCGAAGGGTGTTCCGGGTTTTCAACCGTATTTGCTGAGAAGCAAGAGGAGAACCAATGGACTTCGTAAGCGTGTTGATTTCTCTTGCAGTAGGCGCAGCGGCGGGTTTTCTGGCCGGAACAATCATGAAGGGTGGGGGCTTCGGCCTGCAGGGGAATATCATTATTGGCCTTATCGGTGGGGTCGTAGGCGGGTTCTTGTTCAGGTTGTTGGCAATTGCCGCGGGCAGTGTAATCGGCTCAATCGTGACAGCTACTCTGGGAGCTGTGATCCTGCTGTTATTACTCGGACTTTTCAAGAAAGCCTAAAAAATCTGAATCCAATAACAAAGGAGATGCGTTATGAGCACGAGAGAAGCTTATAAACAGAAGATAGAAGCCGAGGTGGAACTGGCGCAGGCGAAATTATCCGAGTTGCGGGCCAAGGCCAAAATTTCTGTCGCCGACGCCCGGATCAAATATGCCCGGCAGATTGATGACCTTGAGCAGGGGGTTGAAGCCACCAAGGCCAAACTGAAGGAGCTGGGCGAGGCGAAGGAGGATGCGTGGGAGCATCTTAAAGAAGAAGTGGAGAGCGCTTGGGGCGCATTGCGCGATGGGGTTCGAGATGTCGGCGCCAAGCTGAAAAAATAACGCGCCGTCTCCTGGTTGTCGCGAAACGGCCGGCAGCACTCTCCTTGAACTGATTTTTGATAGATGGGAACGTGCCGGGGATATCCCGGACTGCGGCATAACGTGTTACCCGCGAAATGGACAAAGGAGACTGGCCATGAAGGTTCGCACCCTGTTTGTGTTGCTGACCGTGGTCGCAATTGCCGCTTTCACTGCGCTCAACTGGAGCGCATTCATGACGCCGACCCCGCTTTCCTTGGGGGTTGCCGATGTTCAGGCGCCGCTGGGCCTGGTCATGCTTGGCATGGTGGCTTTTCTCGCGGCGCTGTTTCTTGTGTTTGTGGTGTATCTCCAGACGTCGGTACTCCTTGAGGCCCGCCGCCACGCCCGGGAGCTGCAGGCCAACCGAGAGCTTGCCGGCCAAGCCGAGGCTTCGCGTTTTACCGAACTGCGCGGGTTTCTTGAGGCGGATCTGACGAGACAGGCTGGCCTGGACGCGGAGTCGAGGGCGATTGTGCTGGCAAGGCTGGACCAGCTTGATCGTGATCTCCGCTCCGCGGTCGAGCAATCGGGAAATACCCTTGCCGCCTACATCGGTGAACTGGAAGATCGTCTTGAAAAAGAGCGGGCGACCTGATTCGCCGGCCCCTCGGATAACCTTCGGCAAGAAGATTGAGGTTGTTGCTATGTCTGATACGCATGCCGAGAATCAAATTTTCCTCGCCAACATCGAGTTGAGTAAGCAAATTGCCCGACTGGAAAAGGCCTTGCTGGAAAAGGAGAATGCCGGGGAGGCGCTGCAAGATTCCGAAAAGCGCTACCGCCGGCTCTTTGAGTCGGCCAAGGACGGGATCTTGATTCTTGATGCCGTAACGGGCAAGGTGGTTGACGCCAATCCTTTCCTGTTGCAGTTGCTCGGGTATTCCCACGAGGCATTATGCGGGAAGCATATCTGGGAACTCGGGGTATTCAAAGACATTGCCGCGTCCAAGGATGCTTTTCAGGCCCTGCAAGATAACGAATACATCCGCTATGAGGATTTGCCGCTGGAAACCCAAGAGGGGCAATCCATCGCCGTGGAGTTTGTCAGCAATGTGTACTTGGTGGATCACAGCAAGGTGATCCAGTGCAACATCCGCGACATCACCGCCCAAAAGCGGGCCAAGGCCGAGCGCACGCGGTTGATGGCGGCCATCGAGCAGGTTGGCGAGGGCATTTTTGTGACCGATGCCCAGGGGACCATCCAGTTCGTCAATCCGGCCTTCAAACGGATGACGGGCTACTCCGGAGAGGAAGCCGTCGGGCAGAATCTGCGCATCCTCAAGAGCGGCGAGCAGGACGAACTGTTGTATCGCAACCTGTGGGAGACCGTCTCCGGCGGCACAACCTGGAGCGGCCGGATGGTCAACAAGCGCAAGGACGGGACTCTCTACACCGAGGAAACCACGATTTCGCCGGTGCGCGACGCTTTGGGGCAGATCGTTAACTACGTGGCCGTAGGACGGGACATCACCGAGCATCTGCGATTGGAGGGCCAGTTCCTGCAGGCCCAGAAGATGGAGGCGGTTGGTTTGCTCGCGGGTGGAGTTGCCCACGATTACAACAACATGCTCACCGTGATTCTCGGGTATGCGGAACTGGCTCTGCGCAAGGTGGATCCGGATCAGCCACTGCATGGTGACCTTGAGGAAATCATTAAGGCCGCCCGCCGTTCCACGGATATTACCCGGCAATTGCTGATTTTTGCCCGTAAGCAGACAATTATTCCCGTGGCGCTTGATCTGAATCAAACGGTGGAGAGCATGCTTACCATGCTGCGCCGGCTCATCGGCGAAGACATCGATTTGGTCTGGCTGCCCGAAAAGGGACTGGGCCCGGTGAAGATGGACCCCACCCAGGTCGATCAGATTCTGGCCAATCTTTGTGTCAACGCGAGGGACGCCATTGCCGGCATCGGCAAGATCACGATAGAAACGGGAAGCTCGGTCTTTGACGAGGCCTATTGCGCTGATCATCTCGGGTTTGTGCCCGGAGACTATGCGTTGTTGGCCGTCAGCGACAATGGCTGCGGCATGGATAAGAAGACCAAGGACCAAATCTTCGAGCCGTTTTTCACCAGCAAGGAGGTCGGACAGGGAACGGGTTTGGGACTGTCCATGGTGTACGGCATCGTTAAGCAGAACAACGGGTTTCTTAACGTTTACAGCGAACCTGGATGTGGATCGACATTCAGGGTGTACCTGCCCCGGGAAGCGGCGCAAGTCGTCGATGCCCGGCGGGAAAGGGCTGTGGAAATCCCGCCAAGCCAGGGGGAGACAGTGCTGTTGGTGGAGGACGAGCCTGCGCTCTTAAAGATGGGCACAATGATGCTGGAAAAATTAGGGTATCGGGTGCTGGCGGCAGGCACGCCGGACGAGGCCATTGCCCTGGCCGAGGAACACATGGCCGAACTCCACCTTCTTCTCACCGATGTGGTTATGCCGGGAATGAACGGCAAAGACTTGGCGGAACGGTTGCACGTCCTGTGCCCCGATATGAAAATTCTGTTCATGTCCGGCTACTCGGTTAACGTGATAGGCGCTCAGTGGGTGATGGACGAAGGCGTGAACTTTATCGAGAAGCCATTTTCGATGAAGGATCTGGGCGTCAAAGTGGCCGAGGTGCTGAGGGGAAGCCGAAAGAACAGCGCATCGAGCCCGTTGGCTGACAGGGAGAAGATGGAGATTTATCATGTTGATTGAGGTTCAGAAGCTTGCGAAGGTCTATAATGGAACGAGAGGGCTTCTCCCGGCCAGCTTTGGAGTGGAACAAGGCGAGTTGATTGCCGTTGTCGGGCATAACGGGGCCGGGAAATCCACGCTGCTGAAGATGTTGGCCAGTTGGATCATTCCCGACAGCGGAGAGGTTTTGGTGGATGGGATCAACCTGAAAAACAGGATGGCGTTGGTGCGGAAGATCGGGTTTGTCCCGGAAACGCCCAACCTGTTTGATTTTTTTTCCGTCGAATACAACTTCAAACTCTTTGCCCGTCTTTTTCAAATACCTTTTTCACGCATAGAAGAAATCTTGAAAGAGTTTAATCTGCTCACCTATCGGCATAACAAGGTGCAGGTTTTGTCCAAGGGCTTAAAGCAAAGGGTGAGCATCGGGCGTACTCTTTTGGCGGATCCGCCGGTCCTTCTTTTTGATGAGCCAACCTCCGGCCTGGATTTCGAGATGACGAAAGAGGTGTACAGGCTGCTGAAAAGCACCCATGCCTCAGGGAAAACAATCCTCTTCACCTCCCATCGTCCCGAAGAGATCAAAACCCTTGCCACGCGCATCATGCTGCTGCATCAGGGAAGTCTGGTTTTTGACGGCCCGCCCCAGGAATATTTCCAGTCAAAAATTTACGAGAATCTCTACGCATGATACGAAATATTGTCACCTTAACGCTGAATGATTTGGCCATTGCCTTTAAAAACAAGACCATCTATCTCATATTATTTATTCCATTATTTGTTTTTTTGTCCTTGCAATTCGTCGATCAGAAAAATGAAAAGCTGCAAACAATACAGATCGGGCTCATTGAGCATGTGGAATATTCTCCGGTTATAATTGAAAGCTTGAAAGCAGCGGACAAATTATTTGTAATTTCTTGGCTTGCCACTGAAGAGGAAGGAAGAAGATGGTTAAAAGAAAAAAAAATAGACGGGTTTTTGCTGAAATCTGAAAAGGAACCGCACAGTTTAGAGTTGTTGGTTTTGGAAAAAGCCTCGTTTCGAACCATTGCCATTGTCGAAGGATTTTCCGCCTTGCAAATAGCCGTGGAAGGGAAGAGCAAAAACTGGCTTGCTGACATCAGGTCTCTGCGTGATAGCGGGATCCAAAGACAGACGCTGCCCACCTGGATTTTAATGTTGGTTTTACTGGTCGGCTTCATTGTGATTCCTGCGCAAATTGCCGAGGAAAAAGAGAAAAAATTGCTCCTTGGCCTGTTGCAAACCCCGGTGCGTGAATGTGAGTGGTTGCTTGCCAAGTTGTTCTTAGGGATGATTTTAATCCACCTGGCGGTTATCTTCCTGCATCTCCTGGGTAAATTTGAAATTGAAGACAGCCTGAGTTATTTTGCCTTCATAGGAGTTGGGAGTTTCTGCTTCAGCTCGTTTGGCATATTCTTGGGCTTTTTATGCCGCACGCAGGCAAGTGCCAGGACCTTGGGCGTCCTTTTTTATCTGCCCCTGCTGCTTCCTTCCGCGTTATCCGATTTTTCGCAAAAACTGCATTCCTTTGCTCCGGTATTGCCTTCCTATCAGTTTTATGGGCCAATCAAGGCAATCCTGCTGGAGGGTGGCGGAATATCGACTTTTCCTCTGGAATGGATATATCTCTGTTCAGTCGGCCTGATAACCTCTTTATTTTCATATCTCTTGCTGAAAAAACGCTGGCTCATGTGAAGTAAGCCTGACCAAGCCGTCTGTATCACGTTCTCGTAATGTTCACTTTTTGTTTCAACCCCTTTACACTCCGGGAAAATGCATCGAGGAGACGCAGCGCCGCGAGAGTCTCCTGATATATCAGGAGTCTCCTGATATATCAGGCTAGAGCCCCCTCCACAGTATTCATTTCCCGTTGCAGTTTACTGTTAAACATCAATCATTTCAGTGCGATGGATACTACCGTCTTTGCGCCAATACTCCTGGCACGCATTCTGCTAACCAATATCATTAACAAAAACGCCAAGGCAGGTTTCCTTTGGGTGCGATCGGTGCACCGTTAGAAACGGCACCTGTTTTGATCAATCGCTGCATCTGGTTACCAGGCAAGCAGTTTTAATCAGGGGATTTGGCTGCAGAGCATTCAACTATTTCATTGGTATGGAAACCGCGCAAGGAGGCACCGCCGGACCATGGTGGAGAGGAGGAACATGGTGTGGCTGTACTATCATTTTTGAGATTTTTTTGAAGAGACAAGCAAGAGAAACAAAGAGGTTGTCCGTAAATTAAAGCGGAAAAGAGAGAGAAGGAGGGGTTTTTATGAAAATATTTAAGGCTCGGCAAATGTATCTTTTGTTTATTCTAATTCTGAGTGTTTTTTCCATTACAGGCTGTGGAGGGGGAGGGAGTGACGGGCAAGCTCCTGTTCTAGGAAGCGGCGATGCAGTAATCGCGCCCACCGTAACCGCCGTGGCTCCGCTCAATAATGCCACCGGCGTACCGATCAACACAAAAATAATCACCGCCGCCTTCAGCAAGGCGATGGCGCCCGCTTCCCTCACCACGGCAAGCTTTACCCTGGCCCAAGGCGGAACGGTTGTTGCCGGCGGGACGGTCACCTATGTAACGACCGGCAATGTGGCAACCCTTACCCTGCCGGCTGCCGATCTTCTGGCCAGCACCCTCTATACCGCCACGATTACCACGGCGGCAACGGACACGGCAGGCACACCCCTGGCCAACAACTATGTCTGGACCTTTACCACCGGAGCGACCGCGGACACCACCGCACCCTTTGTTATTGCCACGGGTGTCTACGGCATATCTGGGACAACGGCCGGCGCCACAGGGTTGCCCACGAACAGAATCTCCACCGCAATTTTTAATGAAGCGATGAACCCGTTAACCATCACCACACCGCCTTCCTTTACGGTGCAGAACACAACCCTTGGCGTTCCCGTATCAGGCACGGTGACGTATTCCGTCGCCAGCAAGACCGCGACCTTTACCCCCACCGGAGGCGTTTTCGCAGCCAATACCCTCTTTACCTCAACGATCAGCATCGCGTCCAAGGATCTGGCAGGCAATGCCATGATCGCAGCGTATGTCTGGTCCTGGTCAACCGGGTCTGACCCAGATACCACCCCCCCCACAGTGCTTTCTACGGTTCCTGTTAATGGCGCAATCAATGTGCCCCTTAACCAGATCGTCACCGCCACCTTCAGCGAGGCGATGGACCCGGTAACGATCACCAACATCACCTTTACCGTGACTGGGCCTGGCCTACCCATACCAGGAGGACTAGTATCCTATGATGCCTTGACCAACATTGCGACCTTTATGCCAGACGCCAATCTTCTGCCCAGCTCCATCTATACCGGCACGATTACCACCGGGGCCAAGGACCTGGCAGGCAATGCTCTGGCAAGTAATTATGTGTGGACCTTTACAACCGGGACCGGTTTGGCGCCGGGGGCCGTAAACCTTGGCTCGGCCAGCACTTTCGGGATCATGGCAACCTCCGCGATCACCAATACAGGCCCCACCGTGATTAACGGGGATGTTTCGTTGGATCCAGGCACTTCAATGACTGGATTTCCGCCGGGTGTGGTGAACGGCGCCATCCACATCAACGATGCAGAGTCCGCACAGGCCAGGGCCGACCTGCTGGTCGCTTATAACTTTGCCAAGACTTTGCCGCCGGGAACAACCATAAATGCTGGCGAAGACTTGGGCGCCTTATATCCTTTAGGAATTCCCCCTGGCACCTATACCTCTGGCAGCACGATGTCGGTCGCGACCCCTCTCGTTCTTGACGCAGGGGGCGACGCGGATGCCGTATGGGTTTTCCAGATCGGCTCCTCGTTGACGACGGGTGCCAGTGTTTCGCTGGCCAACAGCGCGCAGGCCAAGAACGTGTTTTGGGTTCCTACTTCCGATGCGACTATCGGCGTGGGCACGATCTTTTATGGAACCATAGTGGCCGGCAGGGATACCACTGGCGTGACTGGCGCCGTGATAAACGGCAGGATATTGACCGGAGCGATCACTGCCGGCACGATTGCTTTGGACACCAATACGGTTAACGTGCCTGCTCCGTAAGGAATGCGGTATGAGCAACGTCCCTTCTGCCGATCTTGATTGCGTGTGCAAGCTGACGTGATCATGGAGGCAGAAGGGATTGACAGATATTGCGCATGTTGGATACAGGCAACATGCGCGGGAGTTTTTAAATCCTCCAGGAGAAAACCATGAAAATGATAAGAGCCTCAGTGACACTCGGGTTGGTGGCACTCACTGCAGTTGCCGCCCCATTTGCGATGGCCGATGATTCGGGCTTGTACATCGGTGGCAACATCGGCCAATCGCGCGCGACAATCGACGAGGAGAGGATTGTCAACAGTCTGGCGGGAGCGGGTTTTACCACCACCGGGTTCGAAGATGACAACCGCGACCTTGGCTTTAAGCTGTTTGGCGGCTATCAGTTCAACAAGTATCTTGCCCTCGAAGGCGGTTATTTCGATCTGGGAAAGTTTGATTTCACTGCAACCGGATTGCCGCCGGGAACCCTGAGCGGCAACATCAAAATCAAGGGCGTGAATCTTGACGTGGTCGGCATTCTGCCCATTACCGAAAAATTTTCCGCCTTTGGCCGGGTCGGGGCGAATTACGCCAAAGTCGAAGACTCCTTTGTCGGGGGCGGCTACCGGATCGACGATGCCGTTGGCAACGATGGCGACATCGATCTTATCTCGGCCGGCCTGGTTTTCCGGTTCGGCGGGGCTCCCCCTGCTGCTCCGCGCGCCGAGGAACCGGCACCGGAGCCTGTTGCTAAAGCAGTAGTGGCCGAGCCTGTTCCGGTTCCTGTTCCCGCCCCGGCTCCAGTAGTGGTCCCGCCCCCGGCTCCGCGTTTTCAAAAATATACCCTCTCGGTAACGGAGCTATTTGCCTTTGACAGCGCTGAATTGCAGAAGTCGCAACCGAAGCTGGACGAAATCGCCAACGTTCTCATGAACGACAGCACGATAGATGACGTCCTTATTGTTGGCTACACCGATCGTATCGGCTCCGACACATACAACCAGAAACTGTCAGAGCGCCGCGCACAGGCGATAAAAAAATATCTGGTAGGCAGGGGAGTCAAGGCGGAGCGACTGGTGGCAAAAGGCAAGGGCAAGTCAAGCCCGATCGCGAGCTGCACTGGCAAGAAAAATGTTGCCTTGATCAAATGTCTGGCGCCCAATCGCCGGGTGGAGATCGAGAAAATTACGGCCACGCGTCCTGTGAAGTAACAAAAAAACGTAGGCAGGGAAGCGTGCGTTTTTATGCGCGGCTTCCCCCTGCCTACGGCTGGGACTGCAAATCTTGCCTGGCAGAACGTGCCCCGTTTGGCGCGGCTATCATAACGAACTCGCGAGGAACGTGCCTGCTCCTCACGGCACAAGGTATCCGACGGGAAAGTGTGGCAAAAGGAAAGAGCTGTTATTTTCACAATCCAGCCTCTCTCCTGGATGCCCATCTTCAAAGCCGCCAATCTTGTTGAAAGAATTGAAAAAAAACAAAGCAATGCGCGAGAATATTCAAGGAGATTGGATTGTGAAATCAATATATCCAGCACTTCTGATGGCGGGTGGTTTTGTTCTTTTTTCCTCTGTACATGCTCGTGCAGAAACACGGGCAGAGTCGGTTGAAGTGGCCCCCTTCGGGGGGTACTACTCTTTCAAAAGCGATCAGGAACTGAAGAACACCCCCTTGTTTGGCGGACGAAGCGGCTACAATTTCGCCAAACATTTCGGCCTGGAAACCGCGGTGGAAGTTGTCGCAACCAGGGTTGATGGCAGAACAAGAACGGGTTTTACGGAAGGACGGTCCGGAAGTCCCATGGATAGAGTGAATCTGATTTTTTATCATATCGATGCTGTGTATCATTTTATGCCCGATAGCACATTCACCCCCTATGTCGTCGCCGGTGCGGGCGGATCGCACTACAGCCCCAGGATATCGACCGGGGGCATGGCTGCTTTTAATGTCGGCGCGGGAGTGAAATATGCAATGACGGATACTGTCGGATTCAGGCTTGATGTCCGCGATTATCTGGTCACCGAGGTTATGCAGGACACCTATCGCAATGTGGGGGCCATGGCGGAAATAACCTTTGCTTTCGGGGGCAATGAAAAGTCTGCCCCCGTGGCGCAAAAGAAAATGGCTCCCTTGCCGTTTGAGCCGAAGGGGGTCGTTATTGCTTTTGATGACATACATTTCGATTTCAATTGAGCTGCTCTTACGCCGGAAGCAGAGGCGGTCAGCGCTATCCCGTCAAGGAATAAAGGGTGGGAAAACAATCGGTAGAAGCTGGCGGAACTGTTTGTAAACAAACAACAGGAAGGAGAAGTGTCATGAGCAAACTGCACCGTATTGTTAATTTGTTGATCTGTGCCGGATTGATCACTGTATTCATGGGGTGCGCATCCACCCAAAAAAGCGAAAGCACCGGCCAGTATATCGATGACTCCGTCATCACAACCAAAATCAAGGCCGGAATCCTAGAGGAAGACAAGCTGAAAACTTTGCAGATCAATGTGAAGACGTACAAAGGGGTGGTTCAGTTGAGCGGCTTTGTCGATTCACAGCAGAGCGTTGCAAAGGCAGGGGAAATTGCCCGCCGGGTTGAGGGTGTTAAAGATGTGAAAAACGATCTGGTTGTGAAATAACGGCGGAGTTTCCGGTAAACAAAAACCCGCTTCGGCGGGTTTTTGTTTATTCCGGCTTGTTGGCGGGATGGCGCAATGGTGGTTGAAAAGACGCCGTGTTTCTATTCAGTCAAGGAAACCCATGCATTCCACACACTGTGTAAAGGTTCGATGGGCTATATCGTTGCGACTCAACTGGCCACGGGATTTGACATGCTGAGTGTTTTACACAGCTTTTACAAGCCGATCTTTTTGGCCATGCTTGTGCTTCTCGGGCTTGCCTGCGGGCACCTGATCGATACCGTTTTGCAGATGAATCTGCGTCCGGAAATCATGGCCGCTCCTCCCCGCAGTCACTCCGTCGTGAGCGAGCCGCTGCAAAACACGGAAGCCGGGCTGAACCTGATTCTGCAGAACAATATTTTTGATGCAAACAGCCGGTCTGCCACCGCGACCATGACCCTGGCGAGCAAGAAAGACGCCTTGGCCGCCGCAGCCCGTGCCGACCTCAAACTCATCGGCACGGTGGTTCTGGCCGGACGTTCCCAGGTCCTGCTCGAAGGCAATAACGAACTGAAATTCTACCATCTTGGCGACACGGTTCCCGGCGACGGGACCATCGAGAAAATCCTCCGCAACCAGGTACAGATCAGGAACCGGGACCAAAGCGTGATAACTCTCAAGCTGCAGGAGAAGGGGCCCCTCTCGACACCCGCCACGCATCCCAAGGCAGAGCCTGGAAGGGCAGGCGGGGAGGTAAAAAACGTCGGCGAAAACCGTTGGCTGATCTCCCGCAGCATGGGGGAAATGGTGCGGGATAATTTTGCCGCCCAAATGCGTTTGGTCCAGATGCAACCGCGCACCCAGGCAGGCAAGATCGATGGCTTCGTGATCCAGCGCATCGACTCCCGCTCGATTCTGGGCCAGTTGGGCCTGAGGATAGGTGACGTGGTTATTGATGTCAATAATACCACGCTGGACAGCCCGGAAAAAGGCTTGCAGATAGTTCAGCAGTTGCGCGAAGCGCGCCAGATAACCATCGCCGTCGAACGCAATAATCAACCGATGAGCTTTTCATATGAAATCCAATAGGAGTTTTCTCCGAATGAGCATGCCGATTACCTCCCGAATGGTGGTATGGATAACGTTTCTGGCTTTATGCCTCGTTCCCATCCAGTCTCTTGCGCAGAGTAAAACAAAGCCGGACATGGATGGCCGGGTTACTCTCGATTTCAAGAATGTGGAGTTGACCGAGCTGATCATGACGATCAGCGAACTGACCGGGAAAAACTTTCTCTACGACGAAACCGTGCAGGGCAAGGCCACTATCATCTCCCCGGACAGCATGACCCTGGACGCAGCCTATCAACTGTTTCTCACGGTTCTCAATGTCAAGGGATACACGGTTGTCCCTTCGGGCAACACCAACAAGATCGTCTCGTTGAAAAGCGCCAAGGAATCCAGCCTGCCGACCCTTGTCAATGGCAAGGGCAAGTCTACCGAGCAGGTCATCACCCGGGTCTTTCGCCTGAAGCACCTCGACGTGGGCATCGTTGCCCAGACCGTCCTCATGCCTCTGATGCCGACCACCGCCAATGTTGCCGCCTATCCGCCTGGAAACAGCTTGATTATTACGGATACCGGGGCCAACATCGAACGGCTGGCCAAGATTATCCGCGAGCTTGATCAGCCGAATGTGGCAAACGAGATTGAGATCATCATGTTGAAGAACTCCCAGGCGGATGATATCGCCAAGGCCCTCAACGAGACCATGAGCCAGCCCGATGCCGCTTCTCCTGCCCGGCGGAGGGCCGCAACCGGAGCGAACCTTGCCAATGAGGTCCTTACCAAGATCATCCCCTATCCCGCGGGCCGGTGCGTCATCGTCACCGCCAGCCGAGAGGACATGGTGATCATCAAGACCCTGATTGCCCGGATGGACCAGGAAATCGACGGAACCCGCTCCAACATCAATCTCTGTTACCTGGAAAATGCCGATGCCGTCACTCTGGCGGCGACCCTCAACGAAATCCTCAGCGGCATCAAGACGGACGCCAAGGGTTCTAAAAAGGAGGGCCTGGCGGCCGGGTCACCACCCGCCGGGCCGATATCCGCCGGGCCGCTATCCCCCAATTCACTGTCAGCCAGCCCGGTGAGCATTACGGCCGACAAGCCAACCAATTCGCTGATCATCAACGCCAGTCTGGATAACTACAAAACGATCAAGCAAATCATTGACAAGCTCGATATCAAGCGCAAGCAGGTCTATGTCGAGGCGTTGATTCTGGAACTCTCCATGGATGCCACCCAGCGTCTCGGGGTCTCCCTGCAGGGCGCCGGGACAGCCGACGGTAACGGCATTATTTTTGGCAGCAGCAACCAAAATACCGGCCCGGTCGGGATCGGGGATGCCCTGAAGCAGACAATCCCCGGTGCGCCGGACCTTCTGACCAAGGCCATCGACGGGATGCTGGCCGGCGGTTTTTTCAACCCGATTACCGTCACCGGCCCGAACGGCAATCTGATCACCGTTCCGGCCCTTTCGGTGCTGATCGATGTCTCGAAAACCGACACCGATGTCAATTTGCTTTCGGCCCCGCGCCTGCTGACTTCCGACAACGAAGAAGCTGAAATCATCGTTGGCTCCAATGTCCCGATCATCACCGGCCGGCTGACCGATGTCGGCTCCAACGACGGTCTGGCCCAGAGAGTCTCCGTGGAACGCCAGGATGTTGCCTTGGTTTTGCGTTTCACCCCGCAGATTACCGATGGCGATCTGGTTCGCCTCAATGTGTATCAGGAAATCACCAGTATCGCTCCGGCCACCCAGGCCCTGGTTGCAAGCGTCGGCAATCCCAGCGATGTCGGCCCGACCTTCACCAAACGCGTGCTACGCAATACGGTCCTGGTGGAAAACCATAAAACCGTGGTTCTCGGCGGCCTGATCGATACCAATGTCACCGAATCGGTTACCAAGGTGCCGATCCTGGGCGATATCCCCGGGCTGGGCTGGTTGTTCAAGCGCACCTCAACCCAGAAAGAAAAGACCAACCTGCTGGTCTTTATCAATCCGACCATTATCAAGAATGCCAAGGATCTCGACCTGATAACCGACCGCAACCGCAAGGCTGCCGGTGCATCATTGACCGGCAAGGTCAACGAGGCACTGCCGGATAATTTTTTTGGTGAGAAGGCAAGGGGCGATTCCGGCCTGACCGAAGGTGCGGCAGGAGCGGAGAGCACCGCCGGGCCCGGCAGCGGAGCTCCGGCGCTGGTCCAGCCGATGTCAGGCCAATTGGGCAACGAATGACCGTAACTCCGTGTGAAAAGAAACCCATTATGCAGAACTGGCGGCGGATTGGCGAAATACTCCAGCAGGACTTCACCGTGCCGCAGGAGCGGATTGAGGCGGCCCTGGCGGAACAGGAGCTGAGCGGCGAACGCCTCGGCCAAATCCTTACCACGATACAAGCGCTGGACAGCACGACACTGGCAAAGGCACTGGCTGTCCAGTTCGAACTTCCTTATCTGGAGACGATTCCCGAGGAAACGGTTGCCGAGGGTCTGCTCGGGATGATCCCCATCGGCTTTGCCAAGGAATACCGTATTTATCCCCTGGCAAAACAGAATAACTCTCTTCAGGTGGCCGTGGCCGATCCCCTCGACACCCGTCCGCTGAATGACTTGAGCACCCTGACCGGAGCCCAGATCGAACCCTGTGTCGCCACCCCGGAGGAGATCCTGCGCGCCATCCATCGTGGCTATGAAAAACAGGCCGGCAGTACCGGAGCCGTGATTGAGGAGATCGATGGCGGCAGCGCCAATGAGCTGGCCATTTCTCTCGAACCCCGCGATTTGCTTGACAGTTCCGACGAGGCTCCGATCATCCGCTTCGTCAACAGCCTGATCACCCAGGGTTTCAAGGAACGGGCGAGCGATATCCATATCGAGCCCTTCGAGCGGGAACTGATTGTCCGTTACCGGGTCGACGGAATCCTGCACGAAGTTCTCAGGCCGACATTCAAGGCCCACGCCGGGATAGTCTCCCGCATCAAGATCATGGCCCAGTTGGATATCGCCGAAAAACGGTTGCCGCAGGATGGCCGTTTCCGGGTGCGGATGGGTGGCCGCGACATGGATATCCGCGTCTCGACTTTGCCCACGGCCTTTGGCGAACGGGTGGTGCTGCGGCTGCTCGACAAGGCGGCGGGGATCCTGACCCTTGAGGAGATCGGGTTGGAAAGCGACTTGCTGCAGCCATTCGAGGCGATGATCAGCAAGAATCACGGCATTTTTCTGGTCACCGGCCCCACCGGCAGCGGCAAAACCACCACCCTCTATACGGCTTTGACCCGCCTGAACAATCGCGAGAAGAACATCATCACCGTTGAAGACCCCATTGCCAACGGCCTGCGCTCGATTCTGCGCCAGGACCCGGACATCATCATGGTCGGTGAAATCCGCGATCGTGAAACCGCCGAGATTGCCGTGCAATCCGCCTTGACCGGCCACATGGTGTTTTCGACCCTGCACACCAACGATGCTGCCGGCGCGCTGACCCGTTTGGTGGAGATGGGGATCGAGCCGTTTCTGGCCGCCTCGAGTATCGTCGGCATCGTTGCCCAGCGGTTGGTGCGAACCATCTGCCCCCACTGCAAGAAGGCACACCAGCCGCCCGAGGAATTGCTGCAAGAGATCGCCGGTGAGATCCCTCTGCCGGCCGGGGCCACCTTCTATCGCGGCACAGGCTGCGACCAGTGCATGCAGATCGGCTACTGGGGCCGGATCGCCATCTATGAACTGCTCAAGGTGGACGATGCGGTGCGCGAACTGCTGTTGCAGAACAAGGATGCCGCCACGATCAAGAAGGCAGCCATGCAGCGGGGTATGCGCTCCCTGCGGGCTGCCGGCCTCGCCAAGGCGCTACAGGGCATCACCACCCTCGAGGAAGTGATGCGCGTCACCCAGGAGGAGAACTAGTGCCGCTGTTCGAATACACCGGACTCGACAACCATGGGCGCAAGGTCTCCGGCCGGATCGACGGGCCCGGACCTGGTCCGGTGCGCCAGCAGTTGCGCGAAAAGGGGATTTTTCCCACCGGATTGCACGAAAGCTCCCTCGCGGGCGCACGCCGAGGCTGGCTGGACCTGCGATCCCTTCTGCATCGCTGCTCGACAGCGGAACTCGCTTCGGCAACCCGCCAGCTCGCCACCCTGCTCGTTGCCGGATTGTCGCTCGATACAGCCTTGGGAAGCGTTGCCGAACAGGCCGACCAGTCGATGATCGGGCAGGTCCTGGCCAATGTTCGCGAAGAGGTTATGCAGGGGAATTCGCTCCATGAGGCGCTGGCCAGGCATCGGGCGGTTTTTCCCGACCTGTTTATCAACATGGTCCAGGTTGGGGAAAACAGCGGCACGCTCGACACAGCCTTGCTCCGTCTGGCCGATTTTCTCGAGGGCCAGGACCGGACCCGGGCCCGGATTCAGGCTGCTCTGGCCTACCCGGTGCTGATGACCCTGGTCGGCAGCACCGTGCTTGTCTTTTTGTTCGTGTTCGTGGTGCCGAAGATCACCCGCATGCTGCTGGAGATGAAAATGGCCTTGCCCTGGCCGACCCTGCTGCTGATCAACCTGGTCGATCTGCTGGTTGCCTGGTGGTGGCTGCTGCTCCTCGGGCTGGTGCTTGGCTTCACTGGCTTGCGGCGTTATTGGCGTACCGAAGCCGGACGAATGCGCATTGATCGCATGCTGCTCAAGGCGCCGGTCTTCGGCCGTCTGCTGCTGCTGATCGCCACAACCCGTTTTGCCCGCACCCTCGGCACCCTGCTGCAGAGCGGCGTTCCCCTGCTCAAGGCCCTTGACATCGCGCGCAACCTCTTGACCAATCGCGTGTTGCGCCGGGCGGTGGAGACCGCCAGGCTGCGGGTCCAGGAAGGGGGCAGCCTGGCGGGCGTGCTCCGGGAAACAGCGGTCTTTCCGTCGATGCTGGTGCAACTGACGGCTGCCGGCGAGCAGAGCGGCAAACTGGAAGAGATGTTGTTTCGGGTCGCCGATACATACGAACACCAGACCGACCTGTCGATTTCCGGCATGCTCTCCCTGCTCGAACCGCTGATGATTCTCTTCATGGGCGTGGTGGTCGGCTTTGCGGTCCTGGCGATCCTGCTGCCGATTTTCCAGGCAAGCCAAGGATTCGGCTGAGAGAGCAGTAACCGTTCAGCAGAACCGCATCTGCGTTGTCATCGGCCTGCTTATGTGCATTAGCACACTTCGCAGACCTCTTCCTAGCATCTGCGGCACTGCTGAACGGTTACGGTCCAGGGGATTATTCTCACTATTCTGCTTCGAGCTGGGTAGTTACAAACCAAACAATACGCGCCGATGTGGGTGTGTTGAAGATGCCGTCAGGCAATTGCCAGGAGTGTTGAAGATGCCATTACCTCATTATCGTTATTATCGTTCCTGCCGTGGTTTTACCCTGATCGAAATCATGGTGGTCGTGGTGATTCTTGGAATCCTGGCCGCGGTGATCGTGCCGCGCTTGTTGAGCCGTCCGGATATGGCCAAGGTGACCAAGGCCAAGGTGGACATGAAGGGAATCGAGGTGGCGCTCGGCATGTTCAAGCTCGACAACGGATTCTTTCCCACCACCGAGCAGGGGCTCAAGGCCTTGGTTTTCAAGCCGGACACCGGGCGCATTCCGGCCCGATATCCAGAGGAAGGGTATCTGAAAAAAGAGCCGATTGATCCATGGAACAAGCCGTATATCTATATTTCTCCGGGGGCCCACAGCCTGAGCTTTGACCTGATCAGTCACGGTGCCGACAATGAAGCGGGAGGGGAAGGGTTCGATGCGGATATCAACAACTGGGAACTCGAATAGGAGGGGATCCGGGCAGTCCGGGTTCACCCTGCTGGAGCTGGGGGTGGTCATTACGCTGCTGGCCTTGTTCTCCCTGCTCACCATCCCGTTGTTCGGTGGGACTAGTAAGCTGGGTTATTCCGCCCGTTGCCTGAACGGCACGATCAAGTACCTGTTCAATGAGGCGGCCCTGACCGGAAGGGAGCACCGCCTGGTGTGCAACCTGGACCGTGGCACCTACAGCGCCCAGGTTCTTGACGCCGACGGTGAGGTTGTCACCCTTTCCGGGATTGGCCGGGAGACCACGCTGGCCGGCGATGTCCGGTTCAGGGATCTGCAATTGCCGGACCGGGGCACTTTCACCTCCGGTGAGGTGACGGTACGGATGCATCCTGCCGGTTGGGTCGAGGAGACCAGCGTGCATCTCGAGGATGGCAGCGGAAACGCACTGACCTTGCATGTCATGCCGCTGACCGGGACCGCTGAAATTTTCGAGGGCTATAAAACGCTCTAACTGGGGGACACAGACATTAACGCTGCCGGGCAACGGGGGTTCACTCTGCTGGAAATCATGATCGCTCTGGCGATCATCGGCATTGCCATGATCGCACTGCTGAGTCTCGGCAACCGTTCCATCGAGGTGCACAGCCGGTTGCAGCACCTGACCACGGCGACCTTGCTGGCCCAGCAGAAGATGGCCCAGAGCGAACTTGAAGCCCGAAGCAACGGCGGGACGAAATTGGTCGATGGCGTCGGGACGTTTGCCGAACCGTTTGCCGGCTACCGCTGGCGGATCGGGATCAGCACCACAGCCCTGCCCGCGGTGCAGATGGTCACGGTTACGGTATTCTGGGGCAAGGAGGAGCGCAATGAGAGTGTCGATATCACCTCGTTCCTGTTTTAATGTAACCGATCACGGGGGGAGCCATAAAGCAGGGAAAGCCAATGAACAAGCGGCACCCTGTGATCGCGTACGGTTTAATACTTCGTTGCCAGGGGAAGTGCGCGGCTTCACCCTGATCGAAGTGCTGGTGGCCATGAGTCTGCTGGCCATCCTCCTGGCCGCGGTCTACGGAATCTTCGGGGGGGTGAATTCCGCCAAACTGCGCCTCGACAGTGACAGCGCCGACTACCACCTGGCGCGGGTCATTTTCGACCGCCTCGGCCGGGAACTGCATGGCGCCTACTTTCGGCCCGGCGATCAGACAACCATGTTCCGCGGCGGCGTCAATGACCGGGACGAACCTTTCCTGGAACTGACCACCACGGCAGTGACCCTGGTAAGCGACACCGGCAGCGGAATTTCCGAGGTTCGCTACCGTCTCGCCCCGGACCCAGAGGCGGATGCGGGTCGCCAGGTGCTGCTGCGGGCCGAGCGGTCCCGGCAATCGACCGCCGCACCCGTTGACGGCCGGATGATGCGGCTGGCGCCGAATGTTGCCAGCCTGTCTCTGCGCTTTTACACCGGCGGGCGCTGGCTGGAGCAATGGGACGCCCGCCAGGGCGGATTGCCGCAACTGGTGGAAGTTTCCCTGGTGGTCGCCGGCCAGGATGAACGGCCGCGGATTCCTTTTACCACGGCCTTTGAAATCCCGGACGTCGGCGGGCAATGAAATGAAAGAAGCCAAGGTAAGCGATCACAGGGCACCACATCTTGCGGCGATCGATCCGGCTCACGGACAAAAGTACGCATCGCCGTCCCGTTTGTCGCAACCTGCGGCACCCTGTGGTCGGTTACAATCCAAGAACAATCGAGGAATGGCTTTACTGGTGGTCCTGGTTATCGTGGCTCTCTTGACCTCGCTGCTGACCGAACTGGCTTTTTCCGCCCTGGTCGACCTGCGCCTGACCGAAACCTTTCGCGACTCCACCCGGGCCTACTACCTGGCCAAGGGGGGCATCACCGCCGGACGCATGATCCTCCAGGAGGATCGCAATGGCTACGATGGCTTTGACGAACTCTGGTCTCAGGGCGTCACCAATTACCCGGTCGGTGACGGTGCTGTCAGCGTGCGCATTCTGGATCAGGATGGCAAATTGGGGATCAACGCCCTGGTCAACGAGAATACGCCAAGCACCGTGATGGTCGATCGTTTTTATCGGCTGTTTGTAGCCCTGAAACTCCACGATCTCGGCGATCCGGCCGAGTTGACCGGTAATTTGATCGACTGGTTGGATAGCGGCGATGCTCCGTACCAGATAATTCGCACCGATGGAGTCAATACCCCGGTGGCCGGGGCCGAGTCCTCCTATTACCGGAGTTTGCCGCAACCGTATCCGGTCAAGAACGGCCATCTGGATACCCTCGACGAATTGAAGCTGGTCAAGGGGTTCACCCCGGACGTTCTGCGCCGGATCCTGCCGCATGTTGGTCTGCATGACCAGCAAGCGGTGAATATCAATACCGCCAGTGGCGCCGTGCTCAGATCCCTTGATCCCCAGATCGATGCCAAGGTGGCTGAAACCCTGATCGCATATCGCCAGGAAACACCGATCGAACGTCTGGAGCAACTTGAGCCGGTTCTTCCCGCCGGAGGCTACAGCGCCTTGAAAAGCCTCGCTAATCTGGGGTTGTTGAGCGTACAGAGCAGCCGCTACCGGATCGAGGCCGAAGCGGTGATCAATGACGGCCGGCGGCGCTTACAGGCAGAAGTGAACAAACAGGGCAACCGTCTTTTATTTTTAAAGGTGAACTGACTGCTATGACAAAAAGATTGATAGGCATCGATATCGACCGGAAAACCCTGCGTCTGGCTGTTCTTGCCCGCGACCAGGGCACCCTTTCGGTCGTCCTGGTTCTGGAAATTCTTCACGAAGAAGCAACGGACCAGTTGCCTCGGCTGCGGGACTTCCTGAATGGCGATTTTCATTTTGCAGACCGGCTGGCAGCTTGCTTGCCCAGCAGCGCCGCCTTAGTGCGCCGGCTGACCTTCCCGTTTTGCGACCGGCGGAAAATTGCGGCCGCCCTCTCTTTTGAACTGGCGGGCCAACTGCCGGTTGCCTTGGACGACTACACTACGGTCATGCAGCCACCGGTTCGAAAGGGCGAGGGGGCCAGCACAGTCGCCGCTGCGGTCAAGACAACACTGCTGGCGGAAACGATTGCCCCTTTCGACGCCCAGGGCATTCCCCTGCACATTCTGGACCTGGCGCCCTATGCTTACGTCGCCGGGCTCAAAGACTTCCTGGCGGACGGCATTCTGGTCTGCGCCATGGAACAGGAAATCTGTCTGGCCCTGATCCGTTCCGGAGAGGTGATCGATTATCTGCAGTTGCCCCTTGGGGTTTCGATACCGGTGGCCGACCTGGCCCGGGTCATTCACCGGCAAGCCACGGTTCTGGGGCGGGCCCAACAGCCGGGTGGCATGCCCCTGCAGTTGATGGGGCCTCTGGCCACGCCTGAACTGGTTGCAGCCCTCAATATGCTGCGGGAGCAAGTGGAACTGCTGGCCATCGACATCAACGGCCAGACCATCGCCGCGCCGTTTTTGCCGGCTGTGGCTCTGGCGCTGCGGGCGGCGGATACCGGCAAGGAGCAGGCCTTCAACCTGCGGCAGGGGGTGTTTGCCCTGAAAGGCGAATGGGCCGGTCTGCGCAAAACCCTGATAATGGCCGCCTGTCTGGCCGGCCTCACCCTGATTACAGTCGGCGCGAGCATGGGGCTGCGCTATTACGACAAGCAGCATCAGGTCACGCTGCTGGAACAGCAGATGGCGGCGCTCTACCGGGAGAGCTTTCCAAATGCCACGAAGGCGGTCGATGTCCCCTTGCAGATGAAAAGCGCAATCCGGCAGTTACAGGAGGAGGCCGGCATCATCAGCCTTGATCAGCCTTCCTCCCTGCAAGTGCTGCGAACACTCTCCGAACTGCCCAAGTCGCTCAGTGTCGATATGGATGAAGTCACCATGGAACGCAATGAAGTGCGGGTCTCGGGGCAAACCAGCACTTTCGAAGAGGTCAACAGCATGGCGGAGACCCTTCGGCGCTCGCCCTATTTTGAGAAAGTCGAGGTTTCCGAATCGAAGATGGGGTTGGACGGAAAGCAGGTCAGTTACCGCCTGCGCATGACTTTGGGCGGAAAAGGCGGGGCGTCATGATCAAAACATTGAATCAGAGAGAACTCTATGCCCTGGCTGGCGGGACGGTGGTGCTAGCACTGCTGCTGATTGTTTTCGGCGTGGTCTTTCCCTACCGGGCGGCTGGCAAACGACTGGACAACAGGATCAGTTCCGGCCAGGCGCAACTGAAGGAGGTCCGGCAGCTCCAGGCAGATTACCTGACCCTCAAGAAACAGGCCGACCAACTGCAGCGCGATCTGGACCAGCGTGAAATCACCCCGCCGGTGAATTTTCTCGAACAGACCGCCGGCCAGATCGGCGGCCGCGAGAACCTTGTCCTGATGCGCCCTTTGCCCTCCGTTGTTCAGGGGAAGCTGCGGATTGAGACCACTGAGTTCAAATTGGAGCGGCTTGGCATGGAACAGGTTTTGCGGATTCTGCAGGAAATGGAACAGGCCAGCCCGCCGATGCGAGTCGACCGCCTGCACCTCAAACAACGCTTCGACAACGGTACCCAACTTGATATGAGTGTTACGGTAAGCGCTGCCAGGAGAAATTGATGCAGTTTACGAAATATTTTCGAGCCAGACCCGCCGGCGAAACCCGGATGGTCCGGAACCCCCGGTTCCTGTACCGCGCCGGCGGAGTGGTTCTTTTTTTGTCCGGATTGCTGTGCGGCGTTTACCTGGCCTTCCCGGAGGAGGTTCTCCGGCAGCGATTGGTTTACGAACTCGAAGCCCGGTTCCCGATCCAGGTTGACCTTGGCACCGCCGGTTTGCGACCGTTGCTTACCCTGGCCGGCGAGAAGGGAATCATCCGTTCTCTTGATCGTCACGAGGAAATAGGCAGCATTGAGCGGTTTAGGGTGTCCCCCCTGTGGGCCGGAATTTTCACGGGAGACCCAGGCGTTAAGGGAAAGCTTCTCGTCGGCAGCGGAGAGCTTGACCTCCGCTGGCAGCGGAGCGGGCTGCTGACCATGGGCGCGACCGTACTGCCGGTTGACATTCCCTTGTCGACCGGCTCGGGGATACGTTTTGCCGGCGTACTCACCTCAGGGCAGATGACGACCGCCGCCCCGCTGCAAAAGGCGAGCAAAAGTCTGATCGACTTCAGCTTCGAGCAGGCCGCGCTGCAGGGCCTCGAAGCCTTGACCAGGGATGCGGCTGGTTTACGCCTCGGCACGATGTCACTGCGGATGACCGGTCAGGGGACATTGTTTTACATCGATCGGCTGGAAGCGACCGGCGGTGATGTGGTGGTCTCCGGCAAGGGAACCTTGATGCTGGTGAAGGAAAACCCGCAGAACAGCCAGATCAATCTCAAGGTGTCGGTGCGTGCCGGCAGCCAGGAGGATCCGACTATGGCCAATTTTATCCAGCTTGCCGGGAGTCCTTTGTCAGACGGCAGCCGCAATCTCCACCTGACGGGAACCCTGGCCAAACCCGTGATCAGGTAAACCGCCGGAAGAAGCTGGGGCGCTTCTCTGGCTATATGTTCCTGCCACCTTTTCATCGGCAGCCCGGGGCATATCCCCAGGCAAACGAGAGCGAGTGCTTGCCGCGCTTTTCCTTTACGGCGTCAAGTATCTGGCGAACAACCAACCCCGTGTGGATCTGTATGTATACTTCCTATTTTGGTCTCAATGAAATTCCTTTCTCGATCGCGCCAGACCCGCTCTACCTTTATATGAGCGAGCAGCATCGAGAAGCCTTGGCCCACCTGCAGTACGGAATCAAGCGAGACGGTGGGTTCGTTCTCTTGACCGGTGAGGTCGGGGCCGGCAAGACGACCCTCTGCCGCAGCCTTCTTGAACAGTTGCCCGAGGGGGTGGATGTTGCCTTTGTTCTCAATCCCAAGGTCAGCGCCATTGAACTGCTCGAGACCATCTGCGACGAACTCCGGATCGACCGGGGAAAACAGGGCAGTATCAAGAACCTGGTCGACCGCCTCAACACTTATCTGCTCGAAACCAATGCCCGTGGGCGCAAAACCGTACTTTTTATTGACGAGGCACAGAACCTCTCTCTCGATGTCCTCGAACAGTTGCGTCTGTTGACCAACCTTGAGACGAATCGCTATAAGCTGCTGCAGATCGTGCTGCTCGGCCAGCCGGAGCTGCTTTCAATTCTGAACCGGCAGGAGATGCGCCAGTTCTCGCAGCGGATCACCGCCCGTTACCACCTTGGCCCCCTTGATGCGAAGGAAATGGACTCCTATGTGCGCCATCGTCTGGAGATCGCCGGATGCGATCGCCTCCTGTTTCCTGAACCCCTGAGCAAGACCCTCTGGCATCTGAGCGGCGGCATTCCGCGCTTGATCAATCTCATCTGCGATCGCGCCCTGCTCGGGGCGTATACCTTGAATCGTCCACAGGTCAACAGGAGAATCCTCCGTCAGGCCGCCCGTGAAGTTCTCGGCAGACAGCAACAAGGGAAAGTGAAAAAGGCTGCGCCGGCAATGGCGCTGGCCGCTCTCGTCATCCTGCTATGTATCGCCGCGTTCTGGTATTGGATGGAACCGGACTCAACCGCCATCCGCTTGCCATTCGGCGCCGGAAACAGTTCTTCCGCGCAGACGCAGAAACCGGTCCTGGAGGGAAAAAGCCCGGAAGTGGCCATCCCGTCCCGGGACGGTTTGGCCGAGGCGTTGCCCCGGAAGTGGCCGGAGGCTTTCGCCGCTTCCCGGAGCATGGAGGGTGCGTTTGCCGACCTGGCCGGGCTGTGGGGCCTCTCCTACAATCCTGACCGTCCCGACTACTGTTCATACGCCAGTGAATACGGCCTGGATTGCCTTGTCCGCAAGGACAGTCTGGAGACGCTGCGAAAAATGAACCGGCCGGCCATACTGACACTCCATGGGGAGAACGGGGCGCCGTTTCATGTCGTAATGTCCCGTCTGGAGGGCAACCGGGCCATTTTTATCGCCGGAGGCAAGCAGTTCGAATTAGCTTTTTCAGCGATCGCCTCGCACTGGGTTGGGGAGTATCTCCTGCTCTGGCATGGGCCGCCGCTCCAGCAAGAGGTTGTGGCGCCGGGAGAGACAGGAGCCTCGGTCGCCTGGTTGGCGAAAACCCTTCAGGAACTGGGTTTCTATGAAATTACCGGCCAGGAAGTGCGCCTGGACGGCCCACTCCTCGACGCTTTCAAGCGCTTTCAGGTCAGTAACGGTCTGACGCCGGATGGTGTTCTCGGGCCGATGACCCTGGCCCATCTCAACACCGCCCGTAACCTGGCCGGTCCGCATCTTTCCCCGTTAGGAGCCAGTTGATGTCTTTTATCCTTGAAGCGCTCAAAAAATCGGAACAGCAACGGCTGCAACAGAACACTCCTCAGCAGGAGGTGTGCAAACGGACGTTTTTTCTGTGCTCGCACCGGTCAAGTCGGTGGTCTTATTGGCTGGTGGCCGGATTCCTGCCTCTGGTTCTGGTCAGCGGGTGGTGGTTTTACAGCAGGATTGAACCAGCAACCCTGGCGCCGTCCCCGGCTGTCAATGATGGGGCGAACCATGCACCTTCTTCTCTTGGTCAGCCCAGGCAACCCGAGCCGGCAGCCGTTCCTCCTGATTCTGTTTCAGCTCCGTCCCCTCTGCCCGAGGCTTTCTCGGCTGGCCCCTCCCCTGCGATTTTGGAGGAGAGCCGAGCGCCTGGTGCACCACCGATGGTTCATGGCGGCACGCCAAGAAAAAGAGTGGGACCTGCTGCACAGGGGGCGACTGTAGCCAGCGAACCGCCGGAAGCCCGAAGCCGCGAAAATCAGCCGCTCTACCCCGACTTGTCCAAGGAACTGCTCGACCGGATACCCCGCCTGACCATGAGCATGCATTACCACAGTTCCGACCCGGGCCGCAGGTTGGTGCGGGTCAACGATCGCCTGCTCCATGAGGGCGACTGGCTGAGCAATGAGCTGCATGTCGTGGAGATTACTCCCACAGGGGCAATACTGGATTTTCTGGGCAAGTCTTTCGTTTTGCGCAGCCCAATCCGCTAATAGTATGTTCGCGGAAAATGGGAAGTAACCAGCGTTTGCTTCAAATTGTTCCTCTCAGCCTGACATATCAGGAATTTCCTGATATGTCAGGCTGAGGTTTTTTTCAACCTATTTGTTCCTCCCCGTAATGTCTAATTTAATGTCTATCATTTCAACATGATGACGGCCAGTGTCCCGGTAATAAACCAACTGGCACATATCCTGCTTTGCACTGATATCAATAAACACCAAGGCATATTCCCGGTAACTGCAATTGCTGCATTTAAAAATGGTGCGCAGATGTGGTTGTTTTTTGTGTTGGGATGCTTTTGCCCCTGTCATCTTGTTGTTCAACGCATTCTTATGAAGGAGAACACCATGAAAAAAATCGTTGGTCTTTTTTGTTTGTTGTTTGCCGTTTTTTCATGGGTCGACCGAAGTCTGGCCCTCGACGCACTTGAGGTCCGGGTTCTTCGGCCGGAGGCAAGATCGAGTTTCCAGCCCCTTGCCGAAGGAAAAGTCTTGGTTTCGGTACAGAACAAGGACGGGGAGCATGTCACCGGCTTGCAGAAAGAGGATTTCTTGATACGGCAAGGCATCAAAACAGCGAAGATTCTTTCGGTGGAAGAGGTGCGGGAGCAAAGAGACGTCGGTCTTAATCTCGTTTTGGTGGTGGATAATTCCTATTCCATGAAAGAGCGCAAGGCGGTGGAGCCCTTGCTGGCGGCTTTGAGCAGTTTTCTCGCCCTTGTCCGTCCCATCGACAATGTTCATGTCGTTACCTTTGTTGATCCGGGCACGAAACAACCCAGGGTCTCCACCAAAACCTTTCAGGGGAACGATGTCTCGGCCTTGAACCAATTTCTTCGCGATAGTTTTTTCCCGAAGACGACCGACGGTACCTATCTCTATGACGCCATGCAAAAGGGGCTTGAAATCATTCGCCAGATGCCTGCGGAAAGCCAGAAATTCATGCTCGTTTTTTCAGATGGGGAAGATATCAACAGCAGGGTAAAGGCCGAGGATGTCGGGTTGGCAGCCAAGGGGTTGACCAATTTTTCCGCCTATGCCGTGGACTATATGGACAAGCCAGGCGTGGACACCTTCCTGAGTTCTTTTGTCCAGGGGAATAACGGGATGATCCGCAAGGCCAAGTCGGCCGATGATTTCCTGCCCATTTTCAGCAAACTTTCCACCACCATTTTTCATCGATATCTGGTCACTTATCGTTTTCTCGCTCCGCCTACCGGAACTTTGTTCCCGGTGCCTTCTTCCGTGAATATTGAAGAGGTCACCATAGTTGACAGCTCTCCCTTGCTGAACCACGTCTATTTTGACACAGGGAAAAGCCGCATTCCCGACCGATACGTTTCTCTGTCCGGCCCGCAAGAGTCAGGGGCGTTTTCCGAGGAAAAACTCACCGGCACCATGGAGAAATACCACCATGTTTTGAACGTGATCGGCAAACGGTTGCTGGCCAACCCGGAGGCCCGGATAACCCTGGTGGGCTGCAATTCCAATACCGGGGTGGAAAGGGGGAAGATTGCCCTGTCAAAGAGCCGGGCTGAGGCGGTTTCCGCCTATCTCCAGTCCGTTTGGGGAATCGATTCGTCCCGCATGGAAATCAAGGCGCGGAACCTTCCCGCAGTGCCCAGCACCAGCCGGGTGCCGGAAGGTATCGTTGAAAATCAGCGGGTTGAAATCCTGTCCAATCATCCCGCTGTCCTCGACACCATCAAAAGCACCTATGTGCAGGAACAAGCCGACACCAAGGAGATTCGGATCAGTTCATCCCTGCAAATCGAGACCGAGATTGTCCGCTGGCAGTTTAGGTTGCTGGGCGGGGACAAGGTTTTGGCAGTCAGGGAGGGCGTGGGAACTCCTCCGGTGGAGCTTGTTTTTTCACTGGAGGGATTGGATTCTCGCAATCTTGCCGCGCTTGGGCAACTCAGCGCTGATCTTGAAGTGAAAGACAAGGACGGCAATGAGTTTGGTGTTTCCACATATCCGATTGCCATCAATGTTATCCGGCGCGAGGAGCGCATTGCCCAGAAAACCGGCAACAAGGTAGTGGAAAAGTATGGCCTGATCCTCTTTGATTTTGACCGGACGGAACTGAAGGATCGCAATCAGGTCGTTGTCAATAGGGTCCTCACCAGGGTGGCGGAGCTCAATAAGAGCGTTGCCATGAATATTGTCGGGCATACCGATACCATTGGTAAGGAAAAATACAACGTCGAATTGTCCGAGCGCAGGGCAAAAGCGGTGTACGACATCATTCATCAGGCTGGGGCCGTACCCGCCGCAGAGATAAATAATGTGGGCAACGGACCCAATAATCCTCCCTATGATAACAGCCTTCCCGAGGGGAGATCGCTTAACCGGACCGTGATCATCACCCTCCTGTATACCGAGTAGCTAGCCCTCTCCGCCGCGTCGGTTGGCGCCAGCATCATTGCCGGCGCCAACCGTTCCGTTCATTTTCTTCAGGAGAAGCGGTTTCGGGACTCTGGTGAAGAATCCCTAACAATCAACACGAGGAGGGGGTTTTATGAAAACAATGCGTTTCATAACGTTACTGGCGGCTGCGTTGGTCATGGGACCGTTCGATGCGCCTGTGCAAGCTGGAAGTAAGGACACCCGGATCGAAACGTTACTGATGGCCGCGATGGCCATGGGCTCGCTCGATAAGCCTCTGCAAACTGAAAATATGGACCGCCGCATCGAATCCTCTGCCAGGCAGTCGTATGTGTTCAAAACCTATCTTCAGGATGATGACATCGTAATTGAGTCCAAGGAAGGGAATGTTACCTTGACGGGGAGCGTTGCCGCAAACTTCCACAAATCATTGGCCCAGGAGACCGTCGCAGGGTTGCCCGGAGTTAAAAATGTAGATAACAGGCTGGAAGTTAAAGGAGCAGCTCCCCTCGCAAATTCCGATGCTTGGCTCCGCGATAAGGTGAAAATGACGCTCCTCTTTCATCGCAGTGTGCGTGCCGGCACAACCGAGGTTGATGTCAAAGACGGTATCGTGACTCTGCGAGGCGATGCTGCCAGTCAGGCCCAAAGGGAATTGACGACGGAATACGCCAAGGATGTCGAAGGGGTTAAAGGTGTAAGCAATCAGATGACCGTGACAGAACCAGCAAAGAAGGCGCGGACCGTAGGCGAAAAGATCGATGATGCCTCCATCACCGCCCAAGTCAAGATAACGCTGCTTTCTCACCACTCGACCAGCGCCCTCAACACCAAGGTCGAAACAAATCGTGGCGCGGTTACATTATATGGCAAGGCCAATAATGCAGCCGAGTTGAGTTTGGCCACCAAACTCGCCAGCGATGTTCACGGAGTGAAGAGCGTAACGAACCGGATGGCCATCAAGTAGTTCGCGTTTAAAACTCCGTGCAGATAAGCTGGATGGCGCTGCCGCCTGCAATAGACGGCAGTGGAAAGAACAATCCCGGAGGGTGTTCCTGTTCTGGTAGGGGACTGAGCCCGCTGGCGGTAGCGAGTTTCTTCAGTACAAAGGAGGAATATTATGCTTGGAACGATTTTGCTCGTTGTTCTGATTCTGATGCTGTTGGGCGCAATCCCCACTTGGCCTCACAGCCGAGAGTGGGGGTACTACCCGAGCGGCGGGCTTGGCTTGATTCTTTTGATCCTCCTCATCCTGATGCTGTTGGGGCGGCTTTAGCGAACCGAAGGGTCTGATGCCGCTTGCAGAAGACTGTTCAAGCGGTTCTTGCAAGCAGAGTGGCGAGCTTGATTCTTAAACCCAATATGCCGGGCAAAGCATAACAGGGTGCGGATCGGCGGTTTTTGTTTCCAAAAGAAAAACAGGGAGGGGGATGAGCTCATGCCGTTAATTCAAGTGGTCGTGGTCCTGGTCGTGGTTGGTGTTATTCTATGGCTCATTAACCGATTCATCCCAATGGCGAGATCCATAAAGTCGATTTTGAATGCCGTTGTGATCATTGCCGTGGTGTTGTGGCTCCTGAATGTTTTCGGAATTTCCAGTTACCTCTCCACTATTCGCGTGGGGAGGTGAGCGGCAACGTTTCAGGCGAGAAAACTTCTCTAGCTGATTAACGGTGCGAGAATACAGCAAAAGCGTAACTTGATGAGGTGTGCAATATGGCAACCACAAACAAAAACTACAAACCGATGAGCCAGGAAATGCACTACATAATTGACCATGCCCATGCGCTTGTGGATGCTACTTCCGGAGAATTCGACGACCGGATCAAATCAGCCAGAACCGCACTGAAGAAACGTCTGGAAGCAGCAAGGAATGAGTACGGCGATCTTGAAGCTCAATTCCTGGACAAAGTCCAGACCGCGGACGAGTTCGTTCATGTGAAACCATATTATGCCATTGGCGGCACCTTCATCGCCGGTCTGCTTTTGGGCTGGCTTATGTCCAGGAAATAGCATGGTCCGCGTGCCATGCCGGGATACTATTACATTGCGCAAAATTTTGGCTGTCATGTTCAGCGCTGTTTTTTTTGAAAAGGGTCATTATGAAAGAATATAAGCGCATTCTTGTTGTGAGCAGAATGATTCAGTCATCCAGAAAAGCCATTCAATATGGAGTTTCATTGGCCCGGAAATATGAGGCGCAATTGTATGTTCTTCATTGCGTTTACAATCCCTTCGGTCTCAAAGGCTGGAGCATGGGGACTCTGTCGCTTGAAAAAGAGTATGAAAATATTCTTTTGGAGGCCAAACGGAAACTCTCCGAGCTTGTCGGCTCCGAGAATGCAAAAGGTCTGGCTATAAAGGAACTGCTACGGACAGGAGAGCCCATCGAAGAGATTCTCAAAACCATACAAGAAGAAAAAATTGACCTGCTGATTATGCTTGCCCATGAAGAGGGCCACCTGGAAGACCTTCTTTTCAATCGCAGCAACGATGAACTGGTCAGAAAGATGCCCTGTTCGATCATGCTGGTGAAAAAAGAACCCGGAGAGATTTTGGAGAGGCAAGAGGAGGAATGAAAATGGGAAGAATATATGCGGGTTTTTAACAATAAGATGCGTGTGACGGGTTCCGAGGGTCATCCGCAGGGGTTAGGATGAATACAGTTTTGTGGATGTGTGTATTTCTTCCTCTTTGCCAAAGAAGACCTCCTTGTGGGGGCCTGAGCCACCCTTAAGAAAGTGTCCATTCTTATCATCTCACTTCAATCCTGGCGGCCCTCTATCCCGATCACGGGCAGGCTCCGCCGGGCCATGTTTTTTTCACCTCGCAGTCGATCCCGCCGCAGCCAAGGGTGACGCTGATCTTTTCCCCAGGATGCACTTCTGTGCTGTTCCGCACGATAACTCCATTTTTTTGCTGCACAATACTGTAGCCTCTGCCAAGAACCGCCAGCGGACTTATGGCATGCAGAAGGCCGGCGTTTTTCCCCAGTGCCGCGCGCTTGCGTTCGTGCTGGCGAAGCATGGCCAGGATTAAGCGCCTGCGCAGTTCATGCACCCATTGCCGCTGATATTCCAGGCGTTGTCGGGGGCTATGGCTGGCAAGGATTTGGCTGAACCTGGCCAGGGCGAGCTGGCGTTGGTGGAGGGCGGTGGAAAAAGCGAATTGCAGGGAGGCCAGGGCATGGTCTGTTGTCAGGCGGAACTGGTCAAGCAAAGAGGTGGGGTCGCCCAGTATCTTTCGGTGGGCTTCAATGACGCCGCGGAAAAACGCCAGCCTGTCCGTAACCGTTTTTGTAAGCCGACGGGCGAGGTTGTGCAGTTGGGCGGACAACTGGATGCGGCTGGGGACAACCACCTCGGCCGCACCGGTGGGCGTGGGGGCCCGGAGGTCCGCAACCAGATCGGCAATGGTGAAGTCGACCTCATGGCCGATTGCCGAGACAACGGGGATGCGCGAGCCGGCAATGGCCCGGGCAACCTTTTCTTCGTTAAAGGTCCACAGGTCTTCCAGGGAGCCGCCGCCACGGCAGAGAACGATGACGTCATTTTGCCCCCGTTCGTTGCAGAGGGCGATGGCTTCGACGATGTCCTCCATGGCCCCTGTCCCTTGTACCCGGACCGGGATAATCTCCACCGGCACAGCGGCGCATCGTTTTTTGGCCATGCTGAGAAAGTCATGCACCGCCGCCCCGCTGGGCGAGGTGATGAGGGCTATTTTTTCGGGCAGCAGCGGCAGGGTTTTTTTGCGTTCCCCGGAAAAGAGGCCTTCGTTGGCCAATTTTCTTTTGAGCAGGTCGAAGGCGAGCTGCAACGCTCCCGCTCCCTGTGCCGCAAGAACGTCTACAATGAGCTGGTATTCGCCGCGCGCTTCATACAGCGAAATGCGTCCCCGGCAGACCACCTCCATGCCGTCCGCCGGGGCGCAGGGGAGATAGCGTTGCTGGGGCTTGAAAAGCACGGCTTTTATTTGGGCGGTTGCATCCTTGAGGGTGAAATAGAGGTGGGCGGAGTGCGGACAACGCAGGTTGGAAATCTCCCCGGCCACGGTCACAAAGGGAAAGGAAACCTCAAGCACCCCGCGGATTGACTGGGTGAGCTCGCTGACTGTTTGAACATGATCCTTGGCTATACTGTGCATGTTCACTTCCTAGCATGGCCGGCACGGAAGGGACAAGTTTTTTGTTTTTTTGATGGTGCCGGTTCTTCATCGCCCGGCTCCGCATGCGGCCAGCAGGGCCATAAAATGACGGATGCTTTTTCCGGGCGTAAAAGGTATAGTGTCGGCAAATTTTGTTGTTTCAGGATAAAAAACGCTAGCAGTGCAACGCTGAGGGGTTGAGGCATGTCCGAGCAAAACACCTATTTGCAACAAGAGATTCTAAACAAGCCTTTGCAGAAGCATGGATTGCTCGAAGAGCTCAACCTGCCTCCCAAGGCCATCCGGTTTATCCGCGAGAACAGGCGGAATCTGATAATTGCCGTATTGTGTTGCGTGCTGGCAATTGTTGGCTGGTCGTCCCTGAGCTATTATCTTGCCAGGCAAAATGACCGGGCCGCCGTTTTGTTGTCCGAGGCCATTGAGCAGGGGGAGCCTGAACAGCGCAAGGCGCTTCTGCAGAAGGTTCTTGCCGAGTATGGGCGCACCGGCTCAGCCCTGTGGGCAAAGGTCGAACTGGGACATATGGCCCTTGATGCGCAGCAGTATGATGAGGCAGTCAAGGTGTATCTGGCGCTCCGCGGTGATCTCTCCGTCTCGAGTCCGGCTTTTCCCCTGGTGCAATTGAGCCTGGCCCAGGCCTATGAACATAAAAATGCACTGCCGGAAGCGCTTGCCGCCTATCAGCGCCTGGCGGAGATCAAGGGGTTTGCCGGGGAGTCCTATCTGGCCATGGGCAGGATTCATGAGTTGCAGAAGGATCTGCCCAGGGCAAAAGAAATGTATGGCAAGGTGCTGGCCGATGAGGGGGTTTCTCCCGAGGTCAAGGACAAGGTGCAGGCAAAGCTGGAGCGGCTTTAGCCTCCGGCTGCACCCCGGGAAACACGACGCGGGAAGTATTGAGCCATGGAGATCATCCGCACGCCGGCCGCGATGACGGCTTGGGCAAACAGTATTCTTGCCGCAGGACAGACAATCGGTCTGGTGCCCACCATGGGTTTTTTCCATGAGGGGCATCTGCGCTTGATGCGCACGGCCAAAGAGAAGGCTGACCGTGCGGTGGTGAGTCTGTTTGTCAACCCGATTCAGTTCGGGGCCAACGAAGACCTTGACAGGTATCCCCGTGATTTTCCCCGGGATTGCGGGCTCGCGGAGGCCGAAGGGGTGGATGTGCTTTTTGCTCCCGGGGTCCAGGATATGTATCCGCCGGAAGCAAGCACCCGGGTGATGGTCTCCGGCTTGACCGATGTCCTGTGCGGCGCGAGCCGTCCGGGTCATTTTTCCGGCGTGACCACCGTGGTCGCCAAGCTGTTTCACCTCATCAAGCCGCAGTGCGCTGTGTTCGGCAGAAAGGATTTTCAGCAGCTTGCGGTGATCAGGAGAATGGCGGCTGATCTCAATTGGGATGTGGAGATCATCGGACACCCCATTGTCCGGGAACCGGACGGCTTGGCCATGAGTTCGCGGAACACCTATCTTTCCGGCCCGGAACGGCAGGCGGCTCTGTGTCTTTCCAGGGCCATAGCCCACGCGAGAAGGCGGGTGCGGGAAGGGCTGGTCGAGGCGGAGATTCTGTTGCAGGAAGTGGATTGGTTGTTGCAGCAGGAAGCAGTGACCATTGAGTATGCGAGCCTTGTTGATCAGGCGACCTTGCGGCCCCTGGCCGTGTTGCAAAAAGGCGTGGTGCTGGCTTTGGCCATAAAGGCCGGAGCGACCCGCCTGATCGACAACGATATCCTTTTTGAAGAACACTGAGAGAACGATAATGTTGCAATACATGTTAAAATCAAAGATTCACCGGGCCACGGTGATCGAGGCGGATCTCAACTATGAGGGCAGTCTCTCGGTGGACAGGGATCTGATGGACGCCGTTGGCCTGTCCCCCTATGAGCGGGTCAACATCTACAACATCAACAACGGCGAGCGGTTTGACACCTATGTGATCGAGGGGAAGGCCGGATCCGGGATGATCGGCCTGAATGGCGCGGCGGCCCGCAAGGGGATGGCCGGCGATCTGATTATCATTGTCAGCTATGCCTTGTACGCCCCGGAAGAACTGGCAGGCTACAAGCCCAGAATAGTGGTGCTTGACAAGGGCAACCTGATCAAGAAGGTGATGCATGTCGAGGAGGCGCAACATCCGTACCGCGGGTAGTCTTTTCGTGGATTGCCGTTCCGGCGTGCCGAGCCTTGTTGTTGGTCCGGGCAATTTCTTTTCCGGCAGGCGTTCATGATTCTTCTTGTTGCCGCCACTGAGATGGAAGCCTTGCCCGTGGCCTGGAAAACGACCGGGCAACCCCATGCGCTGTGTGTCGCGGGCGTGGGGCCGCTTGAAACAGCGGTCCGGCTCACGCGGCGGCTGGGTGAGGGGAGGGAGGCGGTTTCCCTGGTTCTTAATTTCGGCGTGGCCGGAGCCTACGGCGGTTCCGGGGCGGATCTGCTTGATATCTGCCTGGCCGAGCGTGAAGTTCTGGGCGATTTCGGGATCTGCCACGCAGAACGCATCGAGCCTTTTGACGAACAATTGGCAGGCAGAATGGGGCCAGCGCCACGGCAAGGCGCGGCGCCATGTTGCGTGCTGCCCATAACGGCCTGTGCGAGAACATGGAGGGCGCGGCAGTGGCCAGGGTTTGCCAAGAGTTTGCCGTTCCCTGCCTTGAAGTCCGCTGCGTCAGCAACATGGTGGAAGACCGTAATCCGGCGAACTGGCAGCTTGCCGCGGCCGTGCAGAAATGCGGGCAGGTCGTTTCCCTGCTCATCGATCGCCTCGCCCCCATCTGAACCAGGCAGAAAATCCGTGTCACTTCTTGCAGAAAAAAACAGGCTCACCCTCGGCTTTTCTCCGTGTCCCAACGATACGTTCATCTTTCACGCCCTGGTGCATGGGCAGGCTTGCCCCGGTTCTCCGGATTTTGCCGCCGCGACCCTTGCCGATGTTGAAACCCTGAACGAATGGGCGCTTGCCGGGCGTCTTGACGTAACCAAGCTTTCGTTCCACGCCTTGGGGCATGTCCTTGACCGGTATGTCCTGCTCATGGCCGGAAGTGCCCTCGGGCGCGGCTGCGGCCCCTTGCTGGTGGCGGGGGAAAATTTTTCTAAAGACGAGTTGCCCCGGCTGACCATTGCCATTCCAGGCAGGTACACCACGGCGGCCCTGCTGCTGCAAATGTATACCCCTGTCCCCCTGACGACCAAGGTGATGCGTTTTGACGCGATCATGCCGGCCATTGTGGCGGGCGAGGTCGATGCCGGAGTAATCATCCACGAGAGCCGTTTTACCTTTCAGGCGCATGGGTTGCGGTTGCTCCGGGATCTCGGGGTCTGGTGGGAGCAGGAGACGGGCTTTCCTCTCCCGCTGGGCGGCATCGCGGCAAAACGTTCCCTGGGCAAGGAGAAGATCCAGGCCATCGACCGGTGTGTCCGGGCCAGTGTTTCCTCCGCCTTTGCCAGTCCGGAGGCGGGGATGGTCTATATCCGGCAGCACGCCCAGGAGCTTGACGACACGGTTATCAAGGACCATATCGGGCTCTATGTGAATCCCTTTTCGCTTGATCTGGGCGAGGAAGGGGTCGGGGCGGTGCGTGAATTTCTGGAGCGGGGGCACCGCCTCGGGGTTTTTCCGCTGCAGTCTCCGGCTTTGCCGTTAACCAGCAGGGAGTTGTAATCCCCGCCCGAGACGGAAAACGAATCGGCGGGGTTCTCTTTTGGCGTCCTCTTTCGGTCATTAGCCAGAAACGTGCTTGACAAGAAATATATTCAGAATATATTTCAAAATTCGCTGTTTTGTAAGGTTTTGGCCCGTGCACGGCAACGCACGGCATATATTGGGTTTATATTCCGATCTTCATCGGAAGACGCATCGAATTCAAAGGTAAGGAACAGAGCATGAAACTCACAGGAGCACAGGCCTTCATCAAGTGCCTGGAAGAACATGGCGTTGAGGTTATCTTCGGCTATCCC
>PHAW01000187.1 GCA_002841785.1 Deltaproteobacteria bacterium HGW-Deltaproteobacteria-3 | reverse complement strand
TGTTGATCCCGAGCATGATGATCGCCCGGGTGAGGGAACTGATCTGATTGGGCAGGGAATAATAGGCCGAGTTGATGAGCTTGAGCACCTGTCCGGTCAGAACCGGGTCCAGGGCGATTACCCGGTTCAAGTCGTTGGCCGAGGTGCTGGGGCGATTGCAGACCTCCAGAACCTTTGTCACCGTGGTGGAGAGGCTGGGCATCCGCTCGATATATTTCTGGATCAGCGCGAAGCGCTGTTCGTTGGTCAGGGGAACCCCGGGCATCGGCGGACCTATTCTCGTCGTTTGGGAGCCGTCATAAAACAACCATCGCTGTATGCACTGCTGCCGTCCGGTTCGTCGGGATGGAAATATTTTTTGCTGTAACGGCCTAGCCCATAGTAGCTGAGGCTGATCCTGTGGTCAAGGAGGGGTTGCTCAGCAGTCGTGCTTTATCAGAAAATCGCGGACCATCTCGTTCATGATCTCCAGCCTGGATCTGTCTGTTTCATGGGCAATGATCCAGGTGCAGCGTTGAAAGGCGCGGAAAAGGTCGCGGTCCACCAGGAGGGTCAGGGGTTCGGTTTCCCCGCCGGTGCCGGCGGCCGGGTGCGGGGAGGCGGTGTCCCGGGTCATGCTCGGCACTCTTCCCGCCGGTTGAAGGCCACGGCCTCGGCATAGGTGATGCCGGCGCCGCCGAAGATGTCCAGGGCGCTGCCGATGGTGGCGTCCAGGCGATTCAGGCCCAACTCCTTGACCCGGTAGAGATCGGCAAGATTCTTCACCCCGCCGGCATAGGTGGTGGGGATGGGGCTGAAGCGGCCGAGCAGGGAGGCGAGTTCTTCTTCGATGCCACCGCATTTGCCTTCCACGTCAACGGCGTGGATGAGAAATTCAGCGCAGTGGCTGGAAAAATACTCCAGCGACTGCGCGGAAACCGTCACCCGGGTGAACTTCTGCCAGCGGTCGGTAACGATATAGTAGGCATCCCCTTTTTTCCGGCAGCTCAGGTCAAGGACCAGCCGCTCCTTGCCCACACTCCGGACCAGTCCGGCAAGGCGGTCCTCATGCACCACCCCGTCCTTGAACACCGACGAGGTGACAATCACCGCGCTGGCTCCCTGATCCAGCCAATACGCGGCGTTGTCCGCCGTGATTCCGCCGCCCACCTGCAATCCTTGGGGAAAGGTTTGCAGGGCCTCGGCGGCGGCCGTTTCGTTGCCTTGCCCCAGCATGATCACATGGCCGCCGAACAGTCCGTCGTGCTTATACATGGCGGCATAGTGGGAGGCGGGCAGGTCCGAGGCAAAGTTGGTGGTCAGGCTCTCCTGTTGGCTGTCGGAGAGCGTGGAGCCGACAATCTGTTTTACCCTGCCATGGTGGAGGTCAATGCACGGTCTGAATTTCATGGGCTATCGTCTGTCCTGGAGAAAGAGGCTCTTTTCCTGGCAAGGGTAGCCTTTTCTCCGGCAAAAGGTCAATAAAAATGGGTTCGCAAAAAGAGAAAAAGGCCACAGGTCCGTAATGGAAAAATCACAGAGTTGCAGCGGCGAAGCAATAATCATCGCCGGTCGTTTGTGTTCCCTGCTGTAATCGCGGCTTGTCGAAGTCTGCGCTTATCTGCGATTTCAATAATAAAAAAAAGGCGAACAGCTTGTGCTGTTCGCCTTGTGCAGATCAATACGAATTTGCTCTGGAATGTCCCGCACAAAGGCCTACTTGCAGTTTTCCCTGATCATGAAGCTTTTGGTGTCAAGCTTGAGGAGCTTGCCGCACTTGCTGACCGCCGCCGTCCCTTTGAGGATCTTCAGGTCGATGCAGTCGCTTTGCGATACAGGCTGAAGCAGAACAATGGTATTGAAAAGATCTTCCATGCCTTTGCAGGGGGAAGGAACCCCGGTTGCGCACTGGCAATCGGCCTCCTCGTCGCACACGGCTGAAAACCAGATCTGCAGGTGCATACTTTTGGCCAACGCCCGCATCCCTTCCAGCACCGCGCGGTCGGTCTTGGAAAAATCAAAGCCGTCAACCACCATGCAGCTCGGCTTGATGACGTTCTGCTGCATAAGGTCATGCAGCCGCTCTTCCAATTTGGCCAGGCTGAACTTGGACTCGTTGAAGGTGATGATCATGCGGTTATGCATGATCGAATCATGGATTTCCCCCGCGTTCTCAAGCTTGCAGGACTCGGCGATATCCTTGAACATGTCGTCGTACCAGAGCTTGGTCTTGTCCAGGCTCTGCCCAACGCTGACATGGACCACCTGCTTGTCGTTCAACAGGGAGTCCAGGGCGATCTGCACCAGCAGCGCGGTTTTGCCCACGCCGGCCCGCGCCATGACCAACCCCATCCTGCTGGATTCCTTGGCATCGCTTTCACCCTTCAGGTGGCGGATGGGATTCTTTTCAATCAGCTCTTGTTTTTGCATGGTGGCATCCTAATTTTTGTAACTACTTGGTTTTTCAGGCTGAAGGCGGAAGCCTGAAGACTGAAGTATACTAAAAAGAAAAACCTTCAGCCTTCGGCCGATCCACCTGAGTAGTTATTATTTTTTGCTTTTCTGGGCCTTGGCGATCAACTCTTCGGCAACGCTCTTGGGCACCGGACGGTAGGTGGCAAATTCCATGGTAAACTCCGCCTTGCCTTGAGTCAAGGAGCGAAGATCGGTTGAATAGCCGAACATTTCGGAAAGCGGCACCTCGGCCTCGATGACCGTGTAGGCGTCTTCCTCGTTGGTGCCGATGATCATGCCGCGCCGCTGGTTCAGGCTGCCCATGATCGAGCCCTGGAACTCGGTGGGGCCCTCGACCGCGACCTTCATGATCGGCTCCATGATCACCGGCTTGGCCTTGGCGTATGCCTCCTTGAAGCCGCCCATGGCGGCAAGCTGGAAGGCGATATCGGAAGAGTCCACGGCATGGGAGGCGCCGTCGTTGATGGCGCAACGCACGCCGGTGACATGGGCGCCCACGAGGGAGCCTTTCTCCAAGCACTTCTGGAAGCCCTTGTCGCAGGAGGGGATGTACTCGCGGGGGACGGAGCCGCCGACGATCTGGTCGACAAATTCGTATTCGCCCTCTTCCAGGGGCTCGATGTAGCCGGCAACGCGGCCGAACTGGCCGGAGCCGCCGGTCTGCTTCTTGTGGGTGTAGTTGAAATCGGCCCGCTGGGTGATGGTTTCGCGGTAGGCGACCTGGGGCGCGCCCACGGTTACCTCGGCCTTGTATTCGCGCTTCATGTGGGGTCTTCCTTGGTGAAGCGGTTCAGGGCCTTGGACATGTTGTCCTGGGCCTTGTTGTCGATCGGGGTGATGGACAGCGAGATAACCGGCTCCGGCACATGCATGGAGCTCATGGAGAAGTTGTAGTCGCCGCGGGTAAAGGTGTCGCCGGAGGCGCAGTCGATGCCGAACAGGGCCACGATGTCGCCGGAGCCGGACTCCTCGATCTCCTCCATCTCGTCGGAATGCATCCGCACCAGACGGCCGACCTTGGCCTTCTTGCCGGTGCGGACATTGACGATGGAATCGCCTTTCTTCAGAGTGCCCTGGTAGGTGCGCACATAGGTGAGCTGTCCGTACCGGCCGTCCTCAAGCTTGAAGGCCAGGGCCAGCAGGGGGTCGCTCGGCAGATTGGATACCTTGACCTCGGCCTCGTCATGGTCCAGGTCAAGGGCGAAGTTGTCGACATCGGTGGGGCACGGCAGGTAGTCGTTGACCGCGTCCAGCAGGAGCTGTACGCCTTTGTTCTTGTAAGCGGAGCCCATCATTACCGGGGAGAATTCCAACGACAGCGTGCCCTTGCGGATGGCGGCCATGATCATCTCCTCGGTGGGGGTGCCTTCCAGCACCGCCTCCATCAATTCGTCGGAGAACATGGAAACCGCGTCCAGCAGCTCTTCCCGCTTGGCGTCGCATTCATCCTTGTACTGGGCGGGAATCTCT
>PHAW01000186.1 GCA_002841785.1 Deltaproteobacteria bacterium HGW-Deltaproteobacteria-3 | reverse complement strand
CCCATAATGAGTTGACCGCGCAGACCCAACTGCAATCCCTGGGGACAATCGAACTCAACCCCAAGAAATAGAGGAGTGAGGAGCAGCGATGCGAATCAAGCGTTTTGAAGCCTCGGATACCCACAGTGCCATGGCCATGGTCAAGGAAGAGCTTGGCGAGGATGCCATTATTCTTTCGACCCGCAACCTTCCCGGAAGAAGCGCTTCAAGCAGGGGGGGGCCGAGAATTGAGGTGGTGGCAGCCATGGAATACGACCCGGAGCCGGAAATTACCCTGCCCCCTCCGGAATCCCCCGGCACGGAAGAACGACGGCCGAAGACGGTGGGATACGGCTATCACTCGGTGCGCCAGGCTCCGGCAAAGGATGCGCCGCGCCAGGCCGCGCCGAAACAGGCCAGGCCGCGTCTCGATTTTGACGGCAGACTTTCCGCCGAGCTTTCCGCCCGCACCCTGCCGAAGGAAAAGACCGGCAAGACCGCCCAGGTCCATTTTGAAGCCAATGACCTGCGGCTGCGCTTTGCCAATTTCCTGCGGCGTCAGTACTGCGCCAAGGAAGAGCTCGAAAACCTCGATTCGGCGCAGCCCCCCCGGGAAACCGCAAAAAAATGCGCCCGGCCGGACCCGAAACAGGTTGCCAAGTGGCGCGACAAGATCATCGATCAGTTGCAGATTACCCCGCTGCGCATCGGGGTCAGCAAGGCGCCGACCGTGGTGGCCCTGATCGGCCCCACCGGAGTGGGCAAAACCACGACCGCCGCGAAAATCGCCGCCTGGTACAGCATCCACGAAGGAATGCAGGTGGCGCTCCTCTCCATGGACTGCTACCGGATCGGCGCCACGGACCAGTTGCGGACCTATGCCAAGATCATGCGGCTGCCCTGCGAAATCGCCCTGCGCAAAAAGGATCTGCAGGCGGCCCTGCTCCGCCACCAGGACAAGGATCTGATCATCATCGACACCGCGGGCAAGAGCCCCTATGACCCGAACCACATCCGGGAGCTGTCCGAATGGTTTTCCCTGAAAAACGGAATAGAGCCCTATCTGGTCCTCAGCGCCACCAGCAAAAAGGAAGACCTGCAACAGATCATCTCCACCTATGAGCCGCTGCGGGTCAAGGGGTTGATCCTCTCCAAGCTCGATGAAACCAGGGCATATGCCTCCCTCTGCCAACTGCTGGCCGGGGCGGCGCTGCCCATTTCCTGCCTGTGCACCGGCCAGAGGGTTCCGGAGGATTTTCTCCTCGCCTCCCGGGAATTCCTGCAGACCCTGTTCGGACAGGGATGGCAGGCTGCGGCAGGCGAGCTTGCCACCGAGTCCCAGGGCAGGTGGACCCAATGAACGTTTACGGGGAACCCTCATGAATCAGGCGGAAACACTGGAAAGAATTATGACCCACTCGCAAACCCGGAAGAAAAGAATGGCGGCGCCTTACGGCAATGCCGAAGCCCAGCCCCGGGTTATCTGCGTGACCAGCGGCAAGGGCGGGGTCGGCAAAACCAATATCGTCACCAACCTTGGCTACAACCTGGCAAAGGCGGGCAAAAAGGTGTTGATCCTTGATGCGGACCTGAATCTGGCCAACGTCGATATCCTGCTCGGCCTGACCCCGCGCTACAACCTCCACCACGTTTTCATGGGTGAAAAAACGCTTGCCGAGGTTCTGGTGCAGGGCCCGGAGGGGTTGCTCATCCTGCCGGCCAGCTCCGGCATCATGGAACTGGCCGACCTCACGGAACAGCAACGGCTGTACTTTCTTTCCGAGATGTCCGCCCTGGCCCAGAAGATCGATATCATGCTGATCGATACGGCCGCAGGCATTAACAACAATGTGATCTACTTCAATCTGGCCGCTCGGGAACGCATCGTCATCCTGACCCCGGAACCGACCTCCCTGACCGATGCCTACGCGCTGGTCAAGGTTCTCTCCAGCAGGCACGACGTGAAAAAGTTCCGCATCCTGGTCAATCTTGCCCGTTCCGAAAAGGAGGCCCTGGCCGTTTTTCGAAAGTTGAGCATTGTGGCCGACCGTTTCCTTGACTCGCTTTCCCTGGATTATCTCGGGTACATCCCCTATGACAGCAAGCTGCCCACCGCAGTTCGGGAACAGCGGCTGGTGTCGGATATCTTCCCGGATGCCCCGTCCAGCAGGATGTTCAGCAAACTGGCCGGAAACATCTTCCAGGAAGAGCCCGAGATGAAAGCCGATGGCAACATAAAATTTTTCTGGCAGGGACTCGTTGATCTGTAATATACTTTTTCATATTGCAGGCCATCAATCTCCTTTGCCCCCGCAGGCCTATCCGGTATGAGCAAACAGCCGTCACCCAAGTTCAAGGACTATACGAATACTTTTTTCAGCCAGGCAGAACCGCTCAGCGCCGAAAAACGCAACGAGCTGATTCTGACCTACACCCCGCTGATCAAGTATATCGCGGCACGTCTGGCGGCTCGCCTTCCCGCGCAGGTCTCCCTCGATGACCTGATCAGTTGCGGGATCATCGGCCTCATTGATGCCATCAACAAATTTGATGTTTCCAAAAATGTTCAGTTCAAAACCTATGCCGAATTCCGGGTCAAAGGAGCGATGCTGGACGAGCTTCGCGCCTTGGACTGGGTTCCGCGCTCCGTCCGGCGGAAAACCACGGACCTGGAAAAAGCCTACGCCGACATCGAAAAACAGATGGGCAGACCTGCCACGGACGAGGAAGTAGCCAAAACCATGGGCCTTGCCCTTGACGATTTCTACAAGCTGCTCGATGAAACCAAATCCGTCTCCTTCATGGATATTGAGTTTCTCCGACAAAAATCAATGGAAACCAGCGATCCTACCCTGGCCGAAACCTTTGCCATGGATGACCGCGACCCTTTCACCTCTCTCAACCTGACCCAGATCAGGGAGCTCCTCACCAGCGCCATCGACGATCTGCCGGAAAAGGAGAAACTGACCGTCTCCCTCTATTACCAGGAAGAACTGACGATGAAGGAAATCGGCGAGGTGTTGGGCTATACGGAATCACGCATTTCCCAGATGCACAGCAAGGCGATGTTCCGCCTCCGCGCCAAGCTCAAAAAAAGCCTGGCGAGTTGAGCCGCGCCTGATTGGAAGTTCTCTTTCCCCGGGCACAGCGGGAAGGAATCATCCGGAAATATGGCGCGCCTCTCCATAACCCGCTTTTTTTATTTCCAAAATCAATTGTTACAGTTACACTAAAATCAATATTATTTTTTTATTGCCACTGCGAACATGCCCCCAGGAGATGTTAGGGAGGAAATATGGCTGCTGATCCGAATATGAAAATTCTCGTGGTTGACGATTTTGCCACCATGCGACGCATAGTCAAAAACATTCTCACCCAGCTCGGCTACAAAAACATCATCGAAGCAGACGACGGCACCACTGCCCTGAACGTCCTGAAATCAGAAAAAATAGGCCTGATCATCTCGGACTGGAACATGCCCAAGATGACCGGCCTGGACCTGCTGAAAGCGGTACGCGCCGATGCCAGCATGACCAATACCCCCTTCATCATGGTGACGGCGGAAGCGCAGCAAGACAATATTATTTTGGCGGTCAAGGCCAAGGTCAGCCAGTATATCGTGAAACCTTTCACCGCTGAAACCCTTTCCGAAAAACTCAACAAGATCTTCTGATCTAAAACATGGCTGACGAACGTCCTCCCCAGGGAGACCCCTGCCGACCACGATGAAACAAACTGGGGAGAGGATTGGGAGTCCGCCTTTCAGGCCGAGGATGATGCTTTTTTCTCCGACGAGAAAGAGGGAGAGGATTTCTTTCTTGAGGAAAACGAACCTACCGTAACGGCCGGAGCTGGCGCCAAAGACCTCGACTCCTCCCTGAAAAAAACCCTTTCCGGCATTCCGGATCAGAGTGGCGCTCCAGGCGCCCAACCGGAAAAAATCCTCGCCGGCCTCGGCGCAATCATCCCCCTTCTGCTCGCCGCCAAAAAAATCGGCCACGCGCAGTTCACCCGCCTGCAATCTTTTCCCATTTTTGTACGTATCCCTCTGTACGCCCTCCCTTTCTTTCTTATTGTCCTCGTTTTTGCTGCAAGTGTCATGCTCAAGCCGAGCCCCTCCCTTCACCAGAGTTCCTCCGCGCCGGGACAGCACTCGGGAACCGGAATGCCCCCCCCTGACACGCATTCAATCGGAACAACACCCCAAAAAGGAAGCCAGGCCAGCCAGCTCCACCCGGGAAAGGTCAGAAAAAAATGGCCCTTCCCCGCCTTCATTATTCCGGTGAACAACCCGGACAGCGACCAGCCAGTGACATTTGTCCTCGTGGACATCACCCTGATCGCCTCCTTCGCGGAACAGGAAGACCCCCCAGCGGACAAAAAAATCTTTGTCCGCGACATAATCTACCAATTCTTCCAGAACAAACCCCTTGAGGAATTGCGCAGGTATTCCCTGGCCCGGGGCGAGATGAACAAAGAACTGCGCGCTTGGCTCCAGAAACAATGGCCCGAGGCTCCCATCGAATCGATCATCTTTAACCAGTACCACCTCTCCTGACCCACCTCTGCCACCCACCAAGAATAACAAATTTGTGTTTAATTTATAATTTTTTCACTTTTTTGTTATTTTTTTTCACCTGCATCATCACCTACCAAAACACCACAACACCACAAAATCAATATGTTAAGAGAATCAATTCCTCTGGCACGACACTTGCTTTTGTTCCTCTACAACAAGCATAGCTGCCGCTGGCACAGAAACACAGCCAAACCATGAATTGAAAGAGGATATGTTTATGGACACAGGTGATACCGCATTCATGCTGATTGCCACCGCCCTGGTCATGCTGATGACCCCGGGACTGGCCCTCTTTTATGGCGGCATGGTTCGCTCGAAAAATGTTTTGAGCACTGTCCTGCAAAGTTTTGTCTGCCTGGGCGTTGTCTCGATCATCTGGGTGGTGTATGGCTACTCCCTGGCCTTCGGCCCCGACGTCAACGGCCTGATCGGCAATCTGGACTGGGCCGGCCTCGCCGGAGTCGGCCTTGAGCCCGGCAAGTATTCGGCCACCATCCCCCACCTGCTGTTTTGCGCCTTTCAGCTTATGTTCGCCGTCATCACCCCGGCGCTGATCACCGGCACCTTTGCGGAACGGGTCAAGTTTCCCGCCTTTCTTCTGTTCACCGTCCTCTGGTCCACCCTGGTCTATCTGCCCGTGTGCCACTGGGTTTGGGGCGGCGGCTGGATCAGCGCCCACGGCGGCCTTGATTTCGCAGGCGGCACCGTCATCCACATCAACTCCGGCGCGGCAGCCCTGGTCGCCGCCCTGATGTTCGGCAAACGCAAAGGGTGGGGCAAGGAGTCCTTTCATCCGCACAACCTGACCATGACCATGCTGGGCGCCGGCATCCTCTGGTTCGGCTGGTTCGGCTTCAACGCAGGCAGCGCCCTGTCGGCAAACGGCGTCGCGGTCAACGCCTTCTTCACCACCCAGGTCGCCACCGGCGCGGCCCTGCTTTCCTGGCTGATCGCCGAATGGCTGGTGCAGGGCAAGCCCACCACCCTGGGCGCGGCCTCCGGCGCCATCGCCGGCCTGGTCGCCATCACCCCCGGGGCCGGGTTTGTCACCCCCGCCTCGGCGGTGCTCATCGGCCTGGTGGCTGGCGCCCTCTGCTACTTTGCAGTGCTGGCCAAGAGCCGGATCGGGTACGACGACGCCCTTGACGTGGTCGGGGTCCATGGCGTGGGCGGCCTCTGGGGCGCGCTGGCCACCGGCCTGTTCGCCACCACCTCGGTCAATGCCGCGGGCAAGAACGGCCTCTTTTTCGGCAATCCGCAGCTCCTGGGAATCCAGGCCATGGACGCCCTGACAACCATAGCCTACTCGGTTGTGGTAACATTCATTATCCTCAAGGTTGTTGACCTGGTGATCGGTCTCCGGGTAAGCGAGGAAGAAGAAGAACAGGGGCTGGATCTGACCCAGCACAGCGAAATCGGGTACTCACTCTAACAGCGGGTAACTATCCAGCTTGAAGCCGGAAAGCGAGAAAAACCAACGAAACGTAACTGTTCGGCAGTGCTGCAGATGCTAGGAAGAGGTCGGCGACATGTGCTGGTGCACATGAGCCGGCCGATGACAACGCAGATGCGGTGCTGCCGGGCAGTTACCAGAAAAGGAGAATTGCATGAAGAAGATCGAGGCAATCATCAAACCGTTCAAGCTGGACGAGGTCAAGGACGCCTTGAACGACATGGGCATCAAGGGCATGACCATCTCCGAGGTCAAGGGATACGGCCGACAGAAGGGACACAAGGAAATTTACCGCGGCGCGGAATACATCGTCGATTTCATCCCCAAGGTCAAGATCGAGATCATTGTGGAAGCCGCCATGGTAGAAGCCGTGGTCACAAAGATCCGGGAAACCGCCAACACCGGCAAGATCGGCGACGGCAAAATCTTCGTCCTGCCGGTGGAAGAGGTTGTCCGCGTCCGCACCGGGGAAACGGGAAAAGAGGCGATCTAGGGTGGTTGATGTTGAGCTGCGGGCAAAGCGGGACGCTCTGGAGTATCTCTGGCGCCAGGGGCTGAGCGGCCGCCCCCTGCTCCACAGACACTCGCAGCTCATTGACGACTATCTTGCCGGCCTCTTCAACAACTGCCCCGAGGCAACAGAGGGCATGAGCCTCGTGGCCCTCGGCGGCTACGGACGGAGAGAGTTGTTTCCCTATTCGGACATCGACCTTCTCCTGCTCCATGCGCCGGGGAGCGAGGACCGCCTCGGGGTGGTGACGGAGGCCCTGTTTTATCCCCTCTGGGATGCGGGCCTTGAGGTGGGACACGGAGTGAGGACCTTGGATGCCTGCCTGGCTGACGCCAGGCAGGACTTCTTTTTTCAGGTGGCGCTGCTGGACGCGCGCCATCTCGCAGGCTCGGCGCCGCTGTTCGGCGCAATGCACCAGGCCTTCCACCGGGAACTGATAGCAGGGCACCGAGGGGAATTCTTGCAGAACATGATGCAACACCGCAACAACCGCCATCAACGCTACGGCATGCACGGCTACCAACTGGAACCGCATATCAAGGAAAGCCGGGGCGGCTTCCGCGAT
>PHAW01000185.1 GCA_002841785.1 Deltaproteobacteria bacterium HGW-Deltaproteobacteria-3 | reverse complement strand
TGCCTTAGGGGCGATTTAAACTTATGTGTGCTGATTGTCAAACAAAAAAAAGCGTCTGTCAAACAAAAAATGCGATGAAATAAGAAAAAAAACGACCTCAGGCTGCATTTTTTCCCGCCGTCCCGGACCGGGGATCACCCCCTTCAATCCGGCCGCCCCTGTTGATTAATTAAAAGCTTTTGCAATCCAAGCGACAAAAAATCATTTTTAATTACTGAAAATACGCGCTTATCTTGTATTCGAGATAAATCTTTTTTTACAACAAAAATGGTTGCGGTTTCTCCGGCAAGGCGCACCCGCACGCCCATGAACCCCATTTTTTGCAGCAGCGCCTCACACCGGGCCACCAGTAAAATTTTTTCCCTGGTGATGGGTTCGTGTTGCGATATTCTTGTTGCCAGGCATGATGACGAATAGGTATCCCAGGTTGACAGGAAAAATTCCCTGCTGAGCAACCGGATCTCGTCCTTGGTAAAACCGAGGTCAGCCAAAGGAGTCCGCACCTGCAATTCGGCAACAGCCTTCAACCCTGGCCGGTCTTGGCCGAGATCGTCACGATTGGTGCCATCGAAGAGAGCCGCGCCCTTGGGAAAGGACGGATCAGCCAGGAATGTTTGATAGATTCTTTTCTTGCAGTGATAGCAGCGGTCAGCGCCGTTGGCCGCAAACTCCGGCCAGGTGAGCGGCTCGATTGCGAGGGGACGGAATACGCACCCACGCTCTACAATGATGCGCGCAACCCGCTCTGCTTCCAGCGGCGGGCTGAGTTCTGACTGGGCATGGAAGGCATGAACCAGCGAAGGGCCCAAGGTTGCACAGGCGGCATGCAGGAGAAAAGCGCTGTCGACCCCCCCGGAAAAGGCAACAGCAACCTTCTTGTGGCGAAAAAATACGCCCTGCAAATCCCTGTATTTACCGGAAAGCGTTTTTTTCACTCCGCGTGCGGCTACTCTGAGGGCAAGGTCTGGATGGGTTTTTCAAGCAGAAACTTTCCGGAGGTTATCCACCCCTTGAGCGTCTCGGCAATTTCCCGCGCCCGGACCACACTGGAAAGCGGCGCACACTGGAAAGCGGCGCCGTGGGCACCATCTTGCCGTTCACTTCGATCTGGCCGCTTTTAAGCTGCGCATAGCTGACCTCGCCATAGTTGCGCGCCACACCGTGGGAGTAGTCATAGGAATAATCAACGATCTGGGTGAAGATCTCCGCATCGGAAACCCCGGTATAGGCGGCCATCTCCTCGTTCAGGATGGGAATCGGTATCCCGATCCCCACGGCCAGGGAGCTTCCGTAGCCCTGCATGCTCACACCCTTGAGCCAGCGGGAAGACATCTGCTTCATATCCCCCTGCACCATCAGGGTGCCGGCCGCTCTTCTGGTGGTGCCGTTTTCCGAACGCAGGGCTTTCGGGTTATGCTGGCTGCCCTGCCAGGTCACATACCCGATTCCGCCCCCCAGAAATATCCTGGTGCCCAAGCCGATGGTCTTATAGTATGGATCGTTCAACAACGGGCTCAACTCACCGGCGCTGCAATACGTCGCGTTCCTCACCTGGGGTTTCAGCGTGCCCATGTAACAATACACGGTGCGATCGGAAAGATTGATGGCGCAGTTATAATTCTGGTAGCAGTTGCGGGGATTCACCAGAAGAGCGTAAGGCAGATCGGCGAGGGTCACCTCTTTTTCCATGTTTTTATTGGGATAGCAATCGGTGCCATACCCAACCGCCTTCAGCAGCACCTTTTTGCCGGCCACCAGATCTTCCAGCACATGGCCGCCGCCATACAAGAATTCCCCGGGGAAAACCTTGTTTAAGGGATCATCCTCGGTGGGCTCCGTCGCGCCGATATACACATCGACCGCTGCGAGACCGGCATAGGCAGGCACATTGTTCATCCACACCTTGAGAGCCTTGGTGGTGGGATTGGAGTGACCGAAATTGATGAACGCCCCGGAGGAACACATGGGCGAGAAAGTGCCGGTGGTGACCACATCCACTTTCCTGGCCGCTTCAACCGGGCCATGCTTTTTCACAATGCCGACCATCTCCTCGGCGGTGACCACCACGGCCTGCCCCGCCTTGATCTTGGCATTGATTTCTTCGTATGTTTTCTGAACCTTGAACTCACCCATGCAACCCGCTCCTTGTTGGAACAAAAGCTAATCCACCACCGAAACAACCTTATGACCGGCATCTTCCAGGGCGTCGATCGCTTTGTCCAACTCGCCCTTCTCCAACCTGAAACAATACAGTTTCCGCCGGGAGGAGTGACTTTCCGTTGCCACGCTGATTATCTCACACCCGTGCGCCTTAATGATTCTGGTGACATCCTCGACCCCGCCGGCCTTGCCGACCAAAACATCCAGCCGTGAGGAGTCCCGCAACAACCCCATCATATTGATAAAAGCGGAAAGCAAATCAATGGCGGTGATGATCCCCACCAGTTTTTTCTTGTCGAGAACCGGCAAGCCGCCGATCTTGTAATCGTGAATGAGGCGGGCGGCCTTTTCAATGCTGGCGTTGATATTTACGGTAATGGGGTTGAGCACCATCACCTCGTGCACATGGATATTTTTTTCCCGTGAAGGAAAGGAATACTGCCGCAGATCGCTTTCCGTGATAAAGCCGACCAACTGTTCATCCTCCACCACCGGCAGATGGCGGATGGAATGTTTTTTCATCAACGCCCCCGCTTCTTGCAGCAAAGCTTCCTTGCCGATGGTGATCAGATTTTTTTGCATGCAGTTTTTTACTTTCATGATCCATCCGGCCCGGGAAGCTGTTGTCCGTTTTTTTCTCTCTCACGCTGAGACAATATGGGTTGCGGTTGCTACAAAAACAAGACAAAACCATTATCAAGTTTATACATTATCCACCCGGAGAAGCAAGCAGTTAATCCCCTTGCCCGGCGACTTTCCAATACGAAAACAACCTCCGGCAAAGCGGAGAACTTTTCCCTTTTATTTTTCCCTGGATACGATTAGAAAGTCACTGTACCCAAAGGAAATTGCCTGCAATCAGAAATACCTTGCCGGAAACAGGACCTCCCAAAAAACCGCGACATATACAGAGCCCTCAAAACCCAGCAATCCCATGATGAAAAACAAAAAAGACCTCAGCCTCGCCGACGTTCGCCAACAGATCGACGCCATAGACAGCCAGTTTCTGGAACTTCTCAAAAAACGTCTGCTCTGCGCCAAAAAAATCGGCGAACTCAAGGACCAGAACAACAAGGCAAAATGGGATCCCTTGCGGGAACGGCAGATCTTCGAACGGTTGCTGGCGGAAAACAACGGCGCGTTTCCCGAGGAGCCCCTGCTGAGCATCTTCCACGAGATCATCACCACCTGCCGGCTCTCGCAAAAAAATGCGGAAGTCGCCTACCTTGGCCCGGAAGCAACCTTTTCCCATCTGGCCGGGGTGAAATACTTCGGGCACTCCGCCAAATATCTCCCCCTGGAAACCATTGAAGACATCTTCGACGAGGTTGAGCGGGGCAGAACCCAATACGGCATTGTTCCGGTGGAAAACTCCATCGAAGGCGCGGTCACCTCGACCCTGGACTCCTTCATCAAATACAATGTCAAGATCTGCGGAGAATTGAATCTGGGCATCATCCACAACCTGGTCAACAAATCAGGCAGCCTGGATGACATCAAGCTGGTGGTTTCCCATCCGCAACCCATTGCCCAATGCCGGCAATGGCTGAAAAAACATCTTCCCAACGTTGCGACCCAAGACGTTTTCAGCACCAGCGCCGCTGCGAAAATGGCCGCGGAGGATCCGGACGTGGCCGCCATTGCCAGCTCGTTGGCCATCACCACCTACCAGTTGCAGACCGTGGTCAAGGGCATCGAGGATTACCGGGGCAACACCACCCGCTTCCTGCTCATCGGCAAGGAGTCGCCCTCCAGAAGCGGCAAGGACAAAACCTCTCTGCTGGTCAGTCTCCTGGACCGGCCCGGCGCCTTAAACGACGCCCTGAGCATCCTGGCCGAGCGCTCCATCAACCTGACCCGGATCGAATCCCGCCCGGTCAAGGATGAACCGGGCCGGTACCTGTTTTTCATCGACATGCTGGGCCATCTGGAAGATGAGATTGTCAGGGATGGCTGCGAAAAACTGAAGGAAATCTGCTCGTATTTCGAATGGCTGGGCTCCTACCCTCGGGTGGAAAAAAGCTGACAGCTTAAAGCCGGCAGCTTTTTTTACCCCCCTATCCGCGACATCTGCCCGTGGCAGCTCCCTCCGCCCTCGGAGGAAATCGTATGCCCCTTCGGTTTGTTGAGAATGGCCGCAACGATAAGCCCCCGGACCTCTTCATCGGTCGCCCCGCTGCGCAGGCTCTTCCTGAGATCGGTCTCCTGGTCGGATAAGAGACAGGAGCGCAACCTGCCTTCCGAGGTGAGCCGCAACCGGTTGCACCGGTCGCAAAAGTGGTGGCTGATGGGGCTGATAAAGCCGACACTGCCGGCA
>PHAW01000184.1 GCA_002841785.1 Deltaproteobacteria bacterium HGW-Deltaproteobacteria-3 | reverse complement strand
GCGGCGGCCCTGCCCAGGGAAAGGCCATCATTCCCTGCCAGATGGCCTGCATGGGCGCGGAGGTGATATGGTTGAGGTCGATATAGCGGCTTTCCGGGTCGAAATCCGGGGTAAAGCCGTCGTCGAGATCGATCACCCACCACTGGGAAGGCGCGTCCACTACCAGTTGTTTTGCCGCCTTGTCGTCAAAGCCGTACCGTTCGCCGAAGGTGAACATCTCCACCACCGCCTTTTCGTGGCAGAAGCGAGTGAGATCGTGCAGGGTCCGGCATGTGTCGGACCGGAAAAACGGGGAGGCTGGATCGGTCAGGTTAAGCGGGGTGATGTGGGCCAGAGCCTGGGTGAGCACTTTGTACACCGGGCTTCCAGCCATGAGATTGGGTTTGGGCGAGGCCAGGGCCAGCAGGGGTTCCACCCGGCCGGCATAGATCTTGCCGGCGGTGGCGTCCACAGTAACCAAACTGTTGTTTTCCAAGGTTGCCAGGGCCTGTTTCATGCCGAAAATTGCCGGTATCCCGAATTCGCGGGCCACGGTGGCGAGGTGGGCCGCTTGCTGGCCGGTTTCGCTGACCACGGCTACCGCCCGGTTGAGGAGGCTGGCCCAGTCCGGATACGGCGTCTCGATGACCAGCACCGCGCCCTTGGGAAAGCGCAAGAGATCGAGGTTGGAGCGCACCATGAACACCGGGCCGCAGCCGACTCCCTGACTGGCGCAGACTCCTCCGGTCAGGAGCGGTTCGGGCAGGTCATTCGCTGTTGCATGCTGCTCGCCGGTCTCCTGTGCCCCTCCGGAGGCAGGGCGGCCAAGGGGGCGGGATTGCAGGATGTAGAGCAGGCCGGAACGGTCGATGGACCATTCGATATCCTGGGGGGTGCCGAAATGTTCTTCCAGCCGCACCCCGGTGGCCGCCAGCTCCGCCGCCTGAGGTTCGGTGAGAGTCAGGCGGGAGGTCGGGGTTTCCGCGGCGGATTGCCGGTGCAGGATGGGGTGGGGCGGGGTCCGGCTGATCCGGAACTGCTCGGTGGCCCCGCTGCCGTCCACCACCGTGGCGGCAAGGCCGGGCGCCGCCTGGATGATGACATAGGGGCTGCGCGGATCATCCGGGGCGCGGGAATAGAGCACCCCGCTTATGGCTCCATCCACCATGCGTAGGCAGCCGACGCACATGTGTACGTCCAGGTTCCGGTAGCCCCGTTGTTGCCGGTAGACAATGGCCTGGCTTTTGTACTTGCTGGCCACGATTTCCTTGTAGGTCTGGACGACAAATTCGCGGCTGACATTGAGCTGGGTCCGGTACTGCCCGGCAAAGGAGACGTTGCTGCTGTCCTCGCCCAGGGCGCTGGAGCGCAGGGCGACCAGCAGCTCGTCCTCGGAGCCCGTGGCGAGCTGTTGGTGGTGGTTCAGGATCGCCTCTTCCAGTTCGGGGGACAGCGTTGCATTGCTGATCAGGTTTTGAATTCCCGCGCTGACCGTGTAGAGCTCTTCCAGGTTATCGAGATCCAACCCTTTCAGGCGGCGGTTGATCTCAACCTGCAACGCATCGGCCTCAATGAAATGGCGGGAGGCCGTTGCCGTAATGACAAAGCCATCCGGGGTTCTCAGGCCGAGCCGGTTTCTGGCCTCGCCCAGGTTGGCCATTTTTTCCCCCACCTGATCCACGGCGGAGGCGTCCACCTCCGCCATGGAGAGGATAAGCGCACCTTCCGCGCTGGGGGAACGGAGGGCGATGACCTGTTCGAGCTGCTTGGTGATGGCCCGGAACGGCTGGTCCAGCTCGGTATACCGGCCATCGGCCAGTCTGGTCAGGTGGTGGATCATTTTATAGATATTGGTCATGCCGAAGGAACGGCCCGCGGTGAGGGCTTGTTCCATCTCGGCCATCAGTTCCAGGGCGTTGTTGTTGGCGGTGAGCAGGGCGCGGAAGTCTTTATAATGGGCGCGGAAGGCAGCCTGCAACTCGGCGGGCTTCAGCCTGGGCTTGGTGCGGAAGAGCGAGGTCAGTCGGTCAAGAAGGAAGGTCATGTTCTGGTCGCCTGCGTTGGGCTGCTTTGGGAAGTTCTTGCCTTTCAGCATAATGGAAGCAGGCCCATCGAGGGAATAAAAAAGAAAAGCGGGTGAAAAGGAAAAAAGAGAACGCCCAGGCGCGGAGGCGCAGGAGTGGATGAATTTCACAAGAAGGCTTTTTTGCGCCTTCGCGTGGTCTCTTTCCAGCTCCGCGTGTCCCGGGATCGAACCTTCCGGGACACGCGGACAAATCAACAGGGGTTTCTTTTAATGCTCAAGCTTGAGCCCCCATCCTTCAAACATGAAGAGGATGGCAAACCCGAACCACATGGTGTAGATCACATAGCCAGCCAGGGAAAAGATAACCAGCACCGCCTTGTCCTTGATGCTTTGCGCCTCGATTCCGTAGTAGTTGTAAGCCGGCTCAACGGTTTTGGTCCGCACCTGATAGAGCATTTTTGATTCCTTGAATTTTTCCTGCTTGGTCAGGCTTTTTTCCATGGATTTCAGTGCGTTATACCAATCAAACATTACCTGCTTTTCGTTTGCGCCGTATTTGGCGCTCACCGCTTGGCCGTCATTGGCGAACATGGCGTCCGCGTCCGCGAGCACCGCGGTGAGGATCCCGCCGAGATCGCCACTGACCGTGATCTCCTGTTCGCCGGCCTGCACCGTTGCTCCGGCATGCTGCAGGATGGTGGTCAGCCGCTGGGCGGAAAGACTCTCGCCGGTTTTAATGTTCAGGGTAATCATCTCCCCCTTGTAGGCTTCGGCCTTTTCCCTGGCGGCGGGAATATAGTACGACGATTTCTTGGAAATGGAGTTGTACATGTTGTCCATGTAGTCCAACATGTTCACCTTCTTGCCTTCGCCGGGGTACAGGGGGGAAAGCAGCAGCGCGAAAACGATCCAGAAACCGACCATCATCACCAGGCCGCCGCCGAATTCTTTTTTATTGGCAATCATACGTGAGCCTCCTTGCTGGCATGTGCGTCACCCTCTCCCTTGAGGGTCTTGATATTGGAGAAAAAGATGTAGAAAACCCAGAGGGCGAAGGCGCCTAGCACTACAAAGAAGATATAGGTGCCCACGGTTTCCAGGAGTTTGCCGGTTGCCGTGGACATGGGGATCATCTCCATGCTGGCCAGTTTCGAGGGCAGGGCAAAGGCCCGGTTGACAAAGCCGGCCGAGGTGGCGACGGCGTATAGCCCGCAGATGGTGGCGCCGCTGACCACCTTGGTGATCAGGGAGCCGACCTGGATGCCGACCAGGGAACCCAGGAGCATGCCCATGGCCAGGGTGTAGAAGATGAAGCCGTAAACCGCATACTGGCTCAAGCCCGCATAGCCTGCGGTGAAGATGATCTGGAAGATGTCGGTGCCCACGGTGGTGGCCGAGGAAACGCCCAGCACATAGACGAAGATGGGGAAGGTCAGAAAGCCGCCGCCCACGCCCATGATGGCCGCGGCCAATCCGACGATGAAACCGCTGATTACCAAAAAGAGCCAGGAGATCTTGCGCCCCCCCGGAGTGACGCCTTCGTCAAACTGGATCATGGGGGGCAGGTTGACCCCCTGGAGTTTTTGCGCCAGATTGGTCATGCCCGAGGTGTTGACCGGGGCACTGCTGGAACCGGCCTTGGCGGGCTTGGTTTTGCGGGTTTGGCGGAAGAAATCCATCAACGCATAGGAGCAGAGAAAGCCCAGCATCAGAACATAGATGGTGGTGATGAAGGCATCGCTCAGCACCGGGTTCATCTCGTACAGGGTCCGGTTGACCCAGCCGCCCAGGGTGGCGCCGCCGATGGAGCCGATCAGGAACACCACGGCCAGGGCCACGGAGACATTGCCCAGTTTGCGATGCAGAACGCTGCCCATGATGGCCTTGGCAAAGATGTGGAACAGGTCGGTGCCCACGGCGAGGATGCCCTTGACTCCGGCGCTCATCAGGGCCGGGGCGATGATGAAGCCGCCGCCCGCGCCGATGCAGCCGGTGATCAGGCCGGCGACGATGCCGACCCCGATGGAGGCGAAGAAGATGGTGGGGGTGTAGAAGGCCGGGGCATAGGCGGTTTTGCCGCCGATCATGCCGGGCAGCGAGCCCACTACTTCGTCGGCAAAGGCTATGCCGCCGATGAGGATGGGGATGAGCAGCAGGCCGAGGATGATCAGCCGCCTGCGGTCTCGCAGGATGGTGTTTGAGATGTCCATTTCCCATTTCGCGTGGGCGCGGGCGCCCGCCATCATGAAATGGTGCAATTGCCTGAAGAACTTCATAGTTGTACTCCTCCCTTGTTGAATAATAAAAGTAACTGTCCGGCAGTACTCCATCTGCTTCGCAGTCTCGCTGTGCTCGCTTAGCTGTCATCGGTCCGCTCATGTGCAACGGCACACTTCGCGGGCCTCTTTTTCGCATCTGCAGCACTGCTGAACAGTTACAGCGCGTGTTTTTTGTCCAATTCCGGCTACTAATAAAAAAACCTTGGTTCCCATTGGTTGCAGTGCTTCTAGGTGTTTGGTCCTATGGGCTACAATCCCTGGCCGCCTGGAGTTTTTCCAGCAGGGTTTCAAATTCCACCGGCTTGAGCAGGTAGTCGAAGGCCCCGTTCTTGATGCCCTCTTCTCCTTCGCTGGCAGAGGCATGGCCGGTGAGGATGACCACCCGGCTTTCCGGGCGGATCTTCTTGATTTCCCGGAGAACCTGGCCGCCGTCCATGTCCGGGAGGCGCATGTCCAGCAGGATCACGGCAAAGTCGTTGGCCGCCACCCTGGCGATGGCGGCGCTGCCGCTCAGCACCCCTTCTCCGGCCCAGCCCCGCTTGCGCAGACGTTGCACCAGGGTGGAAACGAATTCCTCTTCATCATCAACGACCAGAATGGGAAGTTCCGTCATTTCCGTTCTCCTGTTTCGTTGGCTATCAGGCAGGCAGCGGGAAATGGACGCGGAAAACGCAGCCGCCCTGCCTGCCGTTGCGCACCTCGATCCCCCCGCCGAGCCGTTCGACGATGCTGTACGAGATGGCAAGCCCTATGCCGGTGCCGCTTCCCGCCTTTTTGGTGGTAAAGAACGGTTCGAACACCTTTTTCAGCCCCTCTTCCGACAAACCCGGCCCGTTGTCGGCAAACTCCACTGCAAGCTGCCCGCCGCCGCGGCTGGTGCTGATGGTGACCGCGCCGTCATTGCCGATGGCGTCGAAGGCGTTGTTTAAAATATTGAGAAACACCTGCTGCAACTGGGCGCTGTC
>PHAW01000183.1 GCA_002841785.1 Deltaproteobacteria bacterium HGW-Deltaproteobacteria-3 | reverse complement strand
GCCCGGCGGGTTGCGCAGCGAAACCCCTGCCACCAACGGCGCCTTCGCCTTTATCAGCGAACTCCTGCCCAAGGGCACCCAGCAACTGAGCGCCGAGGAGCTGGCCAAAAAGGTGGCCAACATGGCCGGATCGCTTGGCGGCTTCAACGGCAAGAACACCTTCGGAATCAAGGGCGATTTTCTCTCCCGCTTCACAAGCGAGGGGCTGGCCCTGGTCCGGGACGTGCTCCTCACCCCGGCCTTCGCAGTCGCCGAGGCCGAAAAAATCCGGCCCGAGCTGCTTTCCCAGCTTAAGAATCAGGAAGACTCCCTGCCCAGCCTGGCCTTCAGGGAGTTCAACAAACGGCTGTTCATGGGTCATCCCTATGGCCTCAACGCCCAGGGCGACGAGGCCGTCATCCGCAACGTCACCGTGGCCGAGCTGAAACGGCTGTACGAAGAGCACGCCAAGCCCGAGGCCCTGGTGCTGGCCGTGGCAGGCGATGTTGATGCGGAAAAGATCAAGGAAACGGTGGAAGCGCTTTTCTCCGCCTGGCCCATGACTCCGGCTACGAAATCACAGATCAGGGAAAGCGTTCTGCCCCCCGATGCGCCGTCCGGACCGGACGTTATCAGTATTGTCCGGGACAAGCAGCAGGTGCATATCATCATCGGTTTTGCCGGCACCACCCTGAGCAGTGAAGACCGCTACGGCCTTGAGGTGCTGGACACCGCCCTTTCCGGCCAGAGCGGCCGGCTGTTCACCGAGCTGCGCGACAAGCAGAGCCTGGCCTACAGCCTCTCCTCCTTCTCCCTGCTGGGGCTGGACACCGGCTCCTTCGGCATCTACATCGGCACCAGCCCGGACAAAAAAGACCAGGCGATCAAGGCGGTCTGGCAGCAGCTCTACCGGGTGCTGGAAGAGCCGCTCAGCGAGGAGGAGCTGACCAAGGCCAAGAACGTCCTGATCAGCAACTACGAGCTGGGTCTGCAGACCCGTGGCAACCAGGCCCTGGAAATGGCCTTGAACGAAAGCTATGGCCTGGGGCAGGATTTCGGCAACCGGTATGTCCATGCCATCGAACAGGTCGATGCCGCAACCGTGCGGGCCATGGCCCGCAAATACATCCTTCCTTCCAGCTATGTGCAGGTCACGGTGGGAGCAGCCCCCTCCCTTGCACCCCAGAAGCCGGAAGCAGCACCCCAATCCTTGGCCCCAGCCGAGGCCGGAGCCAAGGTCGAGACCGAGGGTGTTGCCCCGGTCCAGAAACCGCAAACACCACCCCAGCCCGCAGATGCGGACTCCTCAACTCAGGATCGGTGAATACGATGCTCAAGACCATGATCGCCCCCTCCATCCTTTCCGCGGATTTCGCCCGGCTGGGAGAAGAAATAACCGCCGTGGCCAAGGCTGGCGCGGACGTAATCCACATCGACGTGATGGACGGCCATTTCGTGCCCAACATCACCATCGGCCCGCTGGTGGTGAAGGCGGTGCGCAGGATCACCGACCTGCCGCTGGATGTCCACCTGATGATTGAAAACGCCGACGCCTACCTGGATGATTTCGCCAAGGCCGGGGCGGACTGGATCACGGTGCATGTGGAAACCGGCTATCATCTGCACCGGACCATTCACCGCATCAAGGAGCTGGGCAAGAAGGCTGGGGCGGTGCTCAACCCGTCCACCCCGCTGACCAGCCTGGAAGAGATCCTGCCCGATCTGGATCTGGTCATGCTGATGACCGTCAATCCCGGATTCGGCGGACAGTCGTTCATCGAAAGCTCGCTTGCCAAGATCAAACAGCTTAAAAAGATGATCGACGACCGGGGTCTGAAGGTGGGCATCGAGGTGGACGGCGGGGTGAGCCCGAAGACCATCGGAGCCATTGCCGCGGCCGGAGCCAACATCTTCGTGGCCGGTTCCGCCGTGTTCGGCCAGGATGATTACGGGAAGGTGATCGGTAAGCTCAAAGGTGCTTGCGCTTGCTGAACGTTTCTTCGTGCTGTTGTCGCAGGAGCGCCCCTACCGTTCCAAGTCCTGCCGCTCAAAAAGATAAGTGGTATTGCAATAATGGCAACACGCCTCCACGGGAAAGGGGCCGCTGCGCAGCTCGTCCAGATCCTTTTCCGACAGGGTGAGGAGACGACCGCCGATCTCTTCCCTGGAGCAGGGGCAGGCAAAGGCAACCGGGGTGGCGGTGAGGATTTCCGGCGTAAAGGCGGCGAATTCCTTGGCAAGCAAATCCTCCGGTTCGCCCCCTTCGGCACAATACCTCCCCAGGGATGGCAGCCCCGCAATCCGTTCCTCCAGCTCCGCCATGAGTTCCGGCCTGGCTCCGGGCATGGCCTGGAGCAACAAGCCGCCCGCTCCCACCACCAGCCCCTCGCTGTCAAACTGGATGCTCAGGGCTATGGCGGTGGGGGTCTGTTCCGAGGTCTGAAAATAGTGGCTGAGATCCAAGGCCAGGTTCCCGTGCTCCAGCATGACGGTGCCGGTGAACGGCTGGCTGGCGCTCTCCGGATATGTGCTCACCGAGAGAAACCCCGCCCCGAAAAAAGGGGAAAGATCAAACGACTCCAGCGGCTTTTCGAGAGGGATCGGATTCTGCCGCAGATAGCCGCGCACCTCGCCCGCCCCGTTGGCTTCCGCCACCAGCCCCTTGATCGGGCCGGAACACTCGATCCGCAGGGCAATCCGGTCCTTCTCCCCCTTGAGGCTCGTAGCCAGCAAGAGCGCGGCCAGGCACCCATGCCCCAACACCAAAGTCTCCAGCAGCCCCAGCCCATGCCTGGCCCGCATCTCGCTGACCAAAACGGTGCCCCGCACCAGCACGCCGCGCACACCTTTCTCGCCCAAGAGAAAACGGATCCGCTTGTCAGCCCCCGCCATCACAACCCCCCCAGATACTGGCCGAATTCCGTCTTGACCTCCTCAAAGGGCACGGCAAAGCCGATTCCCTGCGCATCGCGGAGCACCATGGTGTTGATGCCGATGAGGCCGCCCTGTTCGTCGATCAGCGGCCCGCCGCTGTTTCCCGGGTTGATGGGGGCGTCGGTCTGGATGAACTTCCTGCCCTTGTGCTCGCGGTAGCCGGAGATGATCCCCCCGGTCACGGTATGTCGTAACCCCATGGGGCTGCCGATGGAATAGACCTTCTGCCCCTGGCCGAAACGGCGGCTGTCCGTTGTTCCCCGGATAAAGGGGGCGTTGTAGCAATCCACCGAAAGCAGGGCCAGGTCGGCGCGGTCGCTCATCTTCAGCGATTGCACGCCGACGATTTCCTTGTGCATGGCGCTGTATTTCTCATACGCCTCCTGCCGCCGCTGCAGCTCCTCTTCCACCTGCCGCCGCACCCCCGGATCCCGGATCCCGGCGAGCTGCTTGTGCAGCATCTCCCTGTTGCGCCGGTCCCGCTCAAGGTCATTGGCCAGCTTGTCCGCCTTGCCCTTGAATTCCTTCAACTGGGCGGCGTCGAATTCCACCACATGTCGGTTGGTGATAATATAGCCGTTGGGGGTGACAAAAAAACCCGAACCGCTCCCCCACGGGGTTTTTATAAAAACCGTGGCGTTGCGGGCATGCTCCAGTCCATTGCCGGCGGGAAAGGCGGCGGCCAGTTTTCCGGCAAGCCCTTCGGCGATTTGCGGCTGATCCGGCGTTCCTTGCGGCAGTGCAGGCTGGCGCACGCCCCTCTCCTCCGGGCCTGATTCCCGGAAAGAAACGGCCGGTTGCCCGGCCTCGGGCACTGATTGCTGTTGCGGAGGCGCGAACACATACCAGCCGGCCAGCAGCCCCGCCACCATGGCGAGCAGCCACCCTCCCCACCCGGACCAGGTCTTCATCGGCGCACCGGCGAGGGGTTCTTCTCTTTCGACATCGCCCGGCAGATCCTTGCCCTGCTCCTTTTTCTGGAGCCGGGAAAAAATCACCCCGCAGCGCTCGCACTCCTGTTCGCCAGCTTGCGCATGGCCGCATTTTGGACAGTCCACCCACTCCCCCCATGGTCAATCGCAGAACAACGGAGTTGTTGTCCCGATTAAGAATCTATACACCATTGGCCCGGATCTTGACAAATTCTTGCCATAAAAAAAGCCCGCTTTCTCCAAGCGGGCTTTTTTGTATCTCCTGAATGTGGAAGAAAACTATTGGGGAATTCCCCACAGCGGGCTGTGCCGCTTGGAAACCGGGGTAATGGCGATCTCCCTGCTTGCCCGCTGGCCGCCGGGATCCGTGGCGGTTACCCGGATGACGATCCTTGGTTTGTGCTCTTTTTGAAAGGAAGAGGGGACAATAAAGGACACTGCCGAATCTTCTCCGTAGCGCTTCTCCAGTTGCACCGGCGCGCCGCCAATTTGCTCCCAGTTGTAGCGGAGCCCGCCCGGCGAATCATCCTTGCTCAGTCCGGCGTTCAGCACCACGGTTTCCCCCACGTTGTACGAATCAGCCACCGGCTCCAGGATCAGAACCGGGGGCTTGTCGTTGCGCGTGACCGTGATGATCACCTTCCCGGCCTTGGAGTATACCCCGGCTGCCTTGAACCGGTAGCGGATCTCCTCCTTGCCGCCGAAATATCTGTCCGGCTCATAACGATGCCGGCCGCGGTCGAGACGGTGCAGGCCGCCGCGCAGGGGCGGGCCGCCGAGAATTTCCACCGCCACCTTGGCGTCAAAGGGTTCGGCATTGGCTCCGGCCCAGATATTTTTCCAGTTAATGGTGAGCGGCGCGGTGCTCAAGGTCTTGAAATACATATTCTTCGCCGTCACCACCGGGCGCTCTTCCGGCGGGGCTGCTTCCGCCACCACCGGCGCGACATCCTCCGGCCCCATGATCACAACCTTGGCCGGACCGCTGACAAGCTGCCCGTCGGAGGCGCGGAATTCAAAGCTGTCTTCCCCCGGAAAATCCTTGTTGGGCAGATAGGTGATATTGGGCAGATCGCCCGAGATCCTGCCGAATTTGGGGGGGGAAACAATTTCAAATTTCAGGGGATCGTTGTTTTCATCGGTGCCGGAAAGCTCGATGGCCACGGATTCATTGGGTTTTGCCATGCGCCAGCGGGATTCGCTGGCCACCGGCGCCACATTGGGGGCCATGGGCGCGGCGACAACCGGCGCCGCTTCCGGGGGCGCCGCTTTCTCCTGGGCCACCGGCGGCGGGGGAACCGGCATCTCTCCCTTCTTCCTCCCAGCAGCAAGACAAGAAAGAACGCCCCGATAGCCATGCTTTTTTTATTCCCGGCTTTCGGCGGTGGGGCAAAGGGACTATCCGTGCTCGAATCGGAGCGATTTTCCCGACTGTTCTCCATGGTGGCCTCCGCAAGAAAATCCGGCACAGCGGCTGGTGAGACCGAGGCAAAGATATCTTCTTCGCCCATCCCTCCCTGCGGAGCTGTACCAACGGTATTTGTTTCATCGGGGATATCAGGCAGGTCGCCGAAATCGAATTCATCGTCATCAAAACCGCCATCATCCGGCAAACCGAAACTCTCTTCTCCGGGGGCGCCGGACCCGGCTTTTTCGCTCCCGCCCTGAGCCACCTCGGCAAAACTCACCGTTTCCGCCCGGGCCTGCTCATCGTCACCCATGTCGGAAAAAAGATGGTCCAGATCATCCTTGCTGGGAGCGCCCAAGCCTTGGGTCATGGCAGGTTCGCCCGTCCCTTTTTCCTCTTCCGTGCCGGCAAACAGGCCGTCGATATCGGACTGATCCAGATCAAAATCATCGCCGGCCGCAACGGCCGGCTCTTCGCCGCCCCCGAGCAGGGAATCGATATCGGACTGGTCCAGCTCGGCAAAACCTTCTCCTCCGCCGCCGCCCGCCGCGGAAACAGGCGGAGCGGAACCGCCGCCCAGGAGCGCGTCAATATCGGACTGATCCAGCTCCCCGCCATCGTCGTCGCTCGCCGGAGGCGGTCCACTGGCTGCCGCTCCGCCGCCAAGCAGGGAGTCGATGTCGGACTGATCCAGTTCGCCGGACATCTCTTCCGCCGGGGCGCCGGGCGTGTCTTCCGCCAGATCGTCCAGCCAGTCGTCTATTTCAAGACCTGATTTTTCTTCCGCCATACCCTCACCCGTGTCAGCAGCCCGCGAAAACGCTTACTGCATGTAAACATAGCTATGAAGCGCCCGGTAAATGGGTTCCGACATCTCGACATTCACCACATAGGAACGGCGGTCACCCCGGGTATTGGCCGCGATGATATGGATCCGCAGATATCCGTTCACTTCCTGAAGAATCCCGGAAACCCTCTGCTCATGCTCGCCGGCCGACGGGGACCGCCACATGGCCAGGGACTCGTTGCCGATCACCGCGGCCATTTGCTCGGCCAGGGTGGCGCCGAGCAGGGAAACCCGCTGCCGGGTGGAGAATTCACTGAGCACGATAAAGGGCTCGATGGTCACCGGCTCGGCCGCAAAAAAGCCGTGCAGATGCTCCATGGCGTCGCTGCCCACCATGGCCACCAGATTGGGCAGCGAGGCGTAATTTCTCTGGCTGATCATGCCTTCGGTGGCCGCACCCTTGCCATCCTCCTCTTTTTCCGTGGCCCAGGCCCCGGTTGCCCAAAAACCGCAGAGCAGAACAAGCAGCAGTACCTGCGTCGGGAAAACGATTTTTTTCACGGTTCCGGATATCTTCATGCGCGCGGCTCCTCTTACCGGCCAATGCCCTTTACGGCGATTTTATAGGGCGCC
>PHAW01000182.1 GCA_002841785.1 Deltaproteobacteria bacterium HGW-Deltaproteobacteria-3 | reverse complement strand
GCACAGCCTGGGGTTGCCGTCGATGTTGTTGGTGCCCAAGCCCCCCTTGAACAGCTTGTTGATGAAGTAGGATTCCTCGGTGTACGACTGGCCGGAGCCGTAGAAGGCCACCGAGTTGGGGCCGTTCGTGCGGATGGAGTCATGGAATTTGTCGACCATGACGGTCATGGCCTGATCCCAGGAGATGCGAACGAATTTGTTGCCCTTGCGGAGCAGGGGGTACTGCAGGCGATCGGAGGCGTAGAGGATGGCGGGGAGAAAATTGCCCTTAAGGCAGAGAAACCCCTTGTTCCAGTTGTCCTTGTCACCCTTCACCGCCACGACCCTGCCGCCCTTGACCCCGGTGTAGACGCCGCAGCCGGCCCCGCAGTAACGGCAGACTCCCTTCACCCATTTGTCCGGCTCCCCGGCCGCCGCCAGCACGCCCCTGGGCAGGGGGCAGCTCTTTCCCTCTTTTCCTTTGCTCTTTTGCGCCTGGGCAACCTGCTCTGCATGGCAGCCGCGACAGGCTCCAAGGCCGGGACTGGCGGTGAAATTCTTCTCCGTCGAGCCGTGGCAGACGATGCATTTGACGTTCATCAACCCGTGTTTTCCGTCAAACCAGGTCTTTTCCTGGTCTCCGTGGCATTCGCCGCATTCCTGGTTCCCCGGAATGGCCGGATGTTTCCCCGCGGCTCCCAGCACCACCTGCGGCTGCATGAGCAGACACAGGCCAATCAGTACGAGCAATCGCTTCATGATCCCTCCTTCCCATCGCGCGCGGCAGCGACGACGGTCACAGTTGCCCGGGGAACGCCCCCGAAAAAAAAGCAGCGGGCGCGAGATGCCGGGCAGGACGCTGTGGCGGCCCGTGCCGTTGATCTTGCTGTGCGTGCCCGCAGCCAAACCCTCACGCCTCCGATAGTGTTCAGCATATAGCAACTGCCCGTAAAGGTGTTGTTAATGGCGGTAAAGATCCGGTAAAGATGGGACGGTTGCAAAGCAAATTGCCCGGCCTTGGGAGGCAGGGGGGAAGGGAAATTGGCAGAGGGCCGAGAATGCGCGGATGGGCTTTCGGTGTTTGCGGACACACGATGCGCGCACCCGCCACAAAAAAAGCCCCCGATTCCCAAAGGAAGGCGGGGGCGTAAAACCGATACGGATGGGAAAATTCCCGGCACGGGAAAATCCCGCGCCGGGAACAGGTCCGCTTATTTTGCGGCGAAGGGGTCTTTAAACTCCTGTTCTGGCTTGAACATGAGCTTCCTCTCGCCACGGTTGTTCAGATATTTAGGCAGTTCCAGGTCGATCTTGGCCGGCACGGCAACACCAGCGGCAGCCAAGCCTTGACGGAGCATGGCCTCAGCCTGTCCGGCCTGGAGGGCGGCATCGCCCAAAATCCGCATGGCCTCGGTGGGATTATGGAACCCGACGGAGTTTTCCGCCCCGAAGTAGATCACCCGGTAAAATGCCTCTTCGTAGTGATCCTTGGCCTTGGCGTACAGATCCTTGTCGATCTCCTTGCCCTCGGCCTGGGCCTTGTGAGTCATCTCAAAGAGTTTGGCCACCGTGGCCGTGGCATACCCGGACCGGATAAAGATGGAGACGGCCCGGTCCTGAATGGCGAAGACCTGTTCCTTCAGCCATTCCGGGGTTTCGGTATGGCATTGCTGACACGCCTTCATGTCATTTTTCAACGGGCTCATGATCCGGTGATCCGAAGCCTTCTGGCTGCCCACCTTGGTATACGGCATATGGCAGTCGGCGCAAGAAACGCCGGCCTGCCAGTGAACACTGTTGTTGGAGTACATCTCAAACTCGGGATGGCGGATAAAGGCCATCTTGAAGCCGGTGACGCTCTGTTTCCATTCGCCGTACGACGCGTCGCTGCGAATCTTTTTAATGATATTTTCCACGGGCATCTGCCCCCACGTGCTTCCCTCCCAGGGGAAGAAGACATCCACGGATTTCATCTCGGCATCCTTGGAGATGTTGTAGGTCACATGGCACTGGGCGCAGACCAGGGAGCGCTTGTCCTGGTGGGTGAGCTTGGACTCATCCACGCCCATGGTCTTCAGGGCCTTGCGCAGGGTGAAGCCGCGGGAGATCTTGAGCGACATATCCTTGTTGTCATGGCAATCGATGCAGGCCACGCCGAGTTCCTGGTGTTCCTTGGGAATTTCGGCCAATACATCCTTGTAGGGCTTGGAATAATAGTCCTTGCCCATCTTCTCTTCAAGCTGAGGGGCATAGGGGGTCTTGCAGGTCAAGCAGACGCCGCCGGCCTTGATCCGGGAGGGATCGACCTCCAACTGGTCCTTCAGCATGTGCATGTGGCCGCGGGGTTCGTTGTACTCAACGCCAAAGCCCCAGCCGTTAAAGAGCAGGGCCAGGAAGGGAAATTCCGAGATCTTGTCGTAGGTGACCCCGCCGTCATTGCCTTTTTTGTACTTGCTCTTCCCTGCGGGGGTAGGTTCCGCGGTCTTCTTCCACATATCGTATTCCACCGGCCAGGCCTTGCCCCACTGGGCCGGATCGATCACGCCGTCGGCAATCTGCACGGTTTTCACCGGGGTTGCTTTTTCCGGGGCGCATCCCGCGCCAAGCGCCAGGGTCGCCATCAATGCCAGCGCCGCGCTTTGCTTCATCCTCTTTTTTGTGGTCATCTTCATTGGTTCTTCTCCTCCCTTGATCGATTAAATGGTTCCGGTCAATCGGTGTTGTAATCGCCGGTGACAGTTCCAGCACTGCCGGGTGGTGTCCATGCGGGATACGGTTTCTTCATGGCAGCGGAGACAGTTTGCCTGCACTACCTTGCTGCCGTGGCTGCTCAGGACGATTCTTTCGGGAACCTGGCCCGAGTGAAAGAACAGGACATCCTTCATGCCGTCGATGGACTTCCAGAAGTAGTGGCCAATGGGCCCGCCGTTGGGCAGATGGCAGTCCACGCAGAGGATCCTCCGGTGGGCGCCGGCATGGCTCCACGCGGTGTGCTGTTCCTCCATCACATGGCATCCGGCGCAAAAGGCCGGGGATTCCGATTTGGCCAGAAGGCGTGGCGGGCCGACCATCAGGAAGACCAGAATCGCCAATCCGCCCAGGCCTGCCGCAAAAAGCGCCCCGACGTGTTTTCTGGGTTTCAGAAGTTGCATGCATCCTCCTTGTTGTTGACTTGAAATTGTTGCTCTTATCCAAGCGGGGCAAAGCCGGAGCGCATTGCGATGTTCATGCTCCGGCACAGGCGTTGAAAGACGGAGTTATTTTTTTCTGCTTCCCGCCTCCCCTCGCGTTCATTGGCAGATGATACAACCAATGCCCGTAAAGGTGGTGTTAATGACGGTAAATATTCGGTAAAGATGGAGGGAGTTCGCGAAGGGAAGGGAAAACTCAGGCAGGCGGCGGGCACCCGCCAGAGACTGCTACAGCGGGGGAACGGCCGGGGTCAGCGATGGAGGACAAACCGGACAAACAGCAGAAGAATCTCCTGCCGGAAAAACAGATAGAGCAGGGCCGCGATGGCCAAAAATGGCCCGTAGGGGATGACGGTCTTGCCGCCCTTGCGCTGTTTGATCATGGCTCCGACGCCCGCCACCGTGCCCAGCAACGAGCTGCCGAACACCACAAAGGGCAGCGCTTGCCAGCCCAAAAACGCGCCGATCATGGCCAGCAGCTTGATGTCGCCGCCCCCCATGCCTTCCCGTTTGGTGAGCAGGTAATAGACCAGGGCGACCAGATAAAAGCTTCCGCCGCCGAAGAGAATCCCCAAGCCGGCATCCTGCCAGGCGACGAACGGATTGACAAAGGAGAGGCCAAACCCGAGAACGATGCCGGGCAGGCTGATCACATCGGGAATGATCTGGTGCTGAAAATCGATGAAAATAACCGCAATCAGGGCG
>PHAW01000181.1 GCA_002841785.1 Deltaproteobacteria bacterium HGW-Deltaproteobacteria-3 | reverse complement strand
GCCCCCCCCTTCCTCGTGGATCTGGGTGAGCATCTCCATCACCGCCTGGTTGGCCCCGCCGTGGAGCGGTCCCCACAGGGCGTTGATCCCGGCGGAGATCGAAGCGTAGAGGTTGACCCGGGCGCTGCCCGCCACCCGCACCGTGGCGGTGGAGCAGTTCTGCTCATGATCGCCGTGGAGGATCAGCAGCTTGTTCAGGGCCCGGACCACCGTATCGTTGATCTCGTAGGGCTTAACCGGCGAATCGAACATCATGTTCAGGAAGTTGGCGCAGTAGCTCAGGTCATGCCGCGGGTAGACCAGGGGCTGGCCCATGGATTTCTTGTAGGAAAACGCGGCGATGGTCCGCACCTTGGAAATGAGACGGGCCGCCATCTTGTCGATATTTTCCAGGGGATTGTCCAGCATTTCCGGATAAAAGCTGCACAGGGAGTTGACCATGGAAGACAGAATGGCCATGGGCGGGCTGTTGGGCGGATAGCCGTCGAAGAAACGGATCATGTCCTCATGGACCATGGCATATTTGCCGAGCATCTGGCTGAACCTGCTCAGTTCCGCTTGGGTGGGCAGATTGCCGTGATCCAGGAGATAGGCGACCTCAACAAAGGTGCAATGCTCGGCGAGATCCTCGATGGCATAGCCGCGGTAGCTCAAGATCCCCTGCTCCCCGTCGAGAAAGGTGATGCTGCTGCAACAGGAGCCGGTATTCATGAAGCCGCTGTCCAGGGTGATGTAGCCGGACTGGGCGCGCAAGGCCCGGATGTCGATGGCCCTCTCCCCCTCGCTGCCGACGATGACCGGCAACTGGTAGACCTTGCCGTCAATCTTCAACTCCGCTGTTTCTTTTCCAACAACCACATTTTCCATAAGTGCCCTTCGTTGCTGCACCGCTCCTGCACAGGCGGCTCGCTTCTCTTTTCTAAAAACCGTAATGAAAGATCGTCTCGAATCGATTACTATACTTGGATACCTTTTTTTTTCAACAAGTTAAGAACCCGAGGCTTCGCCGCCCGCAAGGAGAGCCGTGGCAATGCACAAAAAAACCGATTTGTACCAGCAGCGGCTCAGGAAATTCATTGAAGAAGTCACCCTGTATCCGGTCTCCTGCGAACGGCTGGCCAAGGGCCGCAACGACCTTGCCTGGCTTGACGCGGTGCTGGCAGGAGGGGCCAGGATCGTCCAGTTGCGGGACAAGGAGTCCGACGGACTGCGCCTCTGTGAAAAGGCCCGGATCTTCCGCCAAAAGACCCTGGAAGCCGGCGCCCTGTTCATCGTCAATGACAGGGTGGATATCGCCCTTCTCAGCGGCGCCGACGGGGTCCATCTCGGCAACAGCGACATCCCGGCGCCGGAGGTCCGTGCTTATGCCCCGGAGCTCATCATCGGCGTGTCCTGCAACACCGAAGAGCAAGCCGCCACCGCAGAGGGGCGCGGGGCCTCCTACTTCAACATCGGGCCGCTCTACGCCACCCGGACCAAGGACGGACTCTCCGCCTTCCTCGGGCCTGGGGCGATACCACGGTTCAGCGCCCGGTGCGGTCTGCCCTTCACGGTCATGGGCGGCATCAAAAAAGAGCATATTCCGGAGCTGGTCGCCATGGGGGCCAGACGGTTGGCCGTGGTCACGGCCCTGACCGAGGCCGACGATATCGCCGCGGAAACCAGCGGGTGGCTGGCCGCGATCAAGCACCAGACAACACTTGCCTGAGGCAAGAATTGATGGGCTCGTAACAACTTGGAATTTGTTGCAAACAGGTGCTTCGACAGGCTCAGCACGAACGGAATATCAATACGTTAAGACAGTAGACGCTTGTCCTGAGCCTGTCGAAGGGCAGTTATTACAAGTCCATCAAGAATTCAGCAAAAGGAAAACCCGTGCCCACCCTGAACCAGCAACTCGCCGACATTAAGCTGCTCATGCAATACGCCATCCCCCCGGACGACCTGGCCAAGGCCGTTGCCCTGGCGGAAAAACACGCCACGGACCGCGTGGGCCTGAACATCTTCCACGCCTTTTACAGTTATCTGCCCGAGGGGCTGGAAGACGCCATTACCGTTCTCCGGTTGCTGGACCGCAGACAGGGCACCTTCCTGATCTGCGCCACCACGGCCCAAGCCGACTACCTCTACCTGGCCACCACCGAACAGGCCGAATTTTTGGGATCTCTTGCGGAGGGCATCTGGGAGGAGGAGGTCCTGTTTTTTTTCAACCTTGAAAACCGCGAGGCCTTTCTCAAAAAATATGCGGACCTCGCGTCCTTTCCGGTCTATGTCCCGGCCCATCTCCACCGCGATCTCTGCCCGTTCTGCCATGCGGCGGACGGCGAGATCCACACCCTGGGGTGTCCGGTGGAGATCTGCCCCTGGTGCGGCGGACAGTTGACCTCCTGCCCCTGCCGCTTCACCCTGCTGGGCAAATCAGACCTGAAAAACGAAGGCCAGCTTGAAGAACTGCTGGCCCTGCTCGACACAAAGGGGAGGCTCCCCTTTTCCGCCGAGGAACACCGGCCCGCCTACCCCATCACTCCGCTCGACCTGGAATAATCGCTTATTTGTGACGATATCACGTTCAGACCGAAAGCGGACTGAAACATCCCAACTGTAACTGTTCAGCAGCGCCGCTTCGCTGCTGCCGCAGATGCGCGGAAGAGACCGGCGAAGTGTGCTAGTGCACATGAGCCGGCCGATGACAGCTAAGCGAGCGTAGCGAGACTGCGAAGCAGATGCTGTGCTGCTGGGCAGTTACAGTTACTTGACGGTTTTCAGATACCGGTAAAACGGCGAGTCCGGAGAAATCACCAACCGGGTGTTTTCCCCCATGGTATGCCGGTAGGCGTCCAGGGTCTTCGAAAAGGCGTAGAACTCGGGATCCTGGTTATAGGCCGCCGCATAAATCCTGGCGGCTTCGCCATCGGCCCTGCCCTTGATCTCCTGGGTTTCGCGGACGGCCTTGGAACTGACCTCCCTCAATTCCCGCTCAAGCTTGCCGAGGATCTCGGATTTCTGTCCCTCGCCGGTGGAACGCTTTTCCGCCGCGATGCGCTTGCGCTCGGAGATCATCCGCTCGTACACCCGCTGCTGGACCGTTTCGATGTAGTTGACCCGCTTGAACATCACATCCACCAGCTCGATACCGTACTGGGGCGTGACCTTGGAGGCGGCGGCATGGATCATGGCCGAGATCTTGTCCCGCCCGTAGCGGATCTGCTCATCCTTGCCCGCGGGGCCAAAGCCCATTTCTTCGGGTTTCCAATCCGAACTGCGGATGATTTCCACCAGATCGTTCTTGTTGACCAGATCCCGGACCGTGCCGTCAGATAGACAAAGGTTTTGTCGTTGGTGGGAATCTGGTTCGGATCCCCGTCCCAGATAAGAATCATCTTGTCGAAAAAAGTCACCTCCTGGATAAAAGGCGTCTTGAATTTCAACCCAGCCTGGGTGATGGGTTTGCCCACCGGACGGCCGAACTGGGTGATCACCGCCTGCTTGCCCTCGGGCAGAACGAAAAACGCATTGGCCAGCACCACTCCCGCCGCCACCACCGCCGCTATCAACACACCACGCAATATAGTATTCACTGGCTTCCCCTGTCTGTATTCTTAATCCGCGCCGCAGCCTGTACGAAGATGCCCGGTATTTTCATTGCGCCTTCGGCGTACCCTTGCCCCCTCCTCTCACATCGAGAAACGGCAGAACTCCCCCCCTGTCGCCTTCAACCACATAGATCTCGTTGACCTTGGGCAGAACCTCCTGCATGGTTTCCAGGTACATCCGTCTCCGGGTGACGTCCTGCCCCCCCTTGTATTCCTTGAGGATCGCCAGGAACCGGGAGGTCTCGCCCTTGGCCAGATTATCGCCCCGGGCCTTGGGCACCTCCCGGTTATAGGCCTCCTCCGCCTCGTTCACCAGCCGCTTCATATCCTGATCCGCCTCGTTGACCTCGTTGAAGGCGGGCTTGACGTGTTCCGGCGGGTTAACATCCTGCAACTGGACGGTAACGATTTTCACCCCGGTCTGGTAGCGGTCCAGAGAGTCCTGCACCTCGCGTTGGGTGGCGGCGGCGAGAATTTCCCGATTGCTGAGCACATAATCAAAGGTCAAGTTGCCGACGATGCGGCGCAGGACAACCTCGGAAATATCACGGACCGCCTGCTTGACATCCTTGACCTTAAAGGCAAAGAAAATCGGGTCCTGCACCTTGTACTGGATGACCCACTCCAGATCTATGACATTGCGATCGCTGGTGAGCATGAGCGATTCGGCCTCGTAGCCGGTCTTCGAAAACTCGCTGCGCTGGCCGGCGACTTTGGTCCTGAAGCCGAATTCCTCCTTGCGGACGTTTTCCACATCCACCTTGATGACCTGGTCCATTAAGGGCAGCTTGAAATTCAGGCCCGAGGAGGTGGTTTTGACGTATTTGCCGAAACGCAGCACCACACCCTTTTCGCCCGGAGCGATGGTGTAAAAGGCGGAGTAGAGGATATTGGCCAGGAGAAAAACGCCGATGAGCAGGCCGGCCCTGCCGAAGCGGGCAAAGAGACCACCCCCGGGAATATTCGGCCCCGTCCCGCCGGTTGCGCCGGTTGCGCTCTTCTCTCCGCCGTCGAAAAATTCTTTGATCTTGGTGAGCAAGAGGGCGATAACCTCTTCCGGGGTTTGCGGGCCTTTTTTCTTGCCCCAAGGTGGCTGCTGATCATCCCAAGCCATCGATTCGACTCCTTTTTTTGAAAAAATTTTCACCGGTTTTCATACGGGCGAAGCTGGATTGCCCCACCGTAACACATCATTCTACAAACCACAAACCTTCCCAAGGATACAGGGCGTACAGCCAGCAGCCAAGCACCGCCGCCAGACTGCCGGCAAAAAGCAGCCATTGGCCTAGGGGAGCAAGAACCCTTTTTCCGGCAAACCCGAGCGCGCCAAGGAGCACTCCAGTCAGCAGGCCGACAACAACCCCCCAGAAATGCGCGCCCAGATCGGTTCTCTCTCCGGAGGCCCCCATGAGCGCCAGCAGGCTTGCCGCGCTGCCCAAGGCAAGCACCATCTCCTGCCAACCGCCGATCCTGCGCAAACGCATGCCGCTCAACATCCCGACCATGCCGAAAACCGCAGTGGAAAAACCAACGGAACGATAAGATTCGCCGTGAAGGATCACATTGATGGCATTGGCAAGAATCCCGGCAAGCAGCACCGAGAACCAGGCAATCCCGCTGCCGAGATGCCGGCACAGGGAGTGGACCAGCAACCCCCCGAAAAAAATATTGCCCAGAAGATGCACGCTGTCCGCATGCAGGGTCAGGGCGGTGATCAGACGCCACCACTGGCCGTCGTCCATCACCCGGGCCCTGTCGAGGACGCCGAGGTCAAACCAGTGGCCGCCCCCCTCCCCGCCGCCGGTGATGGCATGAAAAACGGCCAGCGCGCCCATGACCGGCAGCACGGGCGGCGAATTCTCGACAATGGACTCCTGGCCGGAGCGGGCTGCCCGTTCCGGCGGCCAGTTCCGGTTTTCTTCCGAGAAAAGAAACAACTCCTCCCTGGCCCCGGAGATGTTTTCCTCCGAAACCAGGAGCTGCCAGCCCGTTTCGCCATGGCGAAGGCCATGCTCGATATCTGCGGCATGCAACACCAGGGACCACAGATCGGCCAACTCCTCCTCCGGAGTCACCCCCACCGGCACCCATTTGGAGGCGGGATCATGCTTCCGCCCGGCCTTCTCCCCGGAGTGGACGCGCATCCGTTATTCCCCGTCGAATTTCAGGGCCTCGCCTTGGGCTCCCTTCCGGGAGAGCATGACAATATCAACCCGCCGGTTGAGCTTCCGCCCTGCTTCGCTGGCGTTATCGGCAATCGGCCGGTATTCGGCATACCCGGTCACCGAAAGCTTGGCGCCCTTGAAACCGTGTTTCTCGATGAGATAATGGACGATGCTGTTGGCACGGGCCGTGGAGAGTTCCCAGTTCGAGGGAAAGGCCGGGGAGTTGATCGCCACATTGTCCGTATGCCCCTCGATGCGGAGGGTATTGGCATAGCGGGAGATGGAGATGGCGATCTTGTCCAGCAGGGGCAG
>PHAW01000180.1 GCA_002841785.1 Deltaproteobacteria bacterium HGW-Deltaproteobacteria-3 | reverse complement strand
TGATGATTTCGCCGTCTTCAAAGGTCCGGATCTTGCTGAGGCGCAGAATATGCTTGATGTATTTTTCGCTCAGCGAGCCGAGGAAGGGAAGCCGGTGCAGCTTGTCCACAAGAAAGCCGCGGCCTTCCAGATAGGGGGATTCCTGCATGGCGATGTCTCCGGTCTGTTGGTCCATGGCGCGGGTGAAGGCAAAACCTGCTTGCCCTGCAGTGTCTTCTTTATATCATAATGGAATTGGATTATAAACAGAAGGGATCCCGGCTCGTTTCATTTCCCGGGAGGAGGAGAAAAAATCTTGGCGCACGATACAACAGGCAGCTTCCTGCCGGCCTCCCGGGCGGAGATGGCTGCACGTGGCTGGAAGCAGGTCGATGTGGTCCTGGTCACCGGGGATGCCTATGTGGATCATCCCTCCTTCGGGGTGGCCCTGATCGGCCGCCTGCTCGAGGCCAACGGCTACCGGGTGGCGATTCTCTCCCAGCCCCGTCACCATCTTCCCGACGATTTCCGGCAATTCGGCGCGCCGCGCCTTTTTTTCGGCATAACCGCGGGCAACTTGGACTCGGTCGTGGCCAATTACAGCGGCAACGCCAAGGTCCGTGACCGCGACGACTATTCCCCGGGCGGCAACCCCTATTTCGGCCTTCAGGCGGAAAAAAAGCTGCGCCGGCGGCCGGACCGGGCCACCATTCTGTACAGCAATCTTGCAAAGGCCGCTTTTCCCGAGGTGCCGGTTATCCTTGGAGGCATCGAGGCGTCCCTGCGCAGGTTCGTGCATTACGATTATCAGCAGCAGCGGCTGCGGGGTTCGGTCTTGACCGACGCCAAGGCGGATCTCCTGGTCTATGGCATGGGGGAACGGGCGGTGCTGGAGGTGGCGGCCCGGCTTGCCGAGGGCCTCGATCTGGCCGGTATTCCCGGCACCTGCGAACGGTTGAGCCACAAGGAAATGGCGGGACGCCGGATTTCCGCGCCTCTGGTTCTGCCTTCCTGGGCCGAAATCCAGGCGAAGCTGCCCCTTTTCCTTGAGGCGGAGTTGATTGTGGACCGTCAGGCCAGGGCATATGGCGATGCGCCTTTGCTGCAGTATCAGCAGGCCGCCTGGGTGGTGCAGCACCAGCCCGCCCAGCCGCTGGATACGGCAGCGCTGGATGGACTGTACAGCCTGCCTTTCAGCCGCAAACCCCATCCTGCCTGCGGCGATGTCCCGGCCTGGCGGATGATCCGGGACTCGATCACCATTGTCCGCGGGTGTTGCGGCAATTGCTCGTTCTGCGCCATCTCCCGGCACCAGGGGCCAACGATCATCAGCCGGAGCAAGGAGTCCGTGGTGCAGGAAGCGCAGCAGCTTGCCGGGCAGAAGGATTTTTCCGGCACCATCAGCGATCTGGGCGGCCCCACCGCCAACCTGTACGGCACGGGCTGCAACAGTCCGCAGCCATGCACCCGCCATGATTGCCTGTATCCCAAGGTGTGCACATTCATGAAGATCGACGAGCAGGCGTTGCTTGGCCTGCTGGAGGCGGTGGCAGGATGCGGCGGGGTCAAGCATCTTTTTGTCTCCTCCGGGTTGCGGATGGAGCTGTTGAGCAGGACGCCCCGGTTGTTGCGCAAACTCCTGCTGCACCATACTCCGGGGGCAATGAAGATCGCGCCGGAACACACCGAGGACACGGTGCTGCGGCTCATGCACAAGCCCGGTTCCGCGGTGCTGGAGGAATTTCTCGCCCTGTGCCGGGAAATCGGCAAAAAAGAGGGGAGGAGTTTCCATTTCACCCCCTACCTGATTGCCTCGCATCCTGGCTGCACCCTTGCCGACATGGAGAGGATGGCGGTGCGTCTTGCCGCGCTCGGGCTCGCTCCCCGGCAGTTTCAGGATTTCACCCCCACGCCGGGAACGATCTCCACGGCCATGTATGTCACGGGCTTGGATTGCGAGAAAAGGGAAGTGCTGCCCGTGGCCAGGAAGGACAGCGAACGGCGCGCCCAGCGCCAGGCTTTTGGGTTTCAGGGGGATGATCGTGAGGGACCGGCAAGAAAAAGCCGGCAGGCTGCGGGGCCGGGACGCGGGCGGCCTGTGGCAGCGCGCGGCCGGTCAGAGAAGCCGGAAGAGCAGCGGCAGGGTAAGAAAGGAAAGAATGATGCCAAGGCCGATCAGGGCCGCGGTAAGCTTCGGAGAAAGGCCGGCCATGATGGCTAGGGCGCCCGCGGAAACCATGGGCGGCATCCCTGCCTCGAAGACGGCCACCCGGGCGGCAAGGGTGTCAAACCCCAGAATGCGGCAGAAGAGCAGGGCGATCAGCGGCGCAACAACGAGCTTGATACTCAGTCCTGCCCCCAGGGGCTTGAGCGTTTCCGGGCTGAGGCGCAGGGTGAGCTGAAACCCGACCGCGACCATGACCACCGGCACGAGGGTCCCTGCCAGGGCGTTGAGCAAGGCAACCAGCGGCGGGGGAAAGGTCAGGGAGCGACCGGCAAGGGCCACAATCAGGGCGATGAATGGCGGAAAGCTCGCCACCCGGGTAAGCACCGAGGCAGGGGTCGGTTTGCCCCCGCTGCCATAGAGGGCCAGCACCACGGCCCCATAGGTGGCCAAGGCCAGGAACGAGCCAAGCTGGTCATAGAGGACAGCGTAGGGGATACCCTCGTCTCCGAAAAAAGCCCGGACCATGGGAATGCCGAAAAAGGAGGTGTTGCCTAAGGGGATCAAAAGCAGAAGGACGCCGACGCTCTCTTTTTCCCAGCGGAAGAACCTGCCCAGGGCAATGATCATCAGGGCGGAAACGGCAAGCATGGCCCAGGGCATGATGACCGGCACCAGGATGTCCCCGGAAAAAGCAAGCTGCGGGACCTTGAGCAGGATAAGGGCCGGAAGGGAAAGGGTAATGGCAAACAGGTTGAGCACCTGCGCGGTTTCCTTGGGGAAACCGGGAAGGCGTCGCAATCCCATGCCCATGAGCAAAAAGGAAACCGTGAGAATGAAATTTTCCATGACTGGGTTGCGAGGCTCTCGGAAAAACAGGGGAAGCAACATCCCGGGAAAGGATATTTTTTGCGCTGTGGCCAAGATTTCTTGACAACAACCTGTGGCCGCTCGATACTTAATCTTACAACCGCACTATATTTTGGAAATTGACCGGTGTCAATTTCGTTCTGGGATGCCGCTTCGGCATTTCAGCAGAGAAGGGGGATGTATGGAAAATGTGAATCCGAACCTGATAACCTGTATAGTTCAGCGCGGCGAGGCAGACCGGGTGGTGAAGGCGGCCATGCAAGCCGGCGCGGAAGGGGCGACCCTCTATTATGGCCGCGGTACCGGCATCCGCGAAAAACTCGGCTTTGCCGGGATGTTCATCAAGCCGGAAAAGGAAATCATTCTGATCATCACCAAGAATGAACAGACCGACGCGGTATTTGACGCAGTGGTCAAGGCGGCCGGCCTTGAGAAAAAAGGGCAGGG
>PHAW01000179.1 GCA_002841785.1 Deltaproteobacteria bacterium HGW-Deltaproteobacteria-3 | reverse complement strand
AATCGTCCGCGCCGCTTGCATCAATCTTTGATTTTTTCCGGCTTTCCTGCTACATAATGGGGACGTAAGACTACGATGCCTGGAAGCATTCGTCAATCGCCATTTATGCATCCCCCCGTAAAATTCACCCCGGGAAAAACAGTCCATGCTCATCCTCGGCATTGAAAGCTCCTGCGATGAAACCGCCGCGGCGGTCCTGCGTGACGGCCGCACCCTGCTGAGCAATGTCATCAACTCCCAGGTGGCCGTGCATAGCCCCTACGGCGGGGTGGTTCCCGAGCTTGCCTCCCGCAAGCATCTGGAAAACATCTATCCGGTGGTGGAGGCGGCCCTCGCCCAGGCAGGCGTGGGACTGGACGATCTTGACGGACTGGCCGTCACCCAGGGTCCGGGCCTTGTCGGCTCGCTGCTCATCGGCCTTTCCTTTGCCAAGGCCATTTCGGCGGTAAAGGGTATCCCTTATGTAGGGGTCGACCATATTGTCGGGCATCTCCTCTCCCCTTTCCTGGAACAGGACCAGCCGGAATTCCCCTATATCGCCCTGGTTGCCTCGGGAGGACATTCCAGCATCTTTCTGGTCCATGACCACACCACCATCCACCCCCTGGGCAGAACCCGCGATGATGCGGCAGGCGAGGCCTTTGACAAGGTGGGCAAGATTCTTGGCCTCGAATACCCGGGCGGGCCGGTGATCAGCCGTTTGGCCGAGCAAGGCAACCCCGCGGCCATCGCTTTCCCCCGCGCCTGGCTTGGGCAGGACAGCCTCGATTTCAGCTTCAGCGGCCTTAAAACCTCGGTTGCCAACTATGTCCATCAACACCAGCAGAAAAACGAACCGTTCCATACCCCCGATGTTTGCGCCTCTTTCCAGGAAGCCGTGGTGGAGGTCCTCTGCGAAAAGGTGCTCACGGCGGCACGGATGCACGGGATCTCCACCGTTGCCCTGGCCGGAGGAGTGGCGGCCAATGCCCGCTTGCGCGCCGCTCTCCAGGATCTCGGCGCCCAACGGGGGATCAAAATCTTCATGCCCTCCCTGGAGCTGTGCACGGACAATGCCGCGATGATCGCCCTGGCAGGCTTTTATCATTTTGCCGGAAGAGCCACGACCTCGTTTGAAACCGATGCCTATTCCCGCTCGCCGTTTCTGCATCCCGGGCCGGTTTCCGGCGGAGGCGGAGATCCGCCGGCTCCGCCGACGGTCCGTGCCGCACCATGAAACCCAACCGCGCCGCAAAATATTATTACCTGAAATTTCTCCGCCTGCAGGGCGACCCGCATTCCCTGGCCCTGGGGGTGGCCATCGGGCTCTTTGTCGGCATAACCCCGACCATCCCTCTGCACACCGCGCTCATCGTCACTCTTGCCTGGCCCCTGCGAGGAAACATCCTTGCCGCCCTGATCGCGTCCATGGCGGTCAGCAATCCCCTTACCTGGCTGCCGCAATATTATTTTTCCTGGCGGCTGGGAAACTGGCTGCTTCCCGGGCGTCTTTCCTGGGACCGCATACAGGATCTGCTGGGAGTGTTCGCCTCTGACGCAAGCTTCCGGGAAAACCTTGCCCGTCTCGGGCAGATGGGCCTTGAAGCGGTTGCGGTCATGCTGGCCGGCGGAATTCTGCTGGCGATCCCTTTTACCTGTGCCGGATATATTCTTGCCTTCAAATTCTTCCGCGCTCTCCGCAAAAAGAGGCAGGAAAAACACATTCTTACATGAGACCCAATGCGCAACGATCTTCCCATTAAAAAAATCCTCTCCGAGCACCAACTGGCCCCCAGCAAAAAACTGGGGCAGAATTTCCTGGTTCACCGGCAGACCGCGGAACGCATTGTCGAGCTCTCCGGCGTTACCCCGGACGATTCCGTTGTGGAACTTGGCGTGGGCCTCGGCTCCCTTACCCTGCCCCTGGCCGAACGGGTCAGGCAAGTCATCGGCCTGGAGCTTGATGCCGGGATCATCGCCTACCACCAGGAGCACCAGGATCTGCCGGCCAATGTCACCCTCATCCACCAGGATCTCCTCAAGGCCGACTTTGCCGCACTGGCGGCCCAGACCAATGGCCCGTTGAAAATCCTGGCCAACCTCCCCTACTCCATCTCCAACCTGTTGCTTTTCAAGCTCATCGAAAACCACGAATCCCTGGACCGCGCCGTACTCATGCTGCAAAAAGAAGTGGGCCAGCGCCTCACCGCCCCGGTGGGCTCCAAGGAGTACGGGGTGCTCTCCGTGCTGCTCGCAGGCTGCGCCTCGGTGAAAACCATCATGCAGGTCGGCCCCGGCCAGTTTCATCCCCGGCCCAAGGTCGATTCCGTGGTGGTGCGGATCACCTTCCGTCCGGTGCCGGCGCGGGTGGCCGAGCTCCCCCCCCATGACAGGAAACTGCTCCGGCGCATCGTCAATGCCGCCTTTGGCCAAAGGCGCAAGACCCTGCGCAACTCCTTGAGCGCCGGCATGATCAACGGCTTGTCGCGGGAGCAGATCTCCACCCTGCTCAGCCAATCGGGCATCAATCCGGAAACCAGGGCGGAACGGCTCACCATTGAGGATTTTGTCCGCCTGACCAACGCCGTGACCGGCTACCACCCAGGCTGATGCCGTGCGCGACTTTGTTTTCCACAACCCGACCCAAATCATTTTCGGCCAGGGCGCCATTGCCCAAGCAGGCAAGCAGGCCGCGGCCTTGGGCACCAAGGGATTGCTGGTCTCCGGCAGAGAGAGCCTGAAAAGACTGGGAATTTACCAGAAGGTTCTGCATTCCCTGCATCAGGCCGGAATCGAGGTTATCGAGCATGGGGGCGTGCAGCCGAACCCCCTCTTGAGCCATGTCCGGGAAGGCATTTGCCTGGCGCAAAAAAACGGGATCGGGGTTGTTGTCGCCCTGGGAGGCGGCAGCGTCATCGACAGCGGCAAGGCTATTGCCGCCGGCGCCCTGGCTGGTCACGACGTCTGGGGATTTTTCAAGGGAAAAAAAAGCATCAAAGATGCCCTGCCGGTCGTCGCCGTGCCCACGGTCGCCGGCTCGGGCTCTGAAACAAACAACGGCATGGTGCTTACCAATGAAGCAACCGGGCAGAAAATCGGCATCGGCAACCGGCATCTTTTCCCGAAAATCGCCATTCTGGACCCGGTGGCCACCTTCAGCGTTCCGCCCTCCACCACCGCTTTCGGGGCAGTGGACGCCTTCAGCCACCTGCTTGAGTTCTACCTGAACCGGGAAGAGACCTTCTCCCCCCTGCAGGATCATTACAGTGCCGGACTCATGCAAACCCTGATGGGAGCCTGCGAGACAGCCTTGGCCAAACCGCAGGACTTCCAGAGCCGGGCCGAACTCCTGTGGGCAAGCGCCTTGGCCCTAAACGGCATCAGCGCGGCAGGTCTGGGCCGGGTCGGCTTTCCCTGCCATCCTGCCGGGAGCCATGGCGTATGGTGCCAGGAAAAACCCGGCCCGCCAAGCCCTTTTTGCCGTCCAGGTTTTTGGACTTGAGGCCACGGATCAGCACTTCCTTGCCCGGGAAGGGATCCGTCTTTTCCGCCAATGGCTGCAAAAAATAGCCGCTCCCACCTCACTGGCCGATCTGGGCCTCTCGCGCAAGGATATTCCCGCCCTGGCCGAAAACACCAGGGCCCAGGCGCGGCTGTGGCGGCTCAGCGGGTATCCGCCGGAGATTGTCGAGGCAATTCTTTGGGAGTGTTTGTAAAGGTGAAATGTCCGGCTGCCCCTGCGTATTCGACCAGCTCCGCGGTCAAGGAACCGATGACGATCTTCGCCTGAATTCGGGTGGGGATCCGCCAGGCATCGTCGGTGAGCCAGACCAACGGGTCACCTATCTTTTCATACAGCCCTTTGAACTTCAGGCGCGGCTGAACCTTGAGGGTCATTTTCTTTCCCAGCACGCTTTCCTGCTCTTCCTTTCCCTCCACCGTGACGACCACCTCATGCCGTTTTTTATCGGCAAAGGTGGGGACGATCATCGGGGCTTCCCCGGCAAACGACAGCGCCCGCATGAAAAAGAATGAGGAAAACTCGTTATGCATCGGGCCATTGAGCTGGTAGACATCAGCCGGCTCGTCATTTTTGCGGTAGGACACCCGAAAATTTTCCTGATCATAGAGGGTAAGCTTGCTGTTCACCCGGCGCCCCTCCTTCTGCTGCATTTCATGACGGCGGGGCAACCGCATCCGCCCCTGCACGATGGTGCGGAACGTATCCTCCACCGGGTAGAATACTTCAAGCAGCCCTGCACTCCTGGCGGTGATTTCCAGGGAAAATGTTTCCTGCCTGTCCTCGACTGTATTGACCTGCATGACCAGTTCTCCCGCCGTTATCCCAAGCCAACTGACCCTATAGCGCAGTGTCTCCCCACCGCCATAGGCGGTTTTCAGCAATGCCTCGTCCGGGCCGGTGCCGGGATGTGCCCCGGTTGCACGGGGAGACGAAGCACGCACGACAAGAAAACCATCGGCATCGATAAATGCCTCGCCCCAGGCAAGGAGAGGCACAAGCAGGAAACAGAGCAGAGCAACAAGGAGCATGGCTCCCCGGAAACTGGAGATATTTTTCACCGTCGCTATGTGCACGAGAGCCTCGCCAGAAAAAGAGTACCGCGTGATTGGCTTCTTCATTTTTTTGCTGTTTTCACCTAACTTTTTTGTGGTACATAGATACGATACCATCGTCGCCCCGGCAAGCCAACAACGCAGATGCACGCCTCATCGAAAAAAGCAACGAGAACCACCCATGCCCGCCACCACTATAAAACAGTATGGCCAATTTACCGCCATCATGCACAGGGAATACGAACGCGCGGTGAAAAAAATACGGGAAGAATTATCACGGGGCCGGACATATGACCATGCCTGTGACACCCTCACCGACATCAGCCCGGAGATACGGACTTTCGTCAGGGAAGATTTTCTCAAAATCATCATTGCGGAAGAACATTTCGGCGCGGGGATCGACATCTCCGACATCGCCATGTTCCTTGAGCTTCCGTACGAAAAAGTTCAATCAGCCAGGCAGGCCCTCCTCAACGACATGGCGCGGGAAACCGAATGCAGCCTGCACCTCCAGGGGAAAAAAGTCAACTGACATCCGGCCGGGCACGACAGAACCTCTCTCCCCGGTAAGTCGCGGGGTAGGACTCCGAACGGCGGACAAAAAAATAGGCGGGCTTCAATAGTGAAGCCTGGGCAATGCCTGCCTCCTGGGCCTTCTTGTGCATCAGGGTACGGAGGTCGAACAACTCCTCGGAGAGCTTGGCCGCTTTTTTCTCATCCGGCTTTTCCCCGCTCATAACCGCTCTCAACTCCGTTTTCTTGGAAACCATCTTTTTGCGCAGGTCGGTATTCTCATTAAAGAATTTTTCCCTGGCCTTCATGGTCTCTTCGCTCACCTGCCCCTGGCCTTGCCCCATGCCCATCATGGCGCAACCGTGCCCCATGCCCGGGCCGCCCCCCCAGGGTTGCGCCTCGGCAACCTGATAACCGGCCAGGCCAATCGTAGCTATTGCGGCAACTGCGAGTAATGTCTTTTTCATCGTGTACCTCCTGAATATGTGGTTGTGAAATACATGGGTTGCAATGGCTTCTCGTTGCACCCTGGTAATACAACAACCATGCCAGGAGCGGAACAAACCGCACAACATATTGAAATTACACATCTTTTAACAAAATAGAGAACGGCGCCCCCCAGGAAATCAGAACAAAAAGACGCAGGTTGGATATTTTTTATCCATGGCCAGGATGACGGGCTGGCTATTTTTTACCCAACCGGGAATTTCCCGGGCAACCACAAGACGCCCGGATGCTGCCTGGAGGCCTCATTTTCATTACAGGAGCAAACGAGGAACAACAATTGCTTGTGTATTGGAATCGTGGTTTTATGAAAACGGGCAGACTCACCATAAGAAACAAAAATCATCACCTCTCCCTTTGCCTATGCCTCTCCCTGGATTCTCGCCACGGCCATAGGCATGCTCATTGCCATTGTTTTTTTCTTTGCAGCCAACAATCTGCAACGGGAAAAACGGATCATGACCGATAGTCTTTTCAACAAGGGGCAGGCGATCATTCGCTTTGTCGGCGCAGGGACCAGGGCCTCAATGATGATGGGAACCGCCAATAACCAGCAATTCCAGCACCTTATCGAACAGGTCGCGAGTGAATCAAGTCTTCTTTATATCGTGGTGGCCGACAACAAGGGGACAATCATGGCACACAGCACCCCTGGCCTGATGGGCAGCACGCTTGACCACCCCCTGCTTTCCGACCCGAATCTTTCCCCCTTTGGCAAACACCGGATCATCAACGACCCGAAAACCAACCACAAGGTCTTTGAGGTTGTGGCGTCATTCAAACCGTTCATGCGCGGACGCGGCCATTTTTTCAGGCAACACAGGCAGGCCATGCCGCAGCCGGAAAAACAGGACAACCCCGCCGGAGAAAATGCGCCTTGCCAGCCTTTCCCCGCCGATACTGCCTGGCAGCCGGAAAACAATCTCTCCATTATTGTCGGTCTTGACATGACCGAACAGGATGCGATTATCCGGCAGGACCGGCGCCACATGCTGTACATGTCCATCGCCATGCTGCTGGTGGCGATTGGCGGCTGGATTGCCTTGCTCACCGCGCAGAGCTATCGGTCCTCGCAAAAAACCCTTATCAATATGCGGGCCTTCACGGATCTGCTCATCTCCCGTCTGCCCGTGGGCATCATTGCAACCAATGCCGAAGGACATATCCAGACCTTCAACAGCACCGCGGCGGAGTTTACCGGCAAAACCCCGGAGCAGATCATTGGCCATCTCCAGACCGCAGTCCTCCCGCAGATCCTCCAACTCACCCCCCCCCCAGGCCGGGAAGGAGAAACCATCGAGCAAGAGATCTTCCTGCCGCCGGATTCGCCAACCCCCAGGCACCTGCACGTCAGCTCCGTGCCCATAACCGATGAGCACACCAACACCATCGGCAGGGTTGTGCTCATGTACGATCTTACAGAGACAAAAAAGCTCGAGGCCCAGGTCCGACGGCATGACCGCCTTGTCGCCCTTGGCAAAATGGCCGCAGGCGTCGCCCATGAGGTACGAAACCCCCTGAGCTCCATCAAAGGATTCGCCACCCTGCTCGGCTCCCGTTTTCCGGAAGAAAGCGAGGAAGGGGAAGCGTCCAGGCTGTTGGTCAACGAGGTGGAGCGGCTCAACCGCAGCATCACCGAACTGCTCACCTATGCAAGACCACTTCCCTTGGCCATCGCCGAGATTGAAATCGAACCGTTTATCGAGGCATCCCTCAAGCTCATCCAGAGTGACGCCAAGGAACTGGGCGTTGCCGTGCGCCATGAGATCTCCCTGGCGCGAAAGCAGGTGCGCCTGGACAAGGACCGCCTCAACCAGGTTCTGCTGAACCTCTATCTCAACAGCTTGCAGGCCATGGAACACGGCGGGGAATTACAGGTGTCGGTGCAGGAGGGGAACCGGCCAGGCACCGTTGCAATACAGGTGCGGGACACGGGCTGCGGCATCGCGGAAGATGCCCTGGAACGGGTCATGGACCCGTATTTTACGACCAAACCGGAAGGCACCGGCCTGGG
>PHAW01000178.1 GCA_002841785.1 Deltaproteobacteria bacterium HGW-Deltaproteobacteria-3 | reverse complement strand
CACCTTCACCGACTTGTCAAAGGTGTTCTCCCCAATCTTGCGCACATGCTTGAGGGAGAGGTTCAGGTCCACGGGCACCAGATCGGTCTGCTGCTTGCGGGACAGGGTGAGCAATTGACGGACCATGTCCACGGCCCGTTGCCCCGCTGTTTCCATGCGCTCAAGATATTCGTTCAACTCGGTGGAGGAAAGGGCTTGGTGGTGTTTGATCTTGTACTGGAGCAGGGAGAGATTGCCCAGAATGGAGGCAAGAACATTATTGAAATCATGGGCCAGCCCGCCGGCAAGGGTGCCGATTGATTCCATCTTCTGAGCCTGCCGCAGTTGCTGTTCCTTGCGCTCAAGCTCGGTGATGTCGTCAAGGCGAATGGCCACGCCGGCGGTGCCGTTGGCGATCAGGGGAAAAAAGGTCAGATTGTAGAGATGTTCCGGGTTCTGGCTTACCTGTTCCCGGGGGAGGGTCACCGTATTTTGGTTTCGGCCGGCATCGTCGACCTGCTGGGTATATTTGCAGAAAAATGGGGCAATATCATAGATCTTTCTGCCGATCGCCTCCTGGGAGGAGATGCCGGTGAGTTTGCAAGCCGCGGTGTTCCATTGGGTAACGGTGCAATCGACATCCAGGGTGACCAGCATGGAGGGCATGGACTCGATGATATTGTTGAGGTAGTTGCGCATGCGGGCAATCTCCCGCTCCGCGGCCTTTTGCGCGGTGATGTCGCGGATCAGTCCCTCGTATTTGTTCACCTTCCCGCCAAGACCCCGGACCGCATGACAGGTCAAGGCGGCGATGATGGGAGTGCTGTTGTTGGCAATCAGGATGAGTTCGTAGTCCTTGACAAACCCTTGGGAGCCCATCAGCTCTTTGAATGTGACAAATGATTTCTCGTTCTCGAAGATGTTGGCAAAGAGGTTTCTGCCGAGCATTTCCTCAAGTGAGTCAGCGCCGAGGATGGAGATGAATGCGGGGTTTACATCAAGAAGCTCCCCTTTTTCGCCGGCCACGAAAATTCCTTCCATGGCCCGCTCGAACAGATGCCTGAATTTTTTCTCGGAGTTTTGCAGCGCCAGCTCCCGGGAGGCTATGGTGCTGGCCATGAGATGCAGGGTCTGGGAAAAACGCTCCAGCTCCAGCACCCCTCTGGGCATGGGGATCTCCACCTTGAAATCGCCCTGGGTAATGCTGTCGGTTGCCTGCATGAAGCGCTGGACCGGTCCGCTCAAGCGCTGGGCCAGAAGCGAGCCGAGTAAAACGGAGAGGATCCAAAAGCCAAGGCCGGTGAGCGCCGCGTTTCTCTGGATCTCATGCAGGTGCGCAAGAATCGGCTTCATGGACAGGGAAACCCTGGTTACGCCAAAGATCATGCCGCCGATGGCGATGGGCGCGGTAACCACCAACTGATCATGGACGGCGTCGATCGTGGCCCGTACCTCAGTATCCTTGACGGCAACGCCATCTTCCATGATGGTGCCGAGCAGCCGCACCTCGGAGGCGGCCAGGATGTTTCCCTGGCTGTTGGCGATCTGGATGGACTCGATGTCGACAAGGGTGGAAGATTCCCGGACGTATTCCTGGAGAGGCGCGTAATTTTCCGTGATCAGGTGATCAATCACGGCAAAGGCGGTGGTGCGGGCGATAGCCGTGCCATGGGCGGAAAGGTTGCTGATGGCATATTTTTTAAAAATATGGGAATACAGGATGACGAGCGAGGCCGTCAACAACAGGGTGATGGCTGTGCAATAGACAATAAGATGGGTGCGCAGGCGGAAGGAGATCATCAGTGATGCGTGTAGAATGCGTGTTTTTTGATGACGTCGTAGAATGGGTCGTAATCATCCTTGGTTGCGGCGACGATCTTCTTGATCTGCAGGCTCTTCAGAATTGCCAGATCCTCCGGCTTGTCCGGCGAAAGAGAGGTCAGCACCTCACGAATGGCGGTGGCGGTCTGTTGGTCCATGCCTTTCTTGACCACAAAGGGGAACTGGGGAACCTCGGCGGACCGGGATACGATCCTGAACTGATCCTTGACCGGAGCGAAATCCAACATGTCCAGGGTGTCGAGCCGGATAACTCCGCCATCGTATTTCTTGTTGAGCACCCCGTAGATGATGGTGTCGAGTTTGCCGACAAACTGGATATCCAGATCCTTTTTCGAGTCGATCCCTTTTTCGTCAAGCTGGGCCTTGAAAAACATGTACCCGGCATAGGAATGTTCACCAATGGCGGCGATCTTCTTCCCCCTGCACTGCTCGATGGTTGTGATCTCGCTGTCCTGCCGGACGATGACCCCGCCCCGGAAGGCGGGAACTCCTTTGGCGATCGCGGCGTATCCGGCCGGCAGCAACTTGTAGTAGACGGTAACGGAAGGCAGGGCCAGGTCGTATTCCCCGGCCAGGCTTTTTTCCAGAAACGTCTCCGAATCCGTGGCGGAGACGAGCAGCACCTTTTTGCCCAGCCGTTTTTCAATCCTGGCGGCAAGAGGGCTGAAAACCTCGATCACGCTCTTGGGCGATTTGTAGGGAAACACGGCAAACCGGAGGGCTTCGCTCGTTTCCTGGGCCAGGCAAGACAGGGGCAAGGCCATGCCCCATACCGCCACACAAAGAAAAAACCAGAATGCCGGCCTGGTCAATATTCTGCGCATGCTGTTTCTCCCTGAGTTGGTTGCTTCGCTCCGCGGTGCACGGCCGCTGCATAATGATAGACGGTTCCATGCGCTGCTGTCAATTGACGGTTTGCGGTTTTTGCAGGCGAGAAACAGACCGGAGAGAAATCAGCACCGTTTAGGCGTTACCATCTTGTCCTGCTTGTATTGACAAAAAAACGGAGCTGGACTATTTTGCCAGAATTCAGGAGCCGTCACCACAAAATCACCGGTTTTCCCCTTACTGTTTTTTGATTATTGCCAAAGGATCCCCATGGACCAGCTCATCAAAGAAAGCCTGAAACATTCCATTGCAGCCAAGCAAGCGCTGGTGGCCACCCAGATGGGCGGCATCAAGCAGTTGGCCCAATGGATGATCGACACCATCAAGCGCGGCAACAAGCTGATGATCTTCGGCAACGGGGGCAGCGCCGCCGATGCCCAGCATATGGCGGCCGAATTCGTCAACCGTTTCATGATCGACCGCCCTCCCCTGGCCGCCATCGCCCTGACCACGGATTGCTCCATTCTTACCAGCATCGGCAACGATTTTTCCTTCGATGAAATCTTCAGCAAGCAGATCCTGGCCCTGGGCAAGGAAGGCGATCTGGCCCTGGGCATCTCAACGAGCGGCAATTCGCCCAATGTCATCAAGGCGGTGGAAGCGGCCAAGACCCTGGGCATGCAGACTGCAGTGCTCACCGGCAAGGACGGCGGCAGGCTGATAACCCTGGCCGACCTGACCATCAACGTGCCCTCGCCCGTAACCCCGGCCATCCAGGAGGCGCATCTCTGGGTAGAGCATCTGCTCTGCCAGATCGTGGACGA
>PHAW01000177.1 GCA_002841785.1 Deltaproteobacteria bacterium HGW-Deltaproteobacteria-3 | reverse complement strand
GGTGACCTTGCCGTCCTCAACCTCGGACATATCCTTGGAAACCAAAACCTCAACCCCCGAGGTCCGGCCGCCGCCGCATTCCATGAAGAGGTCGTCCTTGCGGATACGTTCGCCCTCAAAGGCAGGGCCAAAGGACAAGGGGATATCGATCTTGGTGACGTTGACCTTGAGCCCGCGCACCTCGATGGCCTTCTGGACAATCTCCTCATGGGGCACGCGGCTGACCACATGCTCATAGGTGCAGATCCCGGTGGGCAGTATCTCGGGAATATCGTAGTCGGAGATGGTGGGGAAGCCCCAATTAATGGCGCCGGCAGCGTTGGCGTACCACTCGTCGGAAACCGGGCCAAAGGCCATGACAAAGGCGAAGGTCCGGTCCTTGTTGTAGATCAGGTTGCCCTTGTAGTCGCCGGGCTTGATGCCGCCGAAGGCCATGGCCACGCGGCAGGCAAAGCCGATGGCGAAGACCGCCGAGGTGTAGCTCTTGCCAAAGGGCACCAGGCGGGTGTTCCAGCCGACCTGCACCTTGTTTTCCACCAGACGCTCGGCCATGTTCTTGCCGTTACTCTGATCGTGCATGAAGATATAGAGGTTCTTCTCCTGCAACTCCAAGGCGATGCGCGAGGCAACCTCGTTGTTGTCCGGGGTGCCCATGATCGCGGCAAAACCGGGCGCGGTGCCGTCCACGAACTCAACGCCGCGCTTCCGGAAGATAACGTCGTCGGCCGCGCCCAGCCAGATATTGTTCTCCAGCGGATCTTCGGTCTTGGTATAGAAATCAGGGGTCTCCAGATACCGGATGGCCTCGTACATCTCCTCGGCAAAAAAGGTGGCCATGCCCGCATCAAGGGCCGGGGCGAGGTACGGCAGCCAGATATTCTCGCTCACCTGTTCCGGCAAAAGGGTACGGCATTCCTTGAAGATATCCTTCATGTCGCCGAGATTTTGCACCTTGGCGCCCAGCATACTGTAAATAACCGGCAGAAAGTAGGCGGTGTTCGGGAAATGCACCTCCTGCTCTGGCCCGTACTTCTTGAGGACCTCCTCGAACTTCGCTTCCGCCATATCAACAATCTTGTGAGCCCCGCGGATGGCGGCTGAACAGATGATCTTAGACATTTGGTAATCTCCTCTTTAACCCAAAGGGCATAAGTTTCGTTTGAGCAGCAAGGCTGCTCAACTCAGCTTTAACTCTGTGAGGCTTATCAGCATTACAGTCGATAAATGCACAATTTCAGAAAATTCAGGAGCCGTTACGAAACAATCTCTACTTGCTTGATTTTTCGTTACGGCACCTTATGCCGGTCCCGGTATTCTAAATCTTGAACGACGGCTAACCCATGAGACCGTTGATCAGCGACTTGGTCAGAGAGACCGCTCTCGGATGCCGCATGATCATCAGCTCGCCCCCTGCCATCAGCATGCAGGAAGCGGTGATGGCCTCCATGAGGATGCCCCGGGTCTCCTGATCGCCGATCATCTCGTCGGAGGGCAGCCGGCATTCCTTGGCCTTCCAGACCTCGCGGCCCAGGTTGCAGATGAAGGGCACCTGCAGCTTCTCGTCTTTCTGGGTCAGGGCGGCAAGGCGAATCCGCTCCATGACCGAATAGGTGTACTCGATGCCGTAGCCCAGCGCGCCGATGGAGGGGTCGATCAACACGGAATCCAGGGAGACCCCGAGATTCTCAAGGAGAATATTGAGCTGCTTGGCCAGGTTCACGTCAATGGGCGAGGCTGCGACCATGGGATACCGGAAGGCCATGGCCGTGGCGCCGATGGCCCGGTAGTTGCTGTCGGAAAGCGGCGCCAGACACACCTTCTTGTCGCCGATGAGCGAGGTGATCTCCCGCAGGGTCTCCGTGTCCTTTTCGCCGTTGCCGCAACCCCAGACAATGACCGGCACCTCGATGCTTTTCACCACCTCGGCCGCGGCTTTTGCCGCCTCGCCTGCAGGCCGGTTCAGGCCGTTGGGGTCGGTGCTGACCATGGAGATGCAGATGGCGTCCGCGCCGTATTCCTTGACGCATTTCTGCGCCCAGGCCACGGGATTGTCCAAAACATCCTGATAATGGCGGGCCAGGGAATCCGGCCATTCATCGGGCTTGACATCAAGCACGTCAAAGGCGATCTTGGGGTTGTTGCCCATGGTCCCTTCGAAGAGATGGAACGGCAGGGTGTTTGCACCGCCCACCTTGATGCCGCTTGCCTCGTCGCCCAAAAGTGTCTGGCGGATGGCGCCGGTGTATGCCTGCTTGTAAGAGGCTTCGGGAACCTTGGCGGCCCGTTCGTTCAGGGGCGTTTTTTCCAGAGTGAGCTCAGCCGCGCCAACGGCCGCAGCGGAAGCTGCAGGGGCAGCCTTCTTCGCCTCGGGCGCGACGGGTTTCTTGGCCGCTTCCGCGGCCTTGTCAGCGGCGGCTTTCTTGGCGGCTTCCGCCTTTTTCGCCTCATCCGCGGCCGCAGCCTCGGCTGCCTTTTTCGCAGCTTCGGCCTTCTTGGCCTCTTCCGCGGCCTTGTCGGCAGCCCCCTTCTTGGCGGCCTCCGCCTTCTTTGCCTCATCCGCGGCTGCAGCCTCGGCGGCTTTCTTGGCCGCGCTCTCGTCCTGCACCGGTGCAGGCGCAACAGGTACAGCCGGAGCTGCCTGAGCAACCGGGGCTGGTGCCGGAGAAGCAGGAACGGCGAGCACCGGCTCGCGCTTGAGAATAGCCTCTGCCCCGGCAAATTTCACCAGGGCGAGACGTACCGAGTCAAGCGCCATTTGCCGTTCTTTTTCGTTCATCGCATCCTCTCCTGCTTCTTCTATTTCAATCCTTGCCTGATCAACCGCACCGGCGCCGCTGGTACCGGCCGCGCCGCTGACGCTGCTGGCTGACGCACGGTACCGGGCGGCTTCCGCCTTGGCCGCGGCGATAATTTTTTCTGCCTCAACCTTGGCTGCCGCCAGGACAGCATCACCTTCCTCACCCCCGGCCGCCGCAGTCCGGATTTCGATGGCCGAAACCGGCGCCGCAAGGGCAACCGGCTCGTCGGCAAAGACCGGACGGGTGGCAATCCCTGCCCGGCTGACGATCTCCGGCACGGCGCTCTCCCATTCGATGGCCATGATATGGACCCCGGCCACCCCTTCTATCTCCCGGACCTGGCGGATGATATCAACACAGATGTTGATACCCTCGTCTTCCTTGTCCTTGGCCCCCTGCATCCGCATGATCACCTCATCGGTGACATCCATGCCCGGCACGGAACTCTTCATGTAACGGGCCATGCCCACGGATTTCGGCGGGGTAACCCCTGCCAGGATGTGGACCTTTTTGTGGAGGCCGAGATCGCGGACCGCCTGCATGAAACGGGCAAAGCGTTCCACATTGTAGATGATCTGGGTCTGGACAAAATCAGCGCCATTGGCGACCTTTTTTGCCAGCCGGGCGGCCCGGAACTGCTCGGACGGCCCGGCAAAAGGGTTTGCCGCGGCGCCGAGAAAAAGCTTGGGCTCATGCGACTTGATCACCTCGCCGCACTGGAATTTCTTCTCATCCCGCATGGTCTTCACCATGCCCAAGAGCTGGATGGAGTCCATATCAAAGACGCCCTTGGAGCCGGGATGGTTGCCGAATTTCTGATGATCGCCCGTTAGGCAGAGCAGGTTCTTGAGCCCCAGAGCGGCAGCGCCAAGGATATCGCTCTGCATCCCGATCCGGTTGCGGTCGCGGCAGGTCATCTGAATGACCGGCTCAACCCCTTCGGCCAGAGTCAGCAGACCGGCGCTGATGCTGGACATGCGGACAATGGCGGTCTGGCAGTCGGTGATGTTGACCGCGTCAACACTCCCCTTGAGCAGCCGGGCCTTTTCCCGTACATGTTCGGCATTGCCGTTCTTGGGCGGCCCCAGCTCACCGGTGACGGCGAACTCTCCTGATGTTAAAATCCGTTCTAAACGGCTTCCCGACTTCATCGGTTATGATCCTTATCCTTATTCTTGCTTGGTAACAGCACGTTCTCTCAAAGAAAAATCAAGAAGCGCTCGGTCCGTGGCAGCCAACATCCTTCAGGGGGCCGCCGCCAAGGTCACGACGCATGTCCATATCAAAAAGGACACGCTCTTTCTTTTTATTGATGCCAAGAGCGTCACGCTTTGCCTCGATCTTCTCGATCATGATTCTGGCGATATCCAGCGGCTCCTTGGCCACGTTCCAATGGGCACCCAAAGTTCCCATTATGCCTTCAAGCAAATACTTATTGAAATTCTTGGCCCCGGTCGTCGGCAAATCCTGGAAGACAACCTGAGCACCACTGGCCACAAAGTACTGACCAATAGCTACAGCTTTTTCACTCATCCACAAGGGCGCGGTGCCGATGGCGGGCAGATCGGTGATGTCGTCCCCAAGGCCGCCCTGGCGAACCATCTCGGTGGCGGCAATGAGGATCCGGGAGTTGTCCACGCACGAACCCATATGGAGGACCGGCGGCATACCAACCGTCTCACAGACTTCCCGCAGGCTGTCGCCGCAGAAGCGAGCCGCCTCCGGATTAAGCAGGCCAGCCTTACCGAGGGAAGTCGCAGCGCAACCTGTTGCCAAAACCAGAATGTTGTTTTTCAACAACTCCCTGACGATGGTTTCATGGGCGTCGTCTGCCATTTTAAAATTGTCGCAACCAACGATGGCTGCCACCCCGCGGATACGGCCATTGATGATATTGTCGTTGAGCGGCCGGTAACTGGCACGAAAACGTCCGCCCAGCATGGTATTGATGGTTTCATGACTGAAGCCCACCACAACATCCATCTTCGTTTCCTGGGGGATAAAGCACTTCCCGCGCTTCTTGAAATTTTTGATGGCGTGGGTCAGTATCTGCTTGGCGGAATTGAGCGCCTCGTGTTCTTCAAACTGGATATGGATAGCGCCGGGCATCTTGGCACGATAGTTGGTGGTGATAATGTTAGTGTGGAAATTATTTGCCACGTCAACAATAGATGGCATGAGGCATTGCACATCACCGACCATTGCTTCGACAGCGCCGGTGGCAAGCACAATCTCCTGCTGAATGAAACCGGCGGCCACCGGAATTCCGCGGCGCATAAGTATCTCGTTGCCGGTGCAGCAGACGCCGGCAAGGTTGATGCCCTTGGCGCCCTGCTTCTTGGCCAGCTCCAGCATCTCCGGGTCCTGGGCCGCGATGCACAGAGCCTCTGCCAGCAATGGCTCATGTCCGTGCACACAAATGTTGACCTGGTCTGTTTTCAACACCCCAAGATCAACGATTGCGCGACGGGGCACAGGAGTACCGAACATGATGTCGGTCAGCTCGGTGGAAAGCATCGAGGAACCCCACCCGTCGGACAATGCGCACCGGGAGGCCTGAAGCATGATATTCTGGTAATCTTGATCCACACCCATGTGGGTGCGGTGCATCATCTCCACCACCTCACGATCGATGCCGCGAGGGGCAATGCCGAGCTTCTTCCAAATGGCCTGCCGCTTGGGTGTGGCACGTTTCAGCATGGAAAGCGGAGCGTCATCCTGCTTACCAAATTCGGCCAGGGCCTTTTCTCCGAGCTCAATGGCGATATCCTTGATTTCACGCTCTTCCGTGACGATACCGAAGACCTCGGCCAATCTTTTCAGCTTGGGCACATCTTTGATCTGATGCGGTCCTTCGCCTTTGGCCGCATCGATAAAGCCTTTTACCATTTCCCGGGCATGATCGGTGTGCGCGGCAGAACCGGCGGCAACCACCCGGGCGAAATTCCTGGCCGCCACGGTGTCGGCGGTGGCGCCGCAGATGCCGAGCATGTCTTCCACGCCGTCGATGATCTGGCAGGGTCCCATGTTGCAGTTGCGGCAACAGGTTCCGCCGGAACCGAACAGACAGGCCGACATGCCCCGCGCTTTCACGCGGTCATAGGCGGTTCTGACGTTCTTGGCTATATCCTGGGAAAGAACCTGTTGCGTGGAGACGCAGGTAATATCCGTGCACCCCTCACATCCATTTCGTTTGATCGCCATCTTGTGTGTCCTCAGCATCTTGGGTTTGCTATGTAACAGAAAAGCAGATGCCCTCTGATTACTTTGTATGCCTGCACAACCGTTTATTTTACGCCTGCAATCTGCCTGGCTGCCTGTACGGTATTCTTCATCAGCATGGTGATGGTCATGGGTCCGACCCCGCCCGGAACAGGGGTAATATACGAGGCTTTTTCCTTTACCGCATCAAAA
>PHAW01000176.1 GCA_002841785.1 Deltaproteobacteria bacterium HGW-Deltaproteobacteria-3 | reverse complement strand
GGCAGCAGCTCGGTGTCGGAATCCTCCTTGAGCAGATAGCCGTCCGCCCCGGAGGCAAAGGAGGAACAGAGGTACTGCTCGCCCTTGTGCATGGTCAGCATGAGTACCTTGATCTGGGGACAGATCTTGCGCACCTCGCGGATCGCCTCGATCCCTCGCAGGTTGGGCATGGAGATGTCGAGGATGACAAGATCGGCCGGGGTAGTCTTCAACAGCGCGATGAGCTCCAGGCCGTCGGCCGCCTCGCCGACCACCTTGAGCGCGGGATCCTGCTCAATCATTTTTTTGACCCCATGCCGGATCAGGGCATGATCATCAGCCAACACTATACGACAGACACCCATAACAGCACCTCATTATTCTCCGGACTTACGGGACAAAACCACCATATATTCCACTGGTTATATACCGTAGTTGCACTCCGGCCGCAGTAAAAATTGAGCTCCGCGGCCCAACGTTTTTTTTAGTTTTTACAGACAACCGCTTCCGGTTTGGGAGCAAAAGCATTGTACGCCAGACTGATCCCCAGGGCAAACAAGGTGGTGCCCACCCCGATCACGGTGCCGACGATGATCGGCGCGATCAGGGCCAGCCTGATAAGAACCGTGGCCACGGCATAGCCGGAATTGCGGAAAGAGACTTGGTAGTGCGCGCTGTAGCGCAGCGAAATGAGCACCACCAGCACATCGCTGAAAACAAGCAGGGTATAAAAGGAGGCAAAGGCGTTTTCCGGCAGCCCATGGGCAAAATAGCCCCAGAGGTCATTGAGGCAGATGCCCGCGAAAGAGACCAGCAACAACAGGGCGATCATCTTTTTGGCCAGGATGAAGTGGCTGCGGATTTTCTCATCCCCGGTGATGGGGTGGGAGCGCTGGGTCTTGTAAAAAAAACCCAGGACAACAAAGATAAGCAGCGCACCAACCGCCGAGGCGATGATATTTCCAAGGGTTGGGACAATCTCCGCCCAGAGCAGCGGTTCGCTGAAATGGGAAAATTCCTTGAAGGTATCCCGCAGTAGAATCAGGGAAAGGATTTCAAACTGTTTGCCCACCGATTTGGTGACCGAGTGGGACAGGCTGAGGATGAGACTCACCACCTCAAGGGCCAGCAAGAGGTTGAAAGCCTGCTCAATGGCGGCAAGATGGGAAAGGGAAACATGCGAGGCGAACGGCTCGGGCACAAGATGCCTCCGGTTCAACTCGATGAGGACAATGGCGAAAATAAAGAAACTTACCAGCACCGTGGCAAAAAACTTCATGCTCTGCTTGCTTTCCAGATGCAGCTCGATCCAGTCAAAAAGAAAGCCGGCCCGTATCATGATGAATTCCATGCTGTCCGCCACCGTCTGAGGGGAATGAGGAAAAATCCTGCCTCTATTTTTACTAATCCGTATTCTCTTGCGGCACAAGCTTTTAAGCACCGTTACGGAATAATCCCCGTGCTCGCTTCCCTGCCGGTGTTTCGGCCGTCGGGCCGAATGGCAGGTCCGGGACGATAAAATCTTTGACTTCCACCGGCCGGATGAGCAATCATGAAAACAGGCGCTGTTCGGGTGCCGTCAATTCCATCCCGTGCGGCTGGGAGGTGATCATGGGAGGTGATCATGAGCGCGGAAACGATACAGGGCATGCTCCGCACCATCGAAGACGAATGCCGTTTTACCGGCGGCCTCACCGGCCGCTACACCCTGCGCCAACAGATCTTTGACGCCATGGCCGCGGTGCGGCGCGAGGACTTCGTTCCGGACGAACTCAAGCCCTACGCCTACGACAACAATCCCCTGCCCATAGGCAACGGCCAGACCATCTCCCAGCCCTTTATCGTTGCCTTGATGACCGACCTGCTGGAGCCGGAACCCGGCGACACCATCCTGGAAATCGGCACCGGCTCCGGCTATCAGGCCGCCGTTCTCTCCCAATTGGTCAGCCGGGTATACAGCCTGGAGATCGTTCCCGAACTGGCGCGGCAAGCTGCCGACCGCTTGCGGCAATTGGGATACGACACGGTGGAGGTCATCGCCTCCGACGGTTCTTCCGGACTGCCTGAGCATGCCCCCTATGACGGAATCATCGTCACCGCCGCGGCGCCCCGGATACCCCAAGCCCTGATCGAGCAGCTCTCCCCCTTCGGCAGGCTGGTCATTCCGGTGGGCCGCCCCCATCTGCCCCAAGATCTGCTGCTGGTGGAAAAATCAGGCCAGAGGATCACCAGCCGGAGCATCCTCTCCGTGGCCTTTGTCCCCTTCACCGGACATGGGCAAGACTGAGGGAAGAGGACCAACAGTTGCACCAGGCGTCTCGCCAAGCCACCCTGCCCCAGCGGAACACCCCATGAAAACAGGTTTATTGCAAACCGGGCAAACCCTTTGCTACGACGAAGAAGGCGGCGTTATCCCCTGCCCCGGCAGCGGCCAGGACGGGGAATTCCACCTGGGCCTGCCATGGCCGAGCCCACGATTTTCCCTGGACAACGAAACCGTTCTCGACCACCTCACCGGGCTCGCCTGGTCCAGGGACGCCAACCTGAACGAATTCCCCCTGACCTGGCAGGAATCCCTCGCGTTCATCGCCGGAATGAATCGCCACAAATGGGCCGGCCATGATGACTGGCGGCTGCCCAACCGCCGGGAACTCCGCTCGCTCATGAGCTATCAGGCGAAAAAGCCCTCATTGCAGGAGGAGCATCCGTTCACCAACATCTTCCTGGGCTGGTACTGGACTTCCACCACGGCGGCCATCCACCCGGCCTATGCCTGGTGCATCCACCTCGAAGGCGCCCGCATGTTTTACGGCCGCAAGGACCAGTATGCCCTGTTCTGGCCGGTTCGCGGCGCCGGCTACACCCTTTTGCCAAGAACCGGACAGATAACCTGCCATGACGCCCTGGGCCGTGAGATTCCCTGCCCGGACTCGGGTCAGGACGGTGAACACCGGCATGGCCTCGCCTGGCCGCAGCCGCGCTATACCGATCTCGGCGAAACGGTCCTCGACAATCTGACCCGCCTCATCTGGCTCAAGGATGGAGACTTGGGCGGAAAGTCCATGACCTGGCGCCAGGCCCTGGATCTCATAGGCGAGATCAACCGGACCACTCTGCACGGCAGCAACGACTGGCGGCTCCCCGACATAAACGCTCTGGAATCGCTGGTGGACTGCTCGCAGGCTGAACCGGCCCTGCCGGCAGGTCACCCGTTCCGGCGGGTGCGCGAGGCCTACTGGTCTGCCACCACCAGCTTTTTTGAAACAGACTGGGCCTGGGCTCTGTATCTTCACAAGGGCGCCTTGGGGGTCGGCCACAAAAAGGGGGAATCGTTTTGTGCTTGGCCTGTCAGGGTTTCCGGCGAAGAGGGTTGACGCTATCCGAACAGTTCGACCAAAAAAAGGCTCAGCAGGGGAAAATAGGTGATGATTCCCAGGGTGATGAACAATATCCCCAAAAACGGCAGGGTGGCGGTGTACAGTTGGGCAATGGGCCGATCAAAACGATAACTGGCCAGAAAAAGACCGAGCCCCACCGGCGGGGTGCAGTAACCGATCTGCAGGTTGGCCAGAAAGATGATGCCGAGATGGGTGAGATCAACCCCATACCCTAGGGCAATGGGCACGATGAGCGGCACCACAAGAACCAGGGCGGAAAAAATATCGAGCAGGGCGCCGACAACGAGCAGAAAAAGGTTGAGCAGCAAAAGAAAGGTGTACTTGCTTGAGATATGCTCCCGGATAAAACCAAAGAGCCGGGCCGGAATCTCCTGATCGATGAGAAAGCTGGTGGAGGCCATGGAGGCGGCCAGCACCACGAAGATCCCCCCGAAAAGAGCCATGCTCCGCACCACGAGGGAAGGCAGCCGCGCCGGGGTGATATCCCGGTGCACGCACATCTCCACGAGCAACACGTACAGGGCGGTCACCGCCGCCGCCTCGCCCACGACAAAAAAACCGCCGTAAATCCCTCCCAGCACAATAACCGGCAAGGGAATTTCCCAAGCCGCGGCCCGCAAGGCCCGCAGCGTCTCCCCCGCCGGCAACGCCTTGCGGGGACCACGGGTGGCCGCACCCTTCTTGATGCTGTAGACGCCCAGCAGAAGCAGCATCAACAGACCGGGCAGAATCCCGGCCAGAAAGAGGTGGTCGATCCGAGTCTCGGCTATGACCCCGTAGAGGATAAGGGGAAGGCTGGGGGGAAAGAGCAAGCCCAGGCTGCCGGAGGTGGTGATGAGGCCCAGGGAAAACTGCTCGGGGTAGCGGTCCTTGAGCATGGCCGGAAAAAGCAACCCGCCCAGGGCAAAGATCGTCACCCCGGAGGCGCCGGTGAAGGCGGTGAAAACCGAACATACCACCAGGGCGATCACCGCCAGCCCGCCGGGCAGCCAACCCAGCAGCACGTTGGACAGATCCAGCAGCCGCACCGGCGCCTTGCTTTCGGAAAGCACGGTCCCGGCGAGAATAAAGAGGGGCAGGGAGAGCAGCATGGGAGTCTCGGCCAACCGGGACATCTCGATGACCACCACCGAGGGATCAATGCCTGCCCCATAAAAGGAGAGCAGGGCCAAAGCGGCCATTACCACAAAGAGCGGGCTGCCCAATATGGCCAGAACCAGGGGGATCAGTTGCAGGAATTGCATATCAGGATCTAGGCCGTTGCCTCGAAAGACCGGATATCTTTTCCGGCCAGGGCGGCGCGAAGACTGCGCACGCCGCCGAGCAGAAAACGAAGGGTGATGGATCCAAAGGCCAGGGGGAAAATCAGATTGAGCTGCCAGGAGGCAAGCCCGGCCATTGCCTGGTCGTTACCGTGGAGCGCCTCCTGGCGGACAAAATCAATGGCCATCCAGGTAAGCACCACACAGACCCCGGCGGCAAAAAAAGACCTGAATACCCGCAGCCAGCGAAAAATCGATTTGGGCACCAAGTGGGAAGCGAGATCAATGGAGACATGCTTGTCCATCTTGGTGGCCACCACGGCCCGCAGAAGCGGATCGGCCCAGGACAACCCCCCGCCCCAGACATCGCGCAATACGATCTGCAGGCAGGCCAGACCGATCATGGCGGCGATCAGCAGCAGCAGAACCCCCTCCTCAAGCCACTCCAGCAATCGACCTATCTGCTGGATGCCTCTGGAAAGCCAGCCCAGAGGCTCGCTCATTTGGCCGCACCCCCAGCGGGAGATTTCGCCCGGAAATCAGCAAGCAACCGGGTCGCCGCCGCGTAGATCTCCTTGGAAAAGGCGACGCCCACCAGACGCGGCACGGTTTTCTGATCACGCACCGCCAGCAACTGCTGCAGGGTTTCCTTCTCCGCCGACACCAACTGGATGCCGTTTTTTTTCAGGGTGGCAAGGGCCTCTTCATTGCTGCGTCGGGTGTCGATCAACAAGCCGGCAAAATGCTTTTTCGCGGCAGACTCCATCATGGCGGCGTGCTGGGGCGGGAGCTTGGCAAAGGCGCTCTTGGAAAAGACCAACCCGCCATAGGCGTAGCCGAAGGGGGTATCGGTGATGTATTTTGTCCGGGTAAACCACTGGAGGACGATGGAGCCGTAAAAGCCGTTGAACACCGTGTTGATCATGCCGGTTTGCAGGGAGGAGAGCACGTCCGGGATGGAGAGGGGAATGGGGGTGACGCCCATGTTCTCCGGCGCCCAGCACTTGCTCGCCCGCAACTGGGCCACGGTGGTCACCGGTTCGCTGGACATGGTGTAGACAAAACCGACCTCGGTCATGGCCAGCAAGACCAGGTCCTTTTCTTGGAAGGCCTTTTGAAAGAGCGGAAACAGCCCCTCGGCGACCCTGTCCACCTCGGCATAGGACCGAAAGAGAAAGGGGATGGCCATAACCCGGAAATCCGGCACGGTCTCGCTGATCCCGGTCATGGTAAAGCCGCCGCCCTGGAGCTGGCCGATCCGCATCTTGCGGTACATGGCCCGGTCATCTCCCATAACCCCGCCCATGTACAGCTTGAAGCCGATCTCGCCATTGCTCTTGGCAATCACCTCGTTCTGAAACTCCTGGAAGTGCCTGGCCCAGACGCTGCCATCCGGGGCAAGGGTGGCGATCTTGAAGAGATAGCGGGGCGCTGCCTCTGCCCTGGAAGGAGCGGCGAGCGCCATGCAGACGATACCGAAGCAGACCATGCGCAACAAACGATGCATACCGTGATTCCTCCAGGGGGCAACAATGGTTGTTTCAAGCGGCTCCTAAGCCGTTATTGCGAAAAATTCCATCTCCTGGCCGGCAAGAGCGGCATAAGGAGCCGTAACGAAATGCCGATGTCATTTCAAACGGCTCCTAAGCCGTTATTGCAAAAAACTCCATCTCCTGGTCGGCAAGAGCGGCATAAGGAGCCGTAACGAAATGCCGATGTCATTTCAAACGGCTCCTAAGCCGTTATTGCGAAAAACTCCATCTCCTGGTCGGCAAGAGCGGCATAAGGAGCCGTAACGAAATGCCGATGTCATTTCAAACGGCTCCTAAAAAAACTCATCCGCCTGGGCCAGCAGCTTCCGGGCCCGCCGCTGGGCCAGAACATTGGGCAGGGTCAGGTCCGGGGCCTGGGCAAGATCAAAGGCCAGCGCCTCCTCCAGCAGGCGGACATACAGCTCCCGGTCAAAGGTCTGACGGGCGTAATATTCGGCATACGCCACCAGGGTCGCAAGAAACCGCCGTTCGCTCAAGGCCAGGGCCCTTTCAAAATGGTTCCGGCTCACGTCCGGCCGCCCCCCCAGCATCACCGGGCGGGAACCGTAATACACGCCGAGAAAGAGATGGGCCCCGCCATGGTAGAACCCCTCATCCAGGGCCAGCACCCGCAGCATCAACTGCTCAACCTTGGGCAGATCCGCGACCGCCGCGGGCGCCCCCTTGCTGAAGCCGATCCAGGTGGCCCAGCCGTAACCGGACCAGAACAGTTTTTCCACCTCGCGAGAACCAACGGATTGCACAGCCTCGCTGAACCCGGCAAGCGGCATCTGATTCGCGCCGCCAAGTCCTGGCTGCGTGCCCAGCAGGCGCAGCCCATACTCCCTGGCCCTTTCTCCCAAAACCGGCGCCCGCTCCGGCCGGCCACATTCGGGCATGATGCTCGCGTAGGCCGTATAGGCTTGGGCACCATGCAGCAACAGCCGGGCATTGCCGGGATCGGAAACCAGCAGGCTGTCAAGCATCAGCAGGTAAGAGGCTGCGCCATCACAGACCAGCTCCAGATCGGCCTGGCGGTTGAGATTCTTCACCACCGGCCCGACCATGGGGGGTATCATCAGCGAGGCACACCCCTGCGACAACACCGCGATCATGGCCAGCAGGAGGGCGAACCCCCATGTTCTCATGAGAAAAAACACCCATTGATCAATGATTTTCTGCATGGCCACCCTGATCCCTGTTGTCGGAATGCCTGCGCGCAGGCACCTCCCCTCTTGCGCCGAGTATACCACACCCTTTTGTCCCCAGGGTACAGGCAAGCGAACCCGGCGCAAAAAAAAATGACCCGAAAAAAAGATTACCAGGGCATGGGACCGGCTCACTTTCTCCCGGCTCAGGAAATAGCCACCAGTTCCAGATCAAAGGTGAGGTCCTTGCCTGCCAGGGGCGGGTTGGCATCAAGAACGACAGCCTCGTCCGTTACCGCCACAACCGTGACCACAACCAGTTCGCCGTTGGGTCCGCCCATCTGCAGTTTCTGATCCACTTCCGGGTTGAGATCCGGGGGAA
>PHAW01000175.1 GCA_002841785.1 Deltaproteobacteria bacterium HGW-Deltaproteobacteria-3 | reverse complement strand
CTGGAACTCCGAGATCTCCTACGGCAACATCTTTCATCAGGCCGAGGTGGAGTTTTCCACCTTCAACTTCGAGCAGGCAAATGTGACGGCCCTGCTCTCGTTTTTCGACACCTTTGAGTCCGAGGCCCACCGGCTGCTGGACGCGGAGCTGATCCTGCCGGCCTACGACTACTGCCTCAAGTGCTCGCACACCTTCAACCTGCTGGATGCCAGAAAGGCCATCAGCGTGGCGGAGCGGACCAGGTATATCGGCAGGATCAGGAATATCGCGAGAAAGGTTGCGGAACAGTTCGTGGCCCAGCGGGAGAAGATGGGATTTCCGTTGCTGAAGACAAGAGGATAAACTTTAACGCAAAGGCGCGAAGACGCAAAGACAAACGTATTTTAAAAAAAGTTTTTTAAACTTTGCGTCTCTGCGTCTTTGCGTTAATTCTGTTCATTTGGCGGAAGTGCATGGGAATCGAACCCACCCACCAGGCTGTTAACCCGGTGCACCGGATTTGAAGTCCGGGAGAGCCACCAGCGCCCTTTCCACTTCCATCCGCTGTGCCAAGATATAATGTTGTCCGCGGGGAAACAACATTTTTCTTTTTTTAACAAAAGAGTCTGGGCAGCGGAAAAAAAATACAGTACATATGGCTCGAATCACGGCAAGCATGGAGCTTGCCCCCTTGGTGATGTTACGCCGGTTTTAAACCAGACAAAGGAGTACGTAGCGATGGAATGCGAGCGCTTACAGAGGCTTGTCAAATCATGGTATGCCCAAGTCCAGGAAGAGTCCATGCATTGCCGAATGTGCCTTTTGTCTTGCAGATCCGCTGGTGCGACAAGATATTGCAAAAATCACGGCCATCATCCTGCCCCCGACAAAAATCCGCAAGCCGACGGGCGAGGAAGAGGACGCCCTTGCCGCTGGCCCGGAGGAAGAATCAGACATCTTGGCGGACGATGAACTGCCGGAAGATGATGACGCCGGAACCGAGGATGATGACACCGATGACGAGGTCGAGGCTCTGGAGGACGAAGAGCTTGAGGAAGACGATTTGGAGGAGGACGAATAACCCCGATCGCGGATCACAGGACACAAAAAAGCGCTCCCGAGGGGGCGCTTTTTTTATGGACGAAAGGCTCGTCGACCCAACGGCCCGAACGAAGCATCGTTTACCAGCACCGCGTATTGGCAGGATTTTTGCCTGCATGCTTCCGGAAGACCAACGCCATGAGAATCACAACTCCGCCAACCACCACCCAGACTGGAAAAAAAACAAAAAGCAGCCCCAGGAAGACAACCGCGAAGACTCCCAGCAATACCATGGATGCCCCGGCCAGAACCAGTGCGACAAGGGCCAATACCCCCACCACTGCGACTCCGGCAGCCAACAACCCTCCCGTGGCACAAGCCACTCCCTGAAGGCCGTGAATCTCTTCGCCATTGACGGTGATTGAATACTCAACCCCTGATGCGCCGCAATACGAGAAGAGCAACAGAAACAAAACACCAAAAAACAGTAGCCGCAGAAACGCTTTTTTGAACACACCCCTCTCCCTTACACGCGCCTGTCGCCGGTTTCGACATAAAAAAAGCTCTCGCTCCGATGCGTTAGATCGGAGCGAGAGCTTTTTGTATACTGCAACCCGCGATAATTTCAACGGATGAGATATGCAATGGTGGCGATGCAGGGACTTGAACCCCGGGGATATGAGCCGTATGCTCTAACCAACTGAGCTACATCGCCAGTGAAAAAGAAGTCCTTATATTCAAGATTTTGCGGCAATTGTCAACCACAAAAAAAGCCCCCGGTGTTTCCGCGCACGAAAAACCCGGGGGCTACTAACAGTAAAAGGGAAACAGCGGGACGCGCGGCTCTTACATCATGCCGCCCATGCCACCCATGCCGCCCATGCCGCCCATGCCAGGAGGCATGCCGCCGCCTGCACCCTTATCTTCCTCCGGATGCTCGGCAATCATGCACTCGGTGGTCAGCAACAGGCCGGAAACGCTGGCCGCGTTCTGCAGGGCGAAACGGGTTACCTTGGCGGGATCGATGACCCCTGCCTCCAGCAGGTCTTCAAACTTCTCGGTGTCGGCATTGAAGCCCTTGGAGCCCTTCATGTTCTTGACATGCTCCACAATCACCGAGCCTTCGAGGCCGGCGTTGTTGGCGATCTGACGTACCGGCTCTTCAAGAGCCCGAGCCACGATCTGCTTGCCAAGCTCCATCTCAGGGGTAAGCTTAAGTTTTTTGAGAGCGTCCAGGCAGCGCAGGTAGGCAACGCCGCCGCCGGGAACAATGCCCTCTTCCACTGCGGCGCGGGTCGCGTTCAGTGCATCTTCCACCCGAGCCTTCTTCTCTTTCATCTCGATCTCGGTGGCTGCACCGACATTGATCACCGCTACACCGCCGATCAACTTGGCCAGACGCTCCTGGAGCTTCTCGCGGTCGTAGTCGGAAGTGGAGGAATCGATCTGAGCGCGGATCTGCTTGACCCGGGCGGCAAGATTTTTCTTGTCGCCGGCGCCGTCCACGATGGTGGTGGTGTCCTTGTCCATAACAATGCGCTTGGCAGTGCCGAGGTCTTTGATGGTGATGTTCTCCAGCTTGATCCCCAGATCTTCGGTGATCACCTGGCCGCCGGTGAGGGTGGCGATGTCTTCCAGCATGGCCTTACGGCGGTCGCCAAAACCAGGAGCCTTGACGGCGGCAACGCTCAGGGTGCCGCGCAGCTTGTTGACCACCAGGGTAGCCAGGGCCTCGCCGTCCACGTCCTCGGCGATGATGCACAGAGGACGGCCCATCTTGGCGATCTGCTCAAGGATGGGAAGCAGGTCCTTCATATTGCCGATCTTCTTCTCGTTGATCAGGATGAAGGGCTCGTCCAGGTTTACTTCCATCTTCTCGGCGTCGGTGACAAAATACGGGGAGAGATAGCCGCGGTCGAACTGCATGCCTTCAACCACGTCCAGGGTGGTCTCCATGCCCTTGGCCTCTTCCACGGTGATAACGCCTTCCTTGCCGACCTTATCCATGGCCTCGGCGATGATGTTGCCGATGGTGGCGTCATTGTTGGCGGAGATGGTGCCGACCTGGGCAATTTCCTTCTGCTCCTTGGTGGGCTTGGCGATTTTCTTCAACTCAGCAACCACAGCCTCGACAGCCTTGTCGATGCCGCGCTTGATGTCCATAGGATTGTTGCCCGCGGCAACCAACTTGGAGCCTTCAGCGTAGATGGCCTGGGCCAGGATGGTGGCGGTGGTGGTGCCGTCACCGGCCACATCGGAGGTCTTGGAGGCAACTTCCTTAACCATCTGGGCGCCCATGTTCTCGAAGCGGTCCTTTACCTCGATCTCCTTGGCAACGGAAACGCCGTCCTTGGTGATGATGGGCGCGCCGTAGGATTTCTCGATCAATACATTACGGCCCTTGGGGCCAAGCGTTACCTTCACGGCATTGGCCAGGATGTTTACGCCATTCAGGATGGACTCACGGGCTTTCACCCCATATCTGATATCTTTTGCAGCCATGGTGATAATTCTCCTTTCCGTCTAAATCACAAAAAATTACACAACTTGTCGGAGTAACGATTTTTTTGAGGTACGATTATTTCCCTTCAAGAACTCCGAGAACATCGTCCTCGCGCATGATGAGGTAATCCTCGCCATCGATCTTGATCTCGTTGCCTCCATACTTGGAAAACAGGACCCGGTCGCCGGCCTTGAGATCCATCGCAACCCGCTCGCCTTTCTCGTTGAGGCGTCCCTTGCCCACGGCGACAACCTTGCCCTCGGCCGGTTTTTCCTTGGCGCTGTCGGGGATAAAGAGCCCACCCTTGGTTTTCAGCTCTTCCTCCAGTCTTTTGATCAGGATACGATCATTTAACGGACGAATTTTCATGTAATGCCTCCAGTTGTGTTTGGTAATGTATTGTGTGTAACCATGAAACGAAACAGTGGGCAACAGGTGCCCAAAGCGTTCCCGACCCGTAAGCCGTCGTGCAAAAATAACCGGAAATTGCCATGCCATGTCCGGCATAAGGAGCCGTAACAAACATTTGTTCTCCGCAGCAGTTATTTTGTAACGGCTCCTAAATGAAGCGGCAGGGAAGACCGCTTGCGCGGCGCTTTCCTGCCTTGATGGCCACACAATATGTATCGGGCCTTAAAAAATCAAGAGCTGCTCTTTACTTTTTTTATAAAATAATATCAGTGTGTTATGATGCTTCTTTGGCGGCAGCCCATTTTCCACCAGACAAAAATCACAGCCTTGTCACCCAACCGTAAGGGTCTTCCTTAGCCCCATACTGGATAGCCTGGAGTTCATCAAACAGCTTCTGGGACAATTCCCCGGTTTTCCCGTTGTTGATCAGGCAATCCCGCCCCTGGTAATGCAGGGAGCCCACCGGCGAGATCACCGCCGCGGTGCCGGTGCCGAAAATCTCCTTGAGCGTGCCGTTTTCCTGGGCCGCCAAAACCTCGTCGATGGAAATCCTGCGCTCCACCACCGTAAGCCCCCAGCCCCTGGCCATCTGGATGACCGAGTCGCGGGTAACCCCGGGCAGGATGCTGCCGCCCAGCGGCGGGGTGATGATCTCGTCGCCGATGGCGAAGAAGATATTCATGGTGCCGACTTCCTCGATGTAACGCCGCTCCACGGCATCGAGCCAGAGCACCTGGGTAAACCCGCCCTGCTGAGCCTCCACCGCCGCCATGATGCTGGCGGCATAGTTGCCGGCGGCCTTGATATGGCCAATACCGCCGGGCACTGCACGGACATACTTGTCGGTGACATAAATTTTCACCGGGTTGAATCCCTCCGGATAATACGCCCCAACCGGACTCATGATGACAAAAAACAGGTACTCTTTCGCCGGACGCACGCCCAAGGCCGCCTCGGTGGCGATCATGGTGGGCCGGATGTAAAGGGTGGCGCCCTTGGCCGTGGGAATCCAGTCCTGGTCGAGACGCAGCAGCTCCTGCAAAGCGGCGAGCACCTCGTCCACAGGCAGTTGCGGCATACAGAGCCGCGCCGCCGAGATGTTCATCCGCTCGAGGTTGGTCGCCGGGCGAAAAAGATAGATGCCGTTGTCCTTGCCCCGGTATGCCTTCATCCCTTCGAAGATCGCCTGCCCGTAATGCAGCACCATGGCCGCCGGGTCCAGGGAAAAATTCCGGTATGGCTGGATCGTGGCATC
>PHAW01000174.1 GCA_002841785.1 Deltaproteobacteria bacterium HGW-Deltaproteobacteria-3 | reverse complement strand
GGTGCTGAAAATCGATGAAAATAACCGCAATCAGGGCGGCGCAAAAAAGAAAATAGATGGGGAAAAGAATGGTGGGGCCGAAATGGAGATACAGCGCCAGGGCCATGAGCGCCGTGGCTCCCTCCACCAGGGGGTAGCGCCGGGAGATCCGCACCCCGCACTGCCGGCATCTGCCGCGCAGCAGCAGAAAACTCAGCAGGGGAATGTTGTCGTACCAGGCGATGGACTTTTTGCAGACCGGGCAATGGGAGGGAGGGAAAACCACGGAACCCCCTTCCTCGGGCAGCCGCACAATGACCACGTTGAGAAAGCTGCCGACCAGCGCCCCGAACAGGGCGACAAAAAAAGAAAGCGTATTCTCAACCATGCGTTGTGTTTCCTTGCGTCAACGGCTTGGGAGGAAGCCGCCGCGTAACTGCCTGTTGCCAAACCACGAAAATTTCTGCTATAGTACTCTAGAAAATTTCCAGTCACAATAGGGCATTACCCCAGCTTGACCTGAAAAGATCATCCCGCCCCTGACAGGAATGGATGCAATAGCACGAGAAAAGACCTGCGCGGCACAAATCCGCGCAGGCCCTTCTCCCTCTCTTTTATAAAGCCCATGGCCGTGGAGTATTACCGGTGATTCTTTCCCTCGACGAATCCATCCAGAAACTAAAAACAGAGATCCTCTCCCAGGACTGGAGCCTGTCCCCAAAAAAAATAGAGCCCCTGCAGGCGGCCTTTACCTGCCTGAAAAACCGCTTCAATACCCGGAAAAACGCCCTGGCCATTCTGACCATGGCGGACAGCATTCTGCTCTACGCCCAGAAGCGGCAAGGCCGGATCCCCCCTGAGTTTATCGACTTCCTCAAGGAAACCATGGCCCATGTGGTCAACATGTATGAGGACACCAAATTCGATCCGGACAGGGATGCCGAGGTGTTCAAGCGGGTGTATGGCAAGTTTGCCAAGCTCAAGGAAAAGGTGGCCGCCGAAAAGAGCGGGGAGCCCGCACCGGCGGTCCCGCCGACGGGACCGCCCGCCGACTTGGAGCCTTGGGAAGAGCCGATCTCCCTGGAAGACACCGCGCCACATCCTGCCCGGCAGAAAACCGGACACAACCCAACTGGCACGGTTCCCGGCAAGTCCGCGCCCAAGGTTGCGGAGCCGAAACCTCTGCCGATCCAGCCCGGAGCCATGATCCGCCCCATCACCGTCGGCAGGCTGTCCCTGGCCATTGCCGAGGAACACCTCGCCCTCATCAAGCCCCTCTCCCCAAAGAAGAGAGAAAAATACATCCACAACAGCCAGGTTCCCCTGAAGGGTCTGGGGGGCTGGTTTGGCCGCCTCTCCGGACAGATGAAAGGCTCCCTTGCCCTGCTCAAAAACAGCAAGCTGAAAAAGCTGATCCTTCCCCTCATGGTCCCCAGGGGCATGACCCTTGCGGACATCCCCGACGAAGAAGCCGCCATGCTGGTGGTGGTGAGCAAGGGCAACTGGCATGGAGTCATCCTCTGCCGCTCCATTGAACCGCAAGCAACCCCGCTGCTCTCCCTTGCGCGGGCAAAAAACGGCGACATTGTCGGACCGGCCCGACTTGGCGATGACCGGGAATTGCAACTGCTGGACATCAGCCGGTTGCTCGAACGGGAGGGTTTTCTCTTCATGCCGGAGTAACAGGCGGCCAGACCGCAGGACAAGAGGATGCAACCATGAAAAACAAACGCAAAAACACTCGGGTGCCGTTTCAGGTCATCATCGGTCTGGACTTTCCGGATCAAAGCCATGCGGAGTGCGAAACCGCGGACCTGAGCCTCAAAGGAGTCTTCGTGCTCGGCGTTACCGGGCACAAAATCGGCGAAAACTGCCTGGTTTCCTTGCGGCTGGTGGGCTCAACCAGCCACCTGACCCTGAAAATGAAGGGCACGGTTGTGCGGGTGGAAGAAAATGGGCTGGCCCTGCACTTTTACGAAATGGATCTGGACAGCTTTTTTCATCTCAAAAACATCCTCTACTACAACAGCGAAGACCCGGACGTGCTGGACGAGGAAATCTCCACGCAGATCGAGAGCTTCCAGGACAAAGAGCACGAGTAAAGCCTTTTTACTTTGCGCCCATTGCGCTTCTGCGTTATTTTCTTCTTTTTTGCGATTGCAAAACCTGTTACGGAAAGAGCCATGGCGATCATGCAGTTGAACATCATCCCCCTGGGCACTCAAACCCCAAGCGTGGGGCAATACGTGGCCGAGGTCCAGGAGGTATTGCGCAGGGAAGGCGTGCCCCATGAACTGACCGACATGGGGACGATCATCGAGGGCGAGCCCCAGGCACTTTTTGCCCTCGCCGCCCGCCTGCACGGGCTGCCCTTCTCCGGCGGGGTGCAGCGGGTCGTAACCCAACTGGTGCTCGACGAACGGCGCGACAAGGATGTGACGCTGGGCGATAAAACCGCCGCGGTCCAGGCCCGCCTCGCCTGAAAATAACCCCGGATGAAACAACCATGAGCCAGACCTCCCGCGAACCCCGCAAAAAAAGAACCCTCCGCAAGGCGCCCTTTGTGGTGATCACCGCCTTTCTCCTCCTCTGGCTGATCGGCGTCGCCACCGGGGAACCGGCCCGGGTTCTGGAGCAGGCCCTCCAGGTCTGCCTGAGCTGCATAGGGATAGGCTGAGATGGAAGCTGCCCGCAAATGGATTCAGGTGATCGTCGCAATTCTCACCAACGGCTCCTGGTCATTCCCCTTCACAAAAACCCTCTACCAGGGTCCGCTCAAGGTCATCTGCGCGCCCGGCCTGAACTGCTACTCCTGCCCGGCGGCCACCACCTACTGCCCCATGGGCTCGATCCAGCAACTGTTGGGCGGGTTGCGCTTCGCCCTGGAAAACGGCCAGTACTATTTCGGCTTTTCGGTGCTCGGCTCCATCGGCGTGCTCGGCGGGTTGTTCGGCAGGATGATCTGCGGCTGGGCTTGTCCCTTCGGCTTTATCCAGGAACTGCTGCACAAGATCCCCTCCCGGAAATTCCGGATCCCGCGCATGCTCTCCCACGGCAAATACCTCTTCCTGCTCCTCTTTGTCGTGGTGCTGCCGCTGGTGCTTGTTGACGAATTCGGCTCCGGCAGCCCCTGGTTCTGCAAGTTCGTCTGCCCGGCCGGCACTCTGGAAGCAGGCATCCCCATGCTCCTGCTCCAGCCCAATCTGCGCAGCACCATCGGCCTGCTTTTTCTCAACAAGTTCGTGATCATGCTCCTTTTTCTAACCTGGGCCGTCTTTTCCAGCCGGCCCTTTTGCCGAACCGCCTGCCCCCTGGGCGCTTTTTACGCGCTCTTCAGCAAGGTCCGCCTGATCAAGCTGCACCTCGATGAAGCCAAATGCACCAACTGCAAAGCCTGCCACCATGTCTGCCCCATGGGACCCCGAGTGCATCACCTGCCTGGCCTGCATGAACAAGGCCTGCCAGTTCGACGCCATCTCCCTGGAAATAGGCGGTATTCCCTTGGCCGTTCCGGACAGGGGACTGTCCCCTGCCGGTAAACCATAACACCACATAGCGCAAGGAGGTTTGTATGATCCGGCGACTCTGTTTCGGAATCGTTTTTCTCTTGTTTTTCACCTCGATGGCCCACGCGGAAATGGTGAGCATCAGCACGGCCAAGGCACGGATACGTTCCGGGCCGGGAGTGAACCATCCGATCAAGTTTGAACTGGGAACGGGGTATCCCCTGAAGGTGGTGGACCGCAAGGGCACATGGCTCAAGGTGACCGACTATGAATCGGACACAGGCTGGATCAAAAAAACGCTGGTGGCCAAAACCCCCCATTTGATTGTCAAAACAGAAAAGACCGTCATCCGGACCGCCCCCGGAACACACCAGCGCGTTTTGGGCAATGCCAAACGCGGCGTGGTGTTGCGGACTCTCAAACATCAAAAGGGCTGGGTCCAGATCAAGCACGAATCCGGCCTCATCGGCTGGGTTCAACGTGAAACGCTCTGGGGGTGGTGAGCCCCTCCGCCACATAAACACCTACGACCCGAGGCCCCTCTTTTCATTCCGCGCATCCAGGCACGACCATGAAAATTTTCCGCGCCAAGACCACGACCCCGGACGATTTCGACCATACCGGCCTCCACAAATGCCTCACCGCCTTTGATCTTACCCTGCTGGGGATCGGAGCGATCATCGGCACCGGCATCTTCGTGCTCACCGGCATCGCCGCCGCCACCCAGGCCGGACCCGCGGTGATCCTCTCCTTTGTCATCGCCGGAATCGCCTGCGCCTTCGCGGCCCTGGCCTATGCCGAACTGGCCTCTGCGGTGGGAGGCTGCGGCAGCGCCTACGGGTACAGTTACGCTGCCTTCGGCGAGTTGATCGCCTGGATCATCGGCTGGGATCTGATCCTGGAATACGGGGTGGCCACCGCCGCCGTAGCCAACGGCTGGGCCGGATACTTCAACAACGCCCTCATCGCCGTGGGGTTCTCCCTGCCGGACTCCCTGACCAAGTCCCCCTCCCTGGGCGGCATCATCAACCTGCCGGCAGCGGGCATCGTCCTGATCCTCATGGTTCTGCTCATGCTGGGCATGCGGGAAAGCGCCCGCACCAACATGGTGATGGTTTTTGTCAAGCTGCTGACCATTGCGGTGTTCATCGGCGTGGCCGTGTTCCACGTCAACCCGGAAAACTGGAGCCCGTTCATGCCATTCGGCTGGAGCGGCGAGAGCCCCGAGGGCAAACCCGTCGGGGTGCTGGCCGGCGCGGCCATGGTCTTTTTTGCCTATGTGGGCTTCGATGCGGTTTCCACCGCCGCGGAAGAGGCAAAAAACCCGCAGCGCGACGTGCCGTTCGGCATCATCTTTTCCCTGGTTTTCTGCACCGTCATCTATATCGTGGTCGCCGGATTGCTCACCGGAGTGGTGCCCTACACCCAGCTCAACGTGCCCTCGCCCGTGGCCCACTCCCTCCACCTGCTGGGGATCAACTGGGCCTCGGCCCTGGTGGCCACCGGGGTCATCGCCGGATTGACCACGGTGATGCTCGTCCTCTATTACGGGCTGACCAGGGTCTTCTTCGCCATGTCCCGCGACGGCCTGATGCCG
>PHAW01000173.1 GCA_002841785.1 Deltaproteobacteria bacterium HGW-Deltaproteobacteria-3 | reverse complement strand
TACAATGCACTATGTGAAGTGTGATATCGCCACCCTGTGCATGGGGCAGGCGGCCAGCATGGGCGCGGTGCTCCTTGCCGCCGGCACCGAGGGAAAACGGTATGCGCTGCCGAATTCCCGGATCATGCTGCACCAGCCCATGGGAGGGTTTCAGGGGCAGGCCTCCGATATTGATATCCATGCCAAGGAGATCCTGCGGATGCGGCAGAGCCTGAATACCATTCTGGCGCATCATACCAAGCAAAAACTCAAGAAGATTCAAGTTGACACGGACCGGGATTTTTTCATGGGAGCCGAAGAAGCCAAGGCCTATGGCGTAATTGACAAGGTGCTGGTGAAACGGGCGAATCCCGACGAGGAGAACAGTCATGGCAAAAGATCATAACGGCGAAGTGGAAGTCACCTGCTCATTTTGTGGCAAGAGCCAGGATGAGGTTAAGAAACTGATCGCCGGGCCGACGGTCTATATCTGCAACGAGTGCATCGACCTGTGCAACGAAATCGTCAGTGAGGACCGGCAGCAGGCGCTGGAATCGCAACTGGAGGCTTCGACCCTCAAGCCCTATGACATCAAGGCCCATCTCGACGAATATGTCATCGGTCAGGAACAGGCCAAGAAGGTTCTTGCCGTCGCGGTGCACAACCACTACAAGCGCATCGAGGCCCAGAGCAGTACCGACGGCAGCGATGTCGAACTGCAGAAGAGCAATATCCTGCTGGTCGGACCCACCGGCAGCGGCAAGACGTTGCTGGCCCAGACCCTGGCCAGGATTTTGAACGTCCCCTTTGCCATGGCCGACGCCACAACCCTGACTGAAGCGGGGTATGTGGGCGAAGATGTGGAGAATATTCTGGTCAATCTCCTCCAGGCCGCGGACCACGATATTCAGCGGGCCAGCCGCGGGATCATCTACATCGATGAAATCGACAAGATCGCCCGGAAATCAGACAGCGCCTCCATCACCCGCGATGTCTCCGGCGAAGGGGTGCAGCAGGCCCTGCTGAAGATCATCGAAGGGACCGTGGCCAGTGTTCCCCCCAAGGGCGGGCGCAAGCATCCCCAGCAGGAATACATCAAGATCGATACCACCAATATCCTCTTTATCTGCGGCGGGGCTTTTGTCGGCCTGGACGGCGTGATCAAGCAGCGGACCGGCACCAAGTCCATGGGGTTTGGCGCCAAGGTCGTGGGCAAGCCGAAGAAGTCGGTGGGTGATATCCTGGCCCAGGTGCAGGCGGAAGACCTGCTGCGCTTTGGCCTGATTCCCGAGCTGGTCGGCCGTTTGCCCGTGGTGGCTACCATGGAGGAGCTGGACGAGGAGGACATGGTCCGCGTTCTCCGGATGCCGAAGAACGCCCTGACCAAGCAGTACGAGCGTCTTTTCGCCTTTGACAACATCCGGCTGCGCTTCACAGAGGGCGCGCTCAAGGCCATCGCCCAGCAGGCGATCAAGAGAAAGTCCGGCGCTCGCGGCTTGCGAACGGTTATGGAGCGGGCCATGCTCGATATCATGTACGAATTGCCCTCCAAGGAAAACGTGCGGGAATGCGTGATCAGCGAGCAGGTGGTGCTGAACGGCGATTATCCGGTGATTTTGTACGATAACGACGTGGAAGCAAAGAAAAGCGCCTGAGTCGGCGATATGTCCCTTACCCCATCACGGTTGCATTGAATAATATGGCTGAGCTTGATCCTAAACAGGAAGTTGCCTATCCGATGATGCCCTTGCGGGATATCGTGATCTTCCCTTATATGGTTGCGCCCCTGGTGGTTGGCCGGGAGCGGTCCATAAAGGCCCTTGAAGAGGCGATGGCCAAGCGCTCTGAGATCTTTCTGGTAACGCAGAAGGATGCGACCGAGGACGATCCGACCGAGGAGAGCGTACATGCGGTGGGGACCATTGCCACGGTCATGCAGTTGCTCCGTCTGCCGGATGGCACGATCAAGGCCCTGGTTGAAGGCAAGAGAAGGGGCAGAATCGTAAAGCATCTGCCCAATGCCGACTACTTTGTCGTGCAGCTTGCAGGAGGAGAGGCGGAGAATGGAGGCACCCTTGAAGCAACCGCCTATGTGCGGGAGATTCAGGCAAGTTTCAAGGAGTATGTCAAATACAATAAAAAAGTGCCGGCCGAGGTTATCAAATCCTTGGCCCGCATTGAGAACCCTGCAAAGTTTGTCGATGTCCTGGCCGCGCATCTGCCCCTGACTGTGCAGGAAAAGCAGGGAATTCTGGAGAATTTTTCCGTTGTTGCGCGGCTTGAGCTGGTATTGGCTCTTATCCATAAGGAAATTGAAATCGCCGAGCTCGAGGAGATCATCCGGGCCCGGGTGAAGAAAAAAATGGATAAGACCCAGAAGGATTATTTTCTGGCCGAGCAACTGCGCGCCATCCAGAAAGAGATGGGAGGGGCCGAGGATGCCTCTTCCGAGCTTGAGGCCCTGGGCAAGACGATCCAGGAGAAAAACCTGCCCGAAGCGGCTCGCGCCAAACTGGAGCAGGAATTCAAGAAGCTGAAGATGATGCCTGCCATGTCCGCCGAGGCCACGGTGGTTCGCAATTATATCGACTGCATCCTGAGCCTTCCGTGGCAGGAAAAGACCGAAGAGAAGATCGATATCCTGGCGGCGGAGGAAATCCTTGCCCAGGACCATCATGGTCTTTTGAAGCCCAAGGAGCGGATCCTTGAGTATCTTGCCGTGCAGGCCCAGGTTGAGAAGATCAAGGGGCCGATTCTCTGCCTGGTTGGTCCTCCCGGCGTGGGGAAAACCTCGTTGTGCAAGTCTCTGGCCCGCGCCATGGGACGCAAATTCGTTCGGCTCTCCCTGGGAGGGGTGCGTGACGAGGCCGAGATCCGGGGCCACCGCCGTACCTATATCGGAGCCCTGCCCGGCAAGATTATTCAGTCCATGCAAAAGGCCAAGGTGGTGAATCCGGTTATCTGTCTTGATGAGGTGGACAAGATGAGCATGGATTTCCGGGGAGATCCGTCCGCCGCCCTGCTGGAAGTGCTGGGCCCGGAGCAGAATGTCGCTTTTAACGATCATTATCTCGATCTGGACTACGATCTTTCCGGAGTTTTTTTCGTGACCACCGCCAACAATCTCCACGCTATCCCGGCCCCGCTCCAGGACCGGATGGAGGTGATCAAGCTCAACGGCTATACGGAAGAGGACAAATTGCACATCGCCCAGGGATTTCTGGTGCCGAAGCAGTTGGAGGCCAACGGCTTCGGCCGGGAGGATATTACCTTTAACGATGCGGCGATCCTGGAAATTATCCGGAGATACACCCGGGAGGCCGGGGTGCGCAATCTTGAGCGCAGCATTGCCTCGGTCTGCCGCAAGGTGGCCCGGGACCGGCAAAAGAAAAAGACGGACAAGCGATACCGGCTCAACGATGCGGCCATTGCCAAGTATCTGGGCGGGGTCAGGTATCGTTTCGGTCTGGCCGAGGAGCGGGATAAAATCGGGCTTACCACCGGCCTGGCCTGGACCGAGGTGGGAGGCGAGCTGCTGCAGATCGAAACCGCCCTGATGCCCGGA
>PHAW01000172.1 GCA_002841785.1 Deltaproteobacteria bacterium HGW-Deltaproteobacteria-3 | reverse complement strand
GGTTTTCCACGATGCTGAATCGTTTGTAGGGATAGGGGCCGACCAGCTCCTGATAGCGTTTGAGGTACTCGATTGTTTTCTTTCTGTATCCCGCCGCCAGTTCGCGGTCTTCGGCAAAGAAATAAGAGTACAGGGTCTGGCCCGGGCCGATGGGCTCCTCTTCCACCACATAGGGGCCGGCCACGAAGTTGAGGCTGGGCAGGGGATGCTCGAACAGGAAGCGGACGGTGCGGATGTTCCCGGCCACCGTGTCGCTGATCTCCTCGGCCTCGGAGATGGCTGCAAATTCTTTGGGGATGGCGGCGGTCAGGGCATACCGGCAGGGGGTGTCCAGGCGCGGATGCCACAGGCCGGTGAGGGCGATGCCGCTGGGGTCGATGAGTCCGTTCAGGGTGTCGGCCTGGTTGCCGGCGTATGTTGTGTGAAAGCGGATGGCAACGTGCTGGTCTTGCAACGCAGGCGGGAGGACTACTTGCTCCGCGGTCTGGAGGGTGACGCCGTCCAGGTCGAACTGCATGATTTCCAGATTTGCCAGGGAGATGGTGACCGGGGTTTGCGCTGGGATGATGATGCGCGATGTGCCGATGAGCCGGTGGCTGTGCAGGTCAAAGGCGATGTCGAGCTGGTGCCGGGGCGGGGCCGGGCGTGGGGTTGCGGCGGATGCGGGCACGGAGAGAATCAGCAGGCCGAAAAACAGGAGAAGGCACAGGGGAAGCCGCGCATGCTTACGCCGGTTCCAGCTTTTCCGCGTCGCAGAATTGTTTGAGGGATGCCAGGGCTGTTTGCGCACGGTGTTGTCCTCGCAGTTTTTTCGGAAGTTTCGTCTCCCAGACCGGGAACAGGCCGAAGTTGATGTTGGATGGCTGGAAATGCTTGGGGTCGGTCTGGGTAAGGTGGCCGACCAGGGCGCCCAGGGCGGTGTCGCTGGGCAGCTCAAGGCCCGATTGTCCCGTGGTCAGCCGCACCGCGTTGATCCCGGCCAGCAAGCCCATGGCCGTGGACTCCACATACCCTTCCACTCCGGTGATCTGCCCGGCCAGAAGAAGATCGGGCCGGTTTTTCACCTGCAGGCTGGGGAGCAGGACCTTGGGCCCGCAGACAAAGGTGTTGCGGTGGATGCTGCCGAGCCGGGCGAACTCCGCCCGGGCCATGCCCGGAATCAGGCGGAACACTTCCTGCTGGGCTTTATAGGTCAGCTTGGTTTGGAAACCCACCATATTGTAGAGCAGACCGTCTTTTTTTTCCATGCGGAGCTGGACCACCCCGTACGGGTCGCGGCCTGTCCGCGGATCGGGCAGCCCCACCGGTTTCATGGGGCCGAAGCGGAGAGTGTTTTCTCCCCGCTCCATCATGACCTCGATGGGAAGACACCCCTCGAAGTATTTTTGTTCCTCGAATTCCTTAAGCGGCACCTTGTCGGCGATGCGCAGCGCCTCGATAAAGGCGGCGTATTCGTCGCGGTTCAGGGGGCAGTTGAGGTAATCGCCCGGGCCGTCGTCATAGCGGGAGGCCCGGTAGACTTTTGTCATGTCCAGGGAGTCGGCGGTAACGATGGGGGCAATGGCGTCGTAAAAGGCCAGGTGTTCTTCCCCGGTGAGCTGGGCCAGGGACGCGGCCAGCGGGCTTGAGGTGAGCGGGCCGGAGGCCATGATCACCGGCCATTGTCCAGGGGGCGGGAGTTCGGTGACTTCCTCCCGGACCACGGTGACGGCTGGGTGCGATTCGATTTTTTCGGTGATGAATTGGGCAAAGAGGGAGCGATCAACGGCCAGGGCCCGACCGGCCGGAACCTGGGTCTGGTCGGCCGCCGCCATGATCAGGGAGCCCAACAGCCGCATCTCTTCCTTGAGAAGGCCCACGGCGGAAGAGACATCGGCGGCGCGCAGGGAGTTGCTGCAGACCAGTTCGGCCAGGAGCGGCGACTCGTGCGCCGGGCTGAAGCGGATCGGTTTCATCTCGTGCAGCGTCACCCGGCAACCGCGCTGGGCGGCTTGCCAGGCGGCCTCGCATCCCGCGAGGCCGCCGCCAATGATAGTGATCTCCGGAATTTTAGAGGCCAAGTTGTTTCTTGATGGCATCAACCACCACATCGCTGGAGGTGCCAACGATGGATTTGAGCAACCCTGACTTCTCGTAGAAACCGGCTAGAGGTGGTCCAGGCGGTGGGCGATGGCTTCCTGGGTTTCGTCCTCGCGCTGGATCGCCGGGCTGCCGCATTTGTCGCAGATGCCTTCCACCTTGGTCGGGTTGCTCTTGGTGTTGTAGATCGCCTGGCAGGAGGGATTGGTGCAGGTTCTTCTCGTGCAGAGCCGGTCGAAGATCACGTCGCGGGGCACGTCGATGGAGGCGACCATATCCAATTTGATGTTGAGTTTCTGCAAGAGTGCGGTCAAGGCTTCGGCCTGGGGAATGGTGCGCGGGAAGCCGTCCAGCAAAAAGCCCTTGGCGCAATCGGGCTCCTGGAGGCGGTTTTCCATGATTCCCATGATCAACGAGTCGGGAACCAGATCACCGCGATTCATGTAGCCTTCCGCTTCCTTACCCAGGGGGGTGCCGGCCTGGACCGCGCCGCGGAGAATGTCGCCGGTGGAAATCTGTACCGAACCGTCGATGGCGGTGAGCAGCTTTGCCACCGTGCCTTTGCCTGCGCCGGGTGCGCCCAAAAGAATGAGTTTCATGCGTGTTTCTCCTGTGTTTCGATGAATGTATGCCCGCAACAGACGGCAGGGGGCCGCAATGGGGTGGGGGTTTGCCGGAACGCCAGCAGCGCCGCTTGCACTGCTATTAGCGGCGCCGGTCCCGGCAAGTAGAATCCGGGTCGCAACTATACCCGATTTTTGTCGCGGATGGTAGCGTTATCATCGCTGTTTCGCAAGGGTGATTTCTTCTGTGGTATGATGATTGAGTGGGCGTGGCTTTGTCTGGCTTCCTTGAAAAATAGTGTCCGGTCTTGACAAGCAAACAACAATTCTTATTGTGTGTGTAAAGCTGATAAAACTCTGTAAAATCGAGTTGTTACACATAATTATCAAAGGAGGTGCGTATGGCGATAGTACGATTTGCCGATCAGAAATTGTTCAGAAATCCCTGGGCTGATTTTGAAAGGATGCGCCGCGAGCTGGACGCGCTTTTTCAAGGGCCCGGGCACGAAGCTGGCGGACGGGGTACGGTTTTTCCGGCTTTGAACATTTCGGAAGACAGCGGGAGCATCTATGTGCGGGCCGAGATTCCCGGGGTGCCGGCTGGCGAGGTGGAGATCTCCATAGAGGGAGACACCCTGACCATCCGGGGCGAACGGAAAACCTGCATGGCCGAAGAAAAATATTCCTATCACCGCCGGGAGCTTGAGTGCGGCAGGTTCAGCCGGGCCATCACCCTGCCTGCCAAGGTTCAGGTTGACAGGATCGAGGCACAGGCAGCGAACGGGATCGTCACCATCACCCTGCCCAAGGCGGAAGCGGCAAAGCCGCGGCAGATCAAGGTGAATGTCGGTTGAGGCAGCTTTGACGCAGTGTGTTCATGCTTTCTTGAAGGAGTGCACCTATGACGGAAAAAGAAATGCAGATCCAGCAGAAACAGGAAGTGCAACAGGCAGGGGAGCCCACCAAGCCTGAAAAACAGTATGTGCCCGCGGTGGATATCTTTGAAACCGCCGAGGCGGTCAATGTGCTGGCGGAGATGCCGGGGGTTGCCAAGGATGGGGTTGAAATCGAGCTGGAGAATGAAACCCTGACCATTCGCGGCACCGTGGTCCCGCAAGAGCACGGAGGGGAAACCGTCCTGCTGCGTGAATTCGAGCCCGGGAGTTACCTGCGCAAGTTCACGGTGGCCGAAACCATTGATCAGGAAAAGATCCAGGCCACCATGGCCGACGGGGTGCTTACCCTGGTGCTGCCCAAGATCGCGCCTGCCAAGCCCCGCCGGATCGAGGTGCGGGGCATCTGATCCGATCCAGACATTGCGTGCTTATGGAAAAAAGGCCATCCGGGATAGGGTGGCCTTTTTTGTTTGGATACTCTGTGGGAATGCCTGAGGGGTGAGAGGCAAGGTGGGGTCGGGATCATATCCGTTCAAGCTCAATGCATTTTTCCGGGCACATGGCAACGGCCCGTTCCAGCGATTCGCTGCACGTGGCGGTGTCGGAGACGGGTTCCGCCTTTTCCAGCGCCGGGTTCATCCGGAAGACCTCGGGGCAGATGACCACGCAGGTTTCGCAACTGTTGCAACGGTAAGTGTCGATATTTACCCGGCAGATCATGGATACCCTTGGGATGGATGCAAAGATGGCGGGGAGAGGCCGGGGGAGCGGAACTGGCTGCTCCCCCGGCCCTGGGGAGGGGAACGCTCTTAGCTGACGCCCTTGCTGTTCAGGTAGGGGCCGTATTTTTTGTCCGTTTCCATGATGTGCTTGTCCAGCCAGTTCTTCAGAAAGTTCATCACCTCGATGCTGACCGTGCTTTTGCCGCTTTGCACCTCGCCGATGAGCGCCTTGACCTTGGCGGTCATCTTGTTGTGCTTATCCTTGTGGTCGGCTGTTTCCGGGTAGCCATGGGTGTCGAACAGTTTTTCCTCGACCGCGAAATGGCTCACGCAGTAGTTGGCCAGCTTGGTCAGCACCGGCATCAGGGCATCCTTGCCCTTGCCCGCCAGCATGGCATCGTTGAGTTCGTTGATCATGGTGATCAACTGTTTGTGCTGGTCGTCGATTTGTTTGATGCCGACGGAATACTTGTCCTGCCACGTCAATAAGGCCATGCTTTTTCTCCTGTGTGTGATTGCTGGAAATTTTAAAACTCATCGTCGTCAAAGGGGATGACATCCTGCGCCTTGGCCGCCTTGGGCTGTGCGGCCGCAGGGGCGGCAAGTTTTTTTATCGGCTTTGCCTGGCTCGCCAGGGATGCGCGTTTCTGCATGTGTCCCGGTGCTTTTCTGCCGGTGTTTTTTTGCGGTGGTGGAGTGCTGGTCTCCCGGGCGCCCACGATCTCGGCCAGGGAGTGGACCAGTTCGCTCAGTTCCCTGGCCTGGCCGGAAAGCTCCTCGCTTGCCGAGGCAGCCTCTTCGGAAATGGCTGCGTTGCCCTGGGTTACCTTGTCCACATCGGCAACGGCGCTGTTGATCTGATTGACGCCCAAGGCCTGCTCGTCGCTGGCCACGGTGATCTCCCTGGCCAGTTGGCTGACCTTTTTGACCCCGTCGACGATCTTGGTCAGGATTTCTTTTACCTCCGCCGCGGACTGTACGCCGTTGTCCGCGTTTTTTTGGGATTCTTCGATGAGTTGCGCCGTATTCTTGGCGGCTTCCGCGCTGCGCAGGGCCAGCGAGCGAACCTCTTCCGCCACCACGGCAAAGCCCGCGCCCGCCTCGCCGGCCCGCGCTGCCTCAACGGCGGCGTTCAAGGCCAGCAGGTTGGTCTGGAAGGCGATCTCGTCAATGGTTTTCATGATCACCGCGGTTTGGTCCGCGGATTTTTTGATGGAGCCGATGGCCTCGGTCATCTTTTCCATGCTCTGCTGGGCGACCTCGGCCGAGCTTCTGGCGTTTTCCGCCATCAGGCTGGTTTGGCTCACGTTTTCGGCGTTTTGCTTGGTCATGGAGGACATCTCTTCCAGCGAGGCTGAGGTCTCCTCAAGGCTCGCGGCTTGACGGGTGGCGCCGTCGTCAGGTCGGCGATGATCCGGGTGACCGGCTTGATCACCGAATTGGAAACGATGCGGATCACCAGGGTGGCGAAGAGCACCGCCATGATGGCGAGGCCGATTACCACCAGGTATGTGGCTTTGGTGATCGAGGAGCTCAACTGTTTGTCCGCCTGCTCCAGGGACTGGATCACCTCGAAGGCTCCGTGCATCTCGCCGGTCTTCCAATTTTCCATGGGGCCGCCGGTGGGGTCGATGCCGTTGTCGTTGCCCCAGAGCGCTTGGGAGTTTTTTGGATCGCCGTGGCAGAGCAGGCAGGTTTCCGAGAGACGAACCGCCCGGAAATACCGGACTGCGTTGAGTGCGGGGTCGATCTCGTAATATTCGTCAAGATTCTGCTCGTCCATCAGCTTGAGCGCCTTTGCCTCAAGCTGGTCCGGTTCGTTTTTGGGATTTCGCGGGGAATGTTTCGGCACCTTGAAGGTGTAGCCGCCTTCCTGCGCTTTGCGCATGGCCGCATTCCAGGCGGAAAACACCGGAACCATGGCCAGAACCTTTTGTTTTTCCCCGGCATCGGCCAACTCCCGGAGGCGTTCGGCGGTGAACAGTCCCATCTGCCAATTCTTTTCCATCTCGTCCCGGGTGGACTCGGCGGTCAGGCAGATGGCTCTGGCCTTGTCCGCGTAGGCTGTGAGGGTCTTTTTCCTTGATTCTCCGGAGTAAAGACGGAACAGTCCCACGATGAGCAGGGTGGGCAGCACAACGCCCACCAGGACTATTTTCCCCCGCAACGACCACTGCTTGAGATCCATCGTGTTCTCCTTGGAAATTCGGGAAAAACTCCCCCTGCTTGTTATGCGGCGAACGGGCCAGGCGACAGGCGTTTCACTTCTTAGAATAGGACGAAGTGAGAAAGATTATCAAGAGAAAAAAGATGTGCGCAAAAAAAACAGAGGCCATTTCCGCAAGGATGGAAATGGCCTCTGAGTGCCGCCAAGGTGAAAAAAGAAACCAAAGGAGGAGATTTCTGCTCTTTCACAGTGTTTATAATTGTATGACCGTTCCCTTACGGTGAAAGTTCCAATTTTTTTTTGAAAGAATCAAAAATCCTCAAAGTCGTCGCCCATGGGGATGATATCCTCGGGTTTTGTTCCCTTGGCCGGGGTGCTTTTTTGCGCCGGGGGCAGAGCCTTTCTTGCCGGAGGAGCGATCTTTTTTGCGCCGGCCTGCGATCGAGCGTGGGGGCGTCTCAATCTTTTGCTTGCCGGCGGCTCCATTGCCGGACTCTCACCACCGCCCACCATTTCCAGCAAGTGCCCAACCGAGCCCTTCATCATTTCCGCCTGGGCGTTGAGCTCTTCGGAGGCGGAGGCCGATTCTTCCGCTGCCGCGGCGTTTGCCTGGGTCACGGTGTCGATTTCGTGGATGGCCTTGGTGACCTGGACTACGGCGCTGGCCTGTTGGCTCGCCGCTCCGGCAATTTCGGAGATGATCGTGCCGATGCGGGTGGTGGATTGGGCGGCGGTGTTGAAGGATTCGCTGGTTTCCTTAACCAGGGCGCTGCCGGTGTTGACCTTCTGCACCGTGCCTTCGATGAGATTGGAGGTGTTTTTGGCCGCCTCCGCCGCCCGCATGGCCAGGTTGCGGACCTCGTCGGCAACCACCGCGAATCCGGCCCCGGCCTCACCGGCCCTGGCTGCCTCTACCGCGGCATTCAGGGCCAGCAGATTGGTCTGGAAGGCGATTTCGTCGATGGTTTTGACGATCTTCTGGGTTTGGGCGCTGGCAGCGGAGATTTCCTCCATGGAGACGGTGAGTTTTTTCATGGATTCGTCCGCGCTCAAGATTACCGTATTGGCCTCCTTCATCAGCTCGTCGGCTTGGCGGGCATTGTCCGCATCCTGCTTGATCATGGCTCCTACCTCTTCCAGGGAGGCGGAGGTTTCTTCCACCGCAGCCGCCTGTTGGGAAGCGCCTTCCGCCAAAGTCTGGCTGGAGGAGGAAACCTCGCCCGCCGCGGCAGCCACCTGATCTGCGCCCTCGTTCAAGGTCCGGCTGACCTGCTTGAGGGTGGTGGAGATTCCCCGGCCCAGGAAAAAGGCCAGGGCAACACCGCAGGCTAAGGCAATCGCCCCAAGGAGCAAGGCGATTCGGCCAAGCAGGATGGCTGATTCTTTGGCTGACACACTTACCTTGCCCGCCGCGTCTTTGGCATCGTTGAGCAGCTTGTCAAGCTCCGGATACATGGCGTTGGCTCCCGCGCTTACAGCATCCTTGGAGGCCCCTCTTTCTTCGGGTGGAGCCTGAGTCATTGCGTCAACGGCTTTTTGGTATGTCGCGGCCAGCGCGAGGAGGTTGTTTGCCTCTTCGACCAAATTGGGCATCTCCGCCTTTTTTGCCAGGGCCGCGATGGTGTCCAGTTCGTCTTCAAGATCAGCCATGCTGTCTTGCTGTTCCTTAATCTTGGTTGGGTTGCCGGTGAGCAGATAGTCCTTTTCAAAGCGCCGACAATTTCCTAATGCGGTTGCCGCAGCACTGGCGCGTAGTGCCAGGGTCATTTCGTGTTCAAGGATTTCTGTGAAATTCGAAGTGGTGGAGGAGAGGGCGAATTGGTAGATGCCGGTGGCTAAAATAGTCAAGATCAAGACCACGGTAAAGCCACCGCCGATTTTTTTGCCGATTGTCAACTGTTGTTTGGCCATCTGTTTCCTCCGCATAGCGGGTTAATCAGGAGGAATATCCTGAAAATTGATTGAAGACACTCCACCATATAGAAAAAAAGGAGAGAGCGTCAAGTGGTGTTTGTGAGAAAAATTGTCGCACCTCATGTGCCGGAATCAGTCGCGGCTGAGCACCCGGCCCAGGGTGGCGTCCACGGCCAGGGCCTGTTGCATGCGATCCTTGAGGAACCCTTCGCCCAGATACCTCCGGTTTTCCTCGATCACCGCGCAAAGCGCTTCGATATCGCCGGATTCGGCCATTGTGGTGATCTTTTCGAGGTTTTTGGCGAAGCTGAGAACGATGCGGGATCCTTGGCCGCTGGTGGACATGATCTCTCCATAGGTGCGGGGGTTCTGGCTGTGCACCCTGGCCATGGAAAGGATGGAATAGAGCGAGGTGAGAGTGGCGTGGCTGCCGATATCCTCCGGAGGGATGGAGTTGTCCTTGAGGGCCATGGCCAGGGCCACCGAGATGGAGGTGGGCAATTTCTGGCTTACCCCCATCATCAGATCGTGCTGGCCCGGAGCATCGTGGGAGATCTTGGCCCCGTGCTTGTAAAGAAATGCCTCGAATTCGCTGCTCAGAACCCCGCTGCGCGCGGTGCGGACCACCGAGGCGTTTTTGTCCTTCATCGTTGCCGCCTGCGGTCCCCACAGGTTATGGACCAGCAGCACCTCCACCCCTTCCTTGGTGTGGGTCAGGGCGGTGTGCAGCACGTTTTCCGCTTCGCCGGCCAGCAGGATCAGGGCCTGGTTTTCCGCCAGCAGCGGGCCGTATTCCGTGATTGCCGCAGGTGTCGCGCTGATGGGTACGCAGACCACCACCACGTCCACTTGCGGAATCATCTCCGCGGGCCGCAGGGTGCTGCTGCGGCCGGTGATCATGGTTTCGTAGCCTTCGCTCTTCAAGCGCTCGGCAAACCAGAGGCTCATGTCGCCGCTGCCGATGAAACCGAAGGTCTTGATGCGTTTGACCCGCATGTCCACCCTGGGGAAGCTGCCCAGCACCCGCACGGAGCCGGGTTCTTGGATGACTTGGTGCTCGATGCGGTCGATGGCCACGCGGACCCGCTCGTCGGAAAGATGCCCTTCAAACTCGATGAAGAACTGGAGCTTCTGGGTCTGGGGATCTGTTTCCGTCTGCATGTCGATCAGGTTGATGCTGCGTTTGGTGAACTCGTTGAGCAGGTCCACCAGGATACCGACCCGGTCCTTGATCGGAGTGGTGATCAGAACCGTGGCATCGTATCCGGTGCGGGGCGCCGGGTTCGGACCCAGCACCGCGTAGCGGGTACGATTATGGGGCACGATCTCCCTGGCGCGGATGGCCAGGCCGTAGGCGCGAAGCGCCTCCTCGGATTCGATGACCCCGTGGGAGGCAAGCCCCTGTTCCTTGATCTCCCGCACCGCCGCATCCAGGTCATGCACCGTCGTAAGGGTTGCCTCGGGGTAGGTATTGGTGATGTAGTCTTCGCACTGCCGCAGCACCCCGCTTTTACCCAGAAGCATGGTGATCGGCTCCGTGGCGGAAAGGCTGCCCAGGGAAAGATGAATGGGCAGAACGATGTTGTCCTGCCAAAACCCCGTGTCCATCCCTTTGATCAGCCGGCTGTATTCCTTGACCTGCCCTTCGCGGGTGTTGAAGACCGGCACCAGGGCCAGGTCGGCTTTCTGCTCGGAAAAGGCCTTGAATACCGTGGGCAGATTCGGGAAAAGCCTGATTGTTGCGCCCTGGTTATACTGGCGCGCCGCCTGCCAGGCGTTGGAGCCTTCCGGACCGATGGTAGCTATGGAAACCATATGGAAAACCTGCTGGATGCGTGGT
>PHAW01000171.1 GCA_002841785.1 Deltaproteobacteria bacterium HGW-Deltaproteobacteria-3 | reverse complement strand
CATGGAGTTTGCGTCCAGCTCCTTGCCGGGCTTGATCACGGTGATCTCCTTCTTGCCGTAATCAACCGCCAGGAATGAATGGGGCTGGAACACGCGGAGTCGACGGATATTTTCCCGCGAAACGCGGCTCACCGTGAGATTGGCGGTGCAGCCGTTTTCAAAGATCAGCCGGACATTGGCGATGTCGGTGGTCTGGGTGAACACCGGCATGCCCACCGGGTGCATGGAGGCGATGGGCGATTTGACCAAGCTTAAGACAATGTCGATGTCGTGGATCATCAGGTCGAGGACCACGTCAACATCAAGGCCCCGCGGCTTGAAGACATGGATCCGGTGCGACTCGATGAAGAGGGGCTGGGTGAGATGTTCGGCCATGGCCAGGATAGCCGGGTTGTACCGCTCGATATGGCCCACCTGGAGGATGCGTTCCTTCTCCCCGGCCAGGGCGATGAGTTCATCCGCCTCGGCCAGGGTCGTGGTCATGGGCTTTTCCAGCATCACGTCCTTCCCGGCGAGAAGGCATCTTTTTGTCACCTCGTGGTGCAGGCTGGTGGGCACCACGACGCTCACCGCATCGACCTGATCGAGCAGCGCCTGATAATCACCGAACGCGGTGGTGTTGCAGGCCTTGGCAACCTCGGCGGCATAGGCCGGATTGACATCCTCCACCTCCGGGTTTGCCATGTATTTTTGGGCGTGAAACTTGCCGAGATACCCTACCCCGATAACCCCGATGCGTGTCTGTGCCATATGGTATGCCTGCCTGTTCGCATGAATTTTCTGAGAAATTACGCCATTGCGCGGAAACTGGCAAGGTAAAAGGCTCACGGTTACAGGTCAAAAAAACAGGCTTTCCTCCTTGAGCCTTTGGCCTTGGACCTTTCACCTTTTATCTAATTATGCTACTATCCCCTTGATGTATTGGCGAACTGCCAGGCCCCGGTTTCCGTTTCAGTTCGTATCTCTTCCAGCCATATGCCGGCCGTCAGCGGCCCAGCCATCGATATTATATGAATCTGTCACGAATCGCCACCTTGCGCCTGAGAACCAGAATAATCCTTGCCTGTGCTGTTTTTTTGCTGGCGGCGGGCATCGGTTCGAGCTTGCTGCTTCCGCGGCTCATTGATCTTGAAACGCTCAAAGCGCGAATGAGCGCCCAGGTAAACGCCCGGCTGGAGGGCACCCTGCACACCGACCGGCTGGAATGGACGTGGCTCCCGCTCCCCCATCTGAACCTGTACAACACCCGTTTTTCCAGCGCGGATTCCTCATTGGTCGCGCCCATGACCAAGGTGTATCCGGACTGGTGGTCCTTGTTCCGCGGCCAGGTCCGGATCGGCAAGGTTCTGCTGGTGAACCCGGAACTCCATGTAAACAAGTTTCCCGCCTCGCTGTCCGACCCCCCGGATCCTGCACTTGCCGGATTGAATGTGGTGATCCGCAACGGAACATTGCACGTTGCCGCCAACAGCCAGTGGCCTTGGCTGCAAAGCAGGGATTTTTCCTTGCGGTCGCTGAACGGCAGAGTCGCTGTAACCCTTGCCGCCATTGATCTCGATCTTTCCGGCAAACCCGCGGCTGACGAACATCTTGCCGTATCCGGCAAGTATCTGCGAAAGGATGCCTCCTACCGGGTTCAATTTTCCTGCCGCAACTTCAACCTCAATAAAATATTCCTCTCTTTTGCCGAGGGAGCCCTGGCGCCTGCCGATTCTCCGCTCAATCTCAGCGGCAGCGTTGAAGGCCGCGGGCTTGAAAAAATAACCGGCAGGATCACGGGTGATTCCTCCTGTTTGCTTGCGTTGCCAAAGGATAAAAAGATCCTGCTGAGCTGCGGGGTTGTCGATCTGGCCTTTGCCAAAGATGGGAACGATCTGCTCTTGACGCTCAATGAGTTTGAAATGCAGGAGCCGGGAGTAAAACTTGCCGGCACGGTCCGGCGTTCCGCCGGAGTCGGGACAAACGCGGCGCCGGTGTGGCAGATCGATCTCAAAGGGGAAGACCTTGATCTGACCCGTATTCGCGCCGCTGTTCTCGCCATGTGGGGGGAGAACGAAATTGTCGAAAAGTTGGGGCAAATCGTGCAGAGCGGCACGGTCGGCAAGGCCAGCTACGGCTTCAAGGGTACCGCGGCTGATCTTGAATACGTCCGCAACATGCATGTCCTTGCCGAAGACATTGACGCCTCGGTCAAAGTTCCGGAAGTCGATCTGCTGCTGACCAACGTCAAGGGGAAATTGCGGATCGAAGAGGGGTTGCTCATCGTGGATGGAGAGGAAGCCGGGATGGGCAACAGCCGTGGCCGCAATGGCCATCTGGTTCTCGGTCTGCCGGATGATGATTTCACCTTCAAGCTCGATGTTGATCTTGACGCGGATCTCGCCGAACTTCCCGCGGTTTTGGCGCGTCTGGTCGACCACCCTCCCTTTCAGGCTGAACTGGCCCAGTTCAGCGGGGTATCGGGCCGGGCGGCCGGCCATCTTCATCTTGGCGATCACCTGAGGGATTTCAAGGTTGCCGTCGAGGTTGCCTCCATGCAGGGCAAGGGCCGTTACGCGCCGATGGCGTGGGACTTTGCCGTGGACGGAGGGGAGATGACCATTGCCCCTCCCCTGGTGCGATGGAGGAACGTCCGGGGCGAGTATGGCCCCCATGCGGTGAAGAAAACAGCCGGGCAGGTGCGTTGGCCGGACGACGTTTTCCTTGACATAACCCAGCTTGACGGGGTGCTGGTCGTCAAGGAGCTGGAAAAGGAAGACCTTTCCTATTTCCAGGAGATCAGCGGCCCGCTGCGGGAAAACATAACCCGGGCCGATGGCCGGATAGAACTGCGGAACACGGCAATTTCAGGAAAGGCCTCGGAGCCTAAGCTGTGGAAAGCGGACGCGGACGTCATGGTGAAAAATCTTGTCGTGGAAACGCCGCATCTCCCGGTGCCGGTCCGGATACAGCAGGGCAAGGGACATTTTTCAAACACCTCGATCACTGTTTCCGAGGCCACGGGCTCCGTTTTCGGCGATTCGTTCACCCTGGGCGCTTCCTTGACCCATCAGGCTTTCACCGCCTTGCGCGGGAATATTTCCTTGCAAGGCAAGGTCGGGCAGGACTTCGGGCAATGGTTCAGGGAGCAGCAGCTCCTTTCCCCTGCCCTTTTCCCGCGCCTCCCCTTTCGGATGGAGGCATTGCAGATCGACCTGCAGGAAGGAAAAACCTTGGCCAAGGGTGTGCTCCGGCCGGAGGGTTCGATATTGCACCCGGCCAAGGCTGATTTTTCCGTGGAATTCACCAAAGACGATCCCCTGAAAATGTCCGCCCTCGTAACGAACGGCAAGGAAGCGGCCACGATCACCCTGGATTTTCTCGATAACACCAGGGAGACCTTTCTTTTTTCCTGGAAGGGCGAATTGTCCAAGAAAACCGTCGACCAGTTGCTGGAGCGGAAAAACCTGCTGCAGGGGCGAATTGCCGGGGATTTTCAGCTCTATCTGCCCCAGGATCCCAACAAGGTGGCTTTTACAGGGGAAATCGAGGCCACGGATCTGCGCTGGTACCTTGACGGGAAGGATGACAGCTTTATCGATATCCAGGAGCTTCGCCTTGCAGGAGTTGGCAAGGATCTCAAGGTGAGACGCTTGGCCTGTGCCTTGAACGAACGGGAATCCGTGGTGGTCAATGGTCTGGTCTCGCGGGGTGGCAGCGGACTTGTCTTGAAGCTCAATCTTGCCTCTTCCGCGCTTTCCCGCCAAACCTTGTTGGATCTAAAGGATACCCTGAAGCGGATCAAGGACAGCGGCGGCTCCGCCTCTTCTTCCGAGAAACCGCAGCAGGAGGCATCGCCGTGGAATATAACCGGCACCGTGGTTTTTGATGTGGATGAATTCACTTTCGGCCGAAAAACCGGGGAGAGTGCTTCCGCCACCCTGGTCTGGCAGGAACTCAGGGGAGAAATACGGATTCATCCCCAGTGGCGCCTGTCCGCGCTCATAAATAATGGCCGTCTCTGCTGCCTGGACACCACCGGCGAATGGTTTTCCACCCCCGAACTCGGGCACAGCCACTTTTCTTTGAGCAGCGCCTGCCCCACCCCGCCTCGGTTTGAAACCGTCCTGCCGTGCCTTGGGTACCCGCAGGACCTCATTGAAGGGGAATTCTCCCTCAATGGCCGCCTGGAAGGAGAGTTGGACAACTGGAAGGAGGGGCATCTGCAGATAGACTCCCAC
>PHAW01000007.1 GCA_002841785.1 Deltaproteobacteria bacterium HGW-Deltaproteobacteria-3 | reverse complement strand
AGGGGTTCATCGCCGAAACCAGCATGAAGTCCGCGGGAAAGCGGAGCGACTGCGAGGCCCGGGCAATGGTGACCTGGCCGTCTTCCAGGGGCTGCCGCAGAACCTCCAGGACATTGCGCTTGAATTCCGGCAATTCATCAAGAAAGAGCACGCCGTTGTGGGCAAGGGAGACCTCGCCGGGCCTGGGGATTTGTCCGCTGTAAGATCCATGAATTCTTGCGACAGGCATAGCTGAACGGGCTCCATAAGTTTTGTGCAGTATGCTGAATGGTTTTCGCATTCGTTTCACAGGTTTGGTTCAGATTAAGGTAATAATTTCTCCGTGATTATGCTACATTAAACGGTAGTCCTCCGCCAGGGCTTTTGCCCGCGACGGACATCCGGAGCGAAACCCGGGGATCACACGGTGGGAACAGGTGAAAAAGTATGACAGCAATAAAAGCGACAAAAATAACAAAAATAACTGCGACTGACTTCGGGAATAACAAAAATAGCTGCGACGAGGTTAAGGAGCCCCACCAGGTCCGCCGCATTCGTCCCACACGGAGAAGCGTATCGGGAGCGTATCCTTTCAGGGGCGAGGAGTCCATCCCTTTCGAATCGACCCTGGAACGGGATTTCCTGATCCGGAAGGAGTTCAGCCGATTCGTGATGAAGATCGTACCCCAGCCGGCGAGGATCCCGTTCAGGGCCTCGAACGAACAGGAGTATCATTACACGCCGGATTTTCTGGTTTATTACCGGGCCGAGGATTACCCAGGCGGCTTGATCCCCCTGCTCGTTGAGGTAAAGCCGAGATCCGAACTGCGGGAACACTGGCATGAAATGAAGCCGAAATTCAAGGCCGCGTTGCGATACGCCCGCGAACAGGGATGGAATTTCAGGATTCACGACGAAACCCGGATCCGCGATCAGGTTTTTCAGAACATCTACTTCCTTAAAAGATATAAGCGGATGGAGTTCCCTGCCGAGGAAGCCGCTTTGATCCTGGACTACCTCGACAGGGTGGGGCAGGCGCCCTTCCGGCACCTCATCGATATTCATTTCATCGGTCGGACCGATACGATCGTGGGCATTTCCCATGTATGGCACCTGCTGGCCACCGGCCGGTTGGAATGCGACATGACCACCCCCCTTGGCAACGATACCGTTTTATGGAGGCCCTATGACTGATAAGAGACAAGCCGTGGCCGTCATGGATACGGCTGGCGACGAAGCGGGCATCGGTCTGGACCGGCGCAAGATAAACCTGACGCCCGGGGCGTTCGTTCTCTGTGGCGGGGTGGTCTACCGCATTTTCGAAGTGGTCGATTTCGAGACGATCATCGGCGTCGATGCCGAAAGCGGAAAAAGCCGGCCGTTGCGCCTCCAGGATCTCAAGCCGTGTTCGGATCCCGGATGGGATCGTCACGCGGCCGTCCTTAGCGACCTTGAAGATATCACCGACCTGGATTGGAAGGTGGCCGAGCAGCGTTACGAGGCTATCAAGCCTTTGCTGGCCTCCGACTCCGGAGGCCGCATGTCCACAGTCGAGCGGGCCCGGGAGGTCGGGGTGGATCCGGCGACGCTGTACCGCTGGGTGAAGCGGTACCGGAGCATAGCCCTGCTTTCCACCCTGATCCCCATGAAGAGGGGATGGCGGTCCGGGGCCATGCGCATCTCCAAACACGCCGAGGCCATAATTGGCGAAGTCCTTCAGGACACCTTCTTGACCGCTCAGCGGCCTTCGCCGCAGAAAGCCGTCCTGGAAGTCCTGCGTCGGTGCCGGGAGAGCGGGGTCGATTCCCCGCACCCGAACACCGTCCGGGCCCGTATCGCCGCGCTAAGTGAAAAGCAGCGCCTGCGGGGCAGGGGGTTTAAGGAAAAGGCGAAGAATAAGTTCCTGCCGGCGGCGGGACGTTTCCCCAACGCCGATTATCCTCTGGCGGTGGTTCAGATCGACCACACCCCGGCGGACATCATTCTGGTGGACGATATTCACCGCAAGCCGATTGGCCGGCCGTGGATCACCCTGGCGATCGACGTGTTCAGCCGGATGGTCGCCGGCTACTACCTTTCGTTCGATCCGCCCTCGGAAACCTCGGTGGCTATGTGCGTCGCCCACGCCATTCTGCCCAAGGACGAATGGCTGGCCGTCAGAGGGGTTGACGTGCGTTGGGATGTCTGGGGCGTGATGGATACCATCCATGTGGACAACGGCGCCGATTTCCGGTCCAACAACTTCAGACAGTCGTGTCTGGCTCACGGTATCAACCTTGAATTCCGGCCGGTAAAGCAGCCTCGGTACGGCGGGCATATAGAGCGGATGCTCGGAACCTTGATGAAAGAGATCCACTCTCTGCCCGGCACGACCTTCTCGTCGGTAAGGGAGAGGGAAGGGTACGACTCCGAGAAGCATGCGGCGATGACCAAGACGGAGTTCGAGACTTGGTTGGTGACCTTGATCTGCAAGGTCTACCATCAGCGGCTGCATGCCGGCATCGGCATGTCGCCGGTGAAAAAATGGGAGATCGGGATGTTCGGCAACGCCGAGGTTGTCGGCCGAGGCCTTCCGCCCCGCCCGGCGGATCGCCAGGCCCTGCTGCTCGACTTCCTGCCTTCTTTCCGGCGCACCATTCAGACCTACGGCGTCTCGATCGAAGGCCTCAACTACTACGCCGATGTGCTCCGCTCCTGGATCAACTCCTCTGAGCCGAAAAAGCCGGGCAGTAAGCGGGAGTTCATCTTCCGCCGGGATCCGCGGGATATCAGCGTGGTCTGGTTTTACGACCCCGACAGCAGGCAGTATTTCAGGGTACCGTTCGCCAACCAGGCGTTGCCGACGATGAGCGTATGGGAATATCAGCAGGCCCGTAGCGCGGCCAAGCGCGAGGGAATGAAATCGGTTGACGAAAACCGAATCCTGCGGGCGATAACCGAGCTTAGGGCCCAGGTGGAGGAGTCCCGGGAAAGGACCAAGAAGGCCAGGCGGCAGAGCCAGCGTCGGCGTGAGCATGAAAAGGGCGTCTCTCCCGCCCGTCCAGAAGGGATGAGGCCGGTTCAGGGGCCGCCGGCAGCCGCCTTGGACAATCTGCTGGAAGACGGTGTGGAAGCTTTCGACGATATCGTGTGAGGTTCGAGAATGTACGATTACAACCATTTGCATCCCGAGTTCTTCGCCGTGATGGGTATGTCCGACGAGGACCGCATCGCGGCCATGGATTATCCCAGGTGGATCGGATACACCAGGGCCGCCGAAATACTGAAGGTTCTGGAGGGGCTTCTCAAGAAACCCCAACGTCCGAGGATGCCGAACCTGCTTGTGGTGGGGGACTCAAATAACGGCAAAACCACTCTGATCAAGCGGTTCGGTGAATTGCACGGCGTATCCTACGTGACCGAAGACGGGGATCCGGTACGGCCGATCATCATCGCCGAGGCACCCACGAGCGCCGACGAGAAATCCCTTTACGTTTCGGTGCTTGAGCGTTTCTGGACCCCTTACCGGTCGACCGATTCGGTCGCCAAACTCCGTTATCAGCTCATTCATCTGATGCGAGCCTGCAGTGTGCGGATGTTGATCATCGACGAGCTGCACTCCCTGCTCACCGGTTCGGCCGTCAAGCAGCGGGAGGTGATGAACGCGCTCAAGCTGCTCTGCAACGAGCTTTCCATCCCAATCGTCGGGGTGGGCACCAGGGAGGCGGTGCGGGTACTGCACACCGACCCGCAGCATGCCAGCCGGTTCGATGTGGCCTCCATGCCTCCCTGGCGTCTCGATCCGGACTTCCAACGACTCCTGGCGAGCTTCGAGAAGGTTCTGCCACTGAAAAAACCTTCCAAGCTCCATGTTCCGGCGGTGGCCGGTCGGCTTCATGCGATTTCCGAAGGGAACATCGGCAACCTGCATCGTCTGCTCGTCGAATGCGCCAAGGACGCCATCCGAACCGGAGAAGAAATGATCACGCCGGAGATAATCGAGAGCAAGCAATGGATTCAACCTACTCGTGGCATCCGGGAACTGTTCGGGTAACGTCCCGTTGGGCCGTCCCGATCGATCTGCTGCCGGACGAGATATTTTCATCCTGGCTGGTCCGGGCGGCGTTGGCTAACGGTTGCGATCCCATGGTTCTGACTGGCGCCGTCTGGCCTCGCTGGCGTGTTTGGACAGGCGACCTCGATCGGACTATTCCGGATGAACGCCTGGTTGTTTTAGCGAAGGAAAGCGGTATCCGGTCGGAAGCGTTCAAGGGAGTGCTATTGTGGCCGGTTTTCCTGGCCATAATGGGCGAGGAGCCGCCCCTGAACGGAATATGGCCGTGGCTGATCCCGACCGGCTCACGCAATCGAAAGCGCTCAGACGGTTTGCAATATTGCCCCCGTTGCCTGGCTGAGGACCGTATTCCTTATTACCGGTTGCAGTGGCGGTTCTCATGGCAAACGGTTTGTGCCAAGCACGGATGCGGGCTACTCGATCGCTGCCATCATTGCGATGCTGTTCTCGAACCGCATCGGCTGATTCTGGGAACGCCGCATATCGGGGTTTGCTTCACCTGCCGGGGAACGTTGGCCGACGCCTCCACCGAGATCCCGAAAGAGCGCTACGCCCTTCGGATCCAGGCGGCTACCGACAATGCGATTAGGAACGGCGGCGGCGAGGCGTTTGGCGATCGTGTTTCGGTCCGAAGCTGGTTTACGGCGCTTCGGTTCATGAGGGAGTTCGTCAGATTGACCATGAGGTCGGGAACGGTAGCCATGACCGCTTTGGCACAACGATGGCCGTCAGCGGTGGACAGGAGGCTCGACAAAACCAGCTTTGAGGGGTTGCGAGTCGGGAAACGGCGGGCGGCGCTCGACAATATCGGCTGGATGATGTCGATGTCGTTCGACGAACTGCTGGATATGATGCGTTCGGTCGGGTTGAGTAGGCGGAATCTTCTCGGCGCGGGCATGCCGCCCTCGCCCGCTTTCCGTCTGCTGGCCGACAAATTGGCGATCGGCGAGGATCCGTTTGGGAAAAACAGAGGGGTAAAAGGCGCACGCCGCAGTCCTCCTCCCCCCAAATCGCGGAGACAGGTGGAATGGCAAATGACATTGCTGCGACGAAAGATGGCCGGCGAATGAAGTCGGCCGGCGGCAAAGTCCGCGAGGGCCGTGAGCCTTGTGTTCGCTGTCTCCGAACGACTTACGCCATCGGGAAGGTCACTCCCTACGGCCCGGCGTGCAACGCCTGCTCACCCTATTTTAGCAAGGGCGGAGTATGCGCCCATTGCGGCAAGGAGTCCCGGTGGCTCAGCAAAGTTCTTCGTCTCGGCATCGATCAACCGATCTGCCCAGCCTGTCAGCGGCTTGATCATGGCAACTGTGCTCTTTGCCGCAGGAACCGTTTGCTGTACGACGACGGCGCCGGCCGGCTTCTCTGTAAACGCTGTCTGACAAAAGGGACGGTAGCATGCCGAACTTGCGGCAAGCCGTCGCCGGCGGGCAGGGGAGGGGAATGCGACGACTGCTACTGGAACCGGCTTCTTTCCAAACGCATCGATATCGCAGCCGTGGTGTTCGACAGGAAAGAGAACGCAGAGATATTTCGCGCTTTCGGCGAATGGCTACGAGAGGATGCCGGAGCCCATCCGGCTGCGATCAAGATCAATCGGTATTTCGAGTTTTTCCTGGAAATGTGGTCCTCGGGCGAGAATATTCCGGATGCAACCACGCTTCTGAAGCATTTCTCGGCTGGTTTGTTACGGAAAAATTTCCAGCCGCTACGTTTTCTTGAGGAAAAGGGACTGGTCAAGATCACGGCCACGGACAGGATGGAGGTGACCGAGCGCAAGCGCATCAAGGAAATAATGGCCCAAAGCGCCGAAACCGGCAGTGCCCACATATTCATGATCAGGTATCACGACCGTCTTACGGAGCGGATGCGGGAAGGGGTGACCGGACTGTCATCCGTCAGGTTGGCCTTGAGCCCGGCCTTGGCGTTGCTCAAGACGGCGATCATGAATGGCCGGGAGTTGCCGTGCCAGGAGGATCTGCTGGAATATCTCGGTACGGCGCCCGGGCAGCGGGCGGCGGTAAGCGGGTTCGTTTGCCTGCTGCGCGATGAATTCGGGGCGGAACTGGCGTTGCCGTCCGTAAAGTCGCTACGCTGTAAAATAGCGAGGCGACGGCCAGAGAATCGCTTGGACCTTGAGCGGGAACTGATGGAGTTGATGCGCTCTGTGGATAAGAGCGAAAAGGACAGGCGGAAGCTGGTTGAGTTGTCTCTGCGCTACTTTCATCGAATTCCGGCCAGGATGGCTAGGAAGATGGCCGTTGAGGATCAGTTGGTGGAAATCGATGGTGGCGATATGGCTGTTTTGAGTGGGAAGAAACATTATTGGCTGCCGAAGCAATTATACTATGTTACAAGCTTTTAATTGTTAGCTTGGCTTTAATTTGTTATTTTAATTACATTTTTACTGAGATTCTTGTGCCAAGAATCAGAGCAGAGAGAGTGATATGACCATCAGTCGAATCGAATGGACGGAACAAACATGGAACCCTACAGTGGGATGTACCAAGCTTTCTCCGGGATGTGCCCACTGTTATGCCGAGATAATGGCCCGACGATTACAAGCAATGGGTACAAAGGGTTATGAAAATGGCTTCGAATTCACTTTGCTACCGAAGCGACTCAACGAACCGATATTAAGGAAGAAACCGACCATCTTTTTTGTTAATTCAATGTCGGACTTGTTCCACGAAGAAGTTCCAGTTTCATACCTTGATCAAATTTTTGATGTCATTTTGCGTTCGCCCCAGCACACTTTTCAGATTCTGACCAAGCGTGCAACAAAAATGTCTGAGTATTTTGATGGAAAAATGGTTCCTCGCAATGCCTGGCTTGGGGTGACAGTTGAGAATAGGGAACACGGTCTGCCACGTATTGAAGAGTTGAGAAAGGTGGGAGCTTCAATCCGTTTTTTGTCCGTTGAACCTTTGCTCGAAAGCCTCGGCGACATTGATTTAACAGGTATCCACTGGGTTATTGTTGGCGGTGAGTCAGGACCCAAATCCCGCCCTATGAAGAAAGAGTGGATTGATCAAATACGGCTCCAATGCGACGAGCAAGAAGTCGCCTTTTTCTTCAAGCAATGGGGTGGATGGGGAGCTGACGGGATTAAACGAGCAAAAAAACAAAATGGTAGGGAACTTGACGGCCAGGTCTGGAATCAAGTTCCTCTGAAAGCTTTTGGCGCTCAGTATCAGTCAACGCGGGGGGGCATGTGGCAAAAGTACACTACAAGTGGGCGATAGGGGAACGGCCACCGGTCGTACAGCAACACAGTGTTGCCAAACATGAAATCCTGCGTGCCTATCTGGTTGCATATATCCAGACGCTGATATCGTCTCCTCGGCAGGAAGAATTTCGGCTTACACTTGTCGATGGGTTTGCTGGTGGTGGCATTTACCGGCATGCAAGTACCAGAGAAGAAGTGTTGGGGTCGCCTTTTGTGATGCTTGACGCAGTTAAGGAGGCTGAATTCTTAGTCAACAAAGACCGCCACAAGAAAGTCCGCCTTCACCTTGATTATTTTTTTATTGAACACAATAAAGGGGCGGCGGAGGTGCTGCGGCACCAATTACAGGAACGGGGCTACGGATTGAAGCTTGAGGTGTCAATCTTCGTTTTTCAATCACGTTTTCAAGATAGAGCAGAGGAAATTACAGCGTTTATTCGGAAGAAAGGTAGAGCAGCAAGGTCAATTTTTCTTCTTGATCAGTATGGCTACAGTGAGGTTCCGGCTCCTCTGATTAACAAACTTCTGCAAAGTTTGCCTGGAGGGGAAGTTATCCTTACGTTTGCGGTTGATTCATTTCTGAATTTTGCCGGGGATAATCATATCAGTAAGGGGTTGTTGGAGAGAATTGGTATTCAAAATGTCTTTCGAGGGAGAACAATCGAGGAAATAAAGAGGTCGGAGAAGGACTGGCGCCTATTTATCCAGGGTTGCCTATATCAAGACCTTGTTAACGCCTGTGGAGCCCGTTTCTATACTCCTTTCTTCATTCGATCTTCTCAAGGGCATGGCGATTATTGGCTACTTCATCTTTCGCAGAAACCTCGTGCTCGTGATGTTATGACTCGAATTCATTGGGAGAAAAACAATTATTTCATCCATTATGGCGACGCCGGTTTGGATATGTTTAATATGCTGGGATATGTTCCGGAAAAAGATCAAAACTTCACCGGTCAATTGGATATGTTTTGTTTTGACGACTCTGCCAAGATTGCCAGTATTTCGAAACTTATGGAACAGATACCCAAATTAATCTATCCAGATCCCGAAGGGATATCCTTTGGTGAGTTTTTTGCGAGGACATGCAACACTACCCCAGCGTCAGCCCATATTTACCGTGAAGCTCTTGGAAACTTGGTTCAGTTCAAGGAATTGGAAGTGATCAGTCCAGATGGAACAGAGCGGCGTTCAGCGGGAAGAATCCACGACAGCGACCAGATTTTACCACCAAGACAGCGACATTTTTTGTTTTGATAACTTCCTGAGCCTCATCGATGAGATGGACATGAAAAAGAGCTGATGTAATAAGACGAGAAGGAGTGAAGGGGATTTCAAAACCTGCATTGATTCTTGATTAGTCATTGCTGGCAGATTGTCGCAACATGGAGGGGTTTTGCGAATAATCAAGATTCGATGTCAAGGTAACGAGAGTCATTTAATAATTTGTCGAATTCGTTTGGAATAGTCGTGTTTGATAGGAGTTTTTTGAAAACTTCGTAAACATCTGTTTTTGAGCCGTCTTTTCGTAAGCATTTGACGTTATTAAACCACGAGTAAATAATTTTTTTCTTACTAGACGAGAAAAAGAAAAAAAGTCTGTAGCGAGGGGGAAGATGCTGTTTCGCGCGACGCCAATTTTTATAATCTTTACCGAGAGTGTTGCCAATTTGAAACCGGCTCGAAGTTGGATCTGTGGGAATATCTTTTGTGATGCAGAAGTAAATTGATTCAAGTAGCTTGAAATTAGGATGCTTCGAGTAATCTATGGGGGTCTTTTTCTTTATGGCTTCAACGTTTTCCACCAAATCATATAGCAATTTTTCGAATAATATATAATAATATAGGTCCCAATCGTTTATTTTTGCCACTGAACTCCCTCAACATTAATCAAATTGGCAATTCTGTGAAGTAGTTTGTGATCTACTTCGACAATGTTTGATGGATTTGCGTCTATGTCAGCTTCAATTGAATTAATCAATTCTAATTCATCTTCATCGCTACACTCGTAATTGTATCTGATAAGTGAATTGAGGTCGCTGGAGAATTTTTTGAGATTGGAATCTGTTTCTTCAAATAACGAATGTAAGTCAATGTTGATGTCATCTAAAAGATAGCTGATTGATGGGCCATGATTATCTTGAAAAGAGAATTCTTCGGAAAAGATAAAGAGCGAATTATTACGAACTGGCTCGGTAAATGTATTGAAGAAAGCGCAAATGTCTTTTTCTAATAGATTTAATTTTTTTGCTTTCTTCTGTACGGCGTGAATAATAGGAGAAAATCTGTATTGTTTGCCGGGTGACAACTTGTCCCATCTGTTAACAATCAAATCAAATGATTGAAAAATTCGCCCAGAAACAAAAGATGTTTTAATGGCGCAATCTAGTAATGATAGGTCATCTTTGTAGACGTCGATAGCTTTTGATATTGCATCCCACGCTTCATTGTAATAGCCAAGCTTTGCTAGTGATATGGCATAATTATCATGTGTGAATGAAGTTTCTCTGTACCTCAAGGAAAGATCAAAATTATAGCAAACCTCATCAAGCTTTCGCTCAAATGTTGCAATAACTCCGAGCACGTTAAATCCGGCTCCCTGGTCTTTCCCCCTTAAGACATCTGCGTCTTTCTTGAATCTTCTCAAAACAAAAGAACTATGTCTTTGGTCAAAAGAAAGATTGTTAAGGGTATCTATGAGGGATTCCGCTATGGTTTGTGGCTTAGTTTCCACGTTGACCACCATTTTTTGTAAATTTTACTCGAATCCTTCGATATATATGGCTCGTCGCTATTCCGAGTGGGTAATGGTATAAAAATGATTCATCCCCCTTTGTAGGTAGAGGGGGTCGAGTTCTCCAAAGAGAATAAGCGGCTTGACATCAAAATCGGCTTCCATCGCGGCGCTACCTTCGCCTGCCCTGTTTGCGGAACCGCTTCCCCTTTGTTAGAACTCCAAGATGGTACGGAGCATAGTATATACTACACTATGCTAGTATAGCCTATCGGTAATTTTCTGGTAAAGTCAACGGGTAATTTCTTTGCTTAACCCCCAGGCTTTGCAAGGGGACAACAAAAGTTTGACAGTTCCAGCGAAATAGAGACGGGGTGGCGGATTCTTTGGCCAACCGTAAACCGGCCCTGGTGAATGAGCCTTATGCGGCATTTTTTTCGTGTTTTTGAGTGAGTGATTCAAATAGAAATGATGACATCGCCCTCCTGGTGGAGGCGAAATGGAGATTTTCCCGAAAGCCCCGTCCGTATCCTGGCAGCAAGTTACTCGAACGGGGCCAGAAAACTAACTCAGTCGTTGGCAATGATCACATTTTCTTTTTCCGCCCGTACCAGGTAATTTATTTCGTGGCTCAATGTTGTTTCCCTCTGTGCATTTTGTGTTGTCGTGATAGACATCTGAATCTTTGGCATGCCACGGTGATGTTTTGGCCATTTGCTACCTCCGAATTTTTTTATGCTGCCAGAAATTAAAATTCCATATTTCGATGAAATTTGTTGAGGTTCTCTCTTTCTTTCCTTTTTATTCCCACAAAGCCGGCGCCGAGTTTGATTCGAAATAATCCTGGGTCTCTTTGCTGAGAGTGTCAAAGAAATCGAGCCCCGTTTCATTTTCCACCTCTCTGACGCTTACGATATATTTGGGCATGTCCTTTGTGTTGAGGCCCCTGTTCGGCATGATAAACGCGATGGCTTTCTGATCCCCCGGAGAGAAAACTACCTTGAAAAGAGCGGATGGGACCGCGACTTTGTTCTTCCCGATAGTTTTCAGTTCTTCTTTTCCGTCATAAACCGGTCCGGTGTAGATATAAATCTCTCCTCGGGATATGGCCCAATCCCTGACCTTATCCTCTAGTATCCTCCAGATTCCTTGATTCATTCCCTTCCCGACCTGAGGAACCATATTGGAAAGGTAGAAGCATTCGGCCATGGCCTGTGCGTCCCATTTCATATCGGCAGCCGGCGCCATGTGCCCTCTGTCATAAGGGGAGCCCTTATAATCGCTAAGTTCCGCACGCCTGCCTTTGGGCAGAACCGGATCTGGCTTGAAAGCGTCCTTGCGGGCAATTGTACCCCTGGCTTTTTCTTTCGTGAGATGTTCGATTACCCAGATGGGGGTTTTTCGTCCCGGGTCATGGGCGAGGAGGAAGCCTTTATGGCAGAGGAGTTCGCCGGTATTCCCTGGGACGCCGTAGGCGGTGAATTCTTGGCAGTCATCCAAGGGGCCAGCTGAGACATGAGAGACGGAGAGGACAAAAAAGGCAAAGAGAAAAAATAGAAAACGATTCTGCGGACCGTATGGCAGAGATGACCTCATGGGAGCGTCCTTGTCTTCGTTTTGTTATGTCGGTGTCAGCATCTACATGACGGGCTTAATGTTCCATCGCAACACTCTACTCTGCCAGAACTGCTGCATCCACAGACCCCGCCATGATGCGAGCAACATCCGCGTTGGTTCAGCTCAGTTTTGTCATTTGGTTCATTCAGGCAGGGAGAGTCGGTCACTATGTCAACGGATTCCTTTATGCCTTCTTGGTCGAAACTGGAAGCGGCATGATTGGTACCTGGGAAGACAAACATCAACATTATCGCCGCCGTCACAATTGATATCTTCTTCATTTTCAGACTCCTTTTTGAATGAAAGTCAATAATTCAAAAACGAAAAAACAAAGAGCCAATCCCTATTGTTATTAGGAAAAAGGGGGCAATTATAACCATGCAACCAGTTGTTGTTCTGTTGTATACCCGATTGTAGGCAGCTTTTTTGGGATTTGTGAGCCAGCCTAATCCACGAGGCGCTTTTATCCCGAGGCTGTGCCGCACGACCCTTTTTAGCGAAGTTCTCGCAGAGAGCCGTTTACTGAAAGATGGTTTTCTGATCCCGAATTTCATTTTTTGAATTGCGCCGAGTTGGGAAATGTTGGCAACATCTATATGTTATACCGTTGCCCATTTATAATGATAGGCTTTTTTGTGACAAAGAACAATACGGGAAAACTACGGGAAGTTTTCCAATATTCAGTTCACAAGGTATGCGAGCTCTAGGGGCGAAATAATCTTTCCATCTCTTTCTCTTTCCGTTTTTCGCAAGCGATCTGAAAAGCCTTTTCCTTTCCGTGCTTCGAGATGGAGACACTGGTTTTTCCATGTTTCCCATGAAGGGTAACCCAACTCACCTCATATTTGTTCAGTTTTTCGTTGAGCCTTACCCCCACAACCCCTGCGTTCTTCGTGCTCGCGGTAACGATGCTTCTGTTCGTCCTGGGCTTGCCAATCTCCTTTTCCGTGGCGTCTCGCCAGGCGATGGCCGCGAGCAGGCTGGCGGCCCGGCCGCCATGCATCAGATCCGAAAAAAGCTTTGAATGTATTTTCCCGTTGAATCTTACCCGCACATACCAGCCATAGGTCTTCTTGGAAACCTGGTCAATACGGGCAATATCTTTGTGTTTTTCTGCTTGGTTTTTCATGCAATACACCTATCTTTTTAATGCTTCAATAATCTGCCGTCATGCAACCGGAGGAAGCATTCGCCACTGGTAGTTCCTGCCAGGAGGTCGTGTAGAGTGGCGACCTTTTTCCTTGTTTCATCTTCCAAGGTCTTAGGAGCCCTGCTGCAGCACTGTGCAAGGTATCCTTGCCCCACCTTCGGTTAATCTGGTCCATCGCGCCCATGAGCGCTTCCTGCCCCTTTGGCGGGGTCAAGAAAAGATGGGCCTGCACATGGCCAGCAGGAACCAGATCCATGAGTACCACCCCGACCTTCTTGTATGCGTAGCCGGGCCGGTAAAGCTGCCGTAGAACCTCATCGGCATAGTGGATCAGTTCCAGCGTGGAGGAGGTGTGGATCGACAGGGTGATGGTCTTGCTGTTGGCGTACTGCGGTTCTCCTTCCCGGAACCGGTTGGTGGTAAGATAGACTTGGACACAACCGGTCTTCAGACCCTCCACCCGCAGCTTTTCGGCGGCAATGGCGATGTAAGAGGAAAGCGCCTCCCGGAGCCATGCAAGGTCGGTGACTGGCTGGCCAAATGATCGGGAGCTGGTGACGGACTTCCTGGACGGGGGCGATTCCTCCAGGGGCAGGCAAGAAATCCCGCGCAACTCCATGGCGGTGCGTAAGCCGGTCACGGTCAGGTGTTTGCGCAGCCATGTGTCATTGCCGTTTTTCAGGTCCAGGGCGGTGCGGATACCGCACGCAAAGAGCTTCTGTGTTTGGCGCTGGCCAATGCCCCAGACATCCCCCACCTCGATGGTGGCCAGCAGGGCATCAAGCCCCTGATCAGGCAGGACAAAGACCCCGCCATGTTCAGGATGCTTCTTGGCGATCCGGTTAGCGATCTTGGCCAGAGTCTTGGTCGGGCCGAAGCCGATGGATACCGGGATGCCTACCTGCTTTTTGACTGTGGCTCGAATGTTTCGTCCATTCTCAAGCAAGGATTCTTCGTTGGCCTGCGGCATGCGGAAAAAGGCCTCGTCTATGGAAGAAACTTCTACTTCGGGTTCAAGCTGGCAGAGCACATCCATGACCCGTTGGGAGAGATCGCCATACAGGGGATAGTTGGAGGAGAAAACCTGGATCTGGTGGGCCGCGATCAGGCCGCGGCATTTGAAGAAGGGCTCGCCCATTTTGATGCCCAGGGCCTTGGCCTCGTTGGACCGGGCAATGATGCAGCCGTCATTGTTGGAAAGCACTACCACAGGCCGGCCTTCGAGCCTCGGGTTGAACAACCGTTCGCAGGAGACGTAGAAGTTGTTGCAGTCGAGCAGGGCAAAAATCTGGGCCATGTTCGCGCCTTACAGAGAATGGATCACAAAGGCGACCACGCCCCAGATTTCACAGGCGGTCTCCTCCGTGAGTTCTATGGGTTGATAATCCGGATTCTCGGCCAGCAACCGCACGACACCATTCTGCTTGAAGAGTCTCTTCACCGTGAGATCGCCGTTAACCACCGCGATGACCACCTTGCCGTTTGCTGGTTCCAGGGAGCGGTCCACCACCAGAATGTCGTCATGGTGGATGCCGGCGCCGATCATGGAGTCCCCGGCCACCCGCACAAAGAAGGTGGCGGCCGGGTGCTGGATCATGAGCTCGTTTAGATCGAGACGGCCTTCGATATAATCGTCGGCCGGAGACGGAAAGCCTGCGGATACCCCGCAGGCAAACAGAGGGCGCTTGAGGTCGATCTTCCGGTCAAAGCCGTAGATGGCGGAAATGGTGGGGGCGATGTTCATGGTGATATGTTCTCTGTGAATCGGTTTGATTTCATGTCCGTTTCCTCATTGAGGTTCTAGACTGAAATCGTCAACTTCGCAATGGCTCAGTTTTTAAGGGGAAGGTCAATCACGAACTGCGCCTCCTGGATATTCCTGCAGCAACCGGTTAAAATAGAAAAAATTCACGCTACTCGGGGTAATTGAAAAAAATGATCATCAGTAAAACCGAAAAATACGGTCGCGTCCTGGCCATCGGCGATATCCACGGCTGCGCTCGCCATCTTGAAAAGCTGCTGGAAGCCATCGAGCCGACCTGCGAGGACTTGATCGTCACGCTGGGCGACTATATCGACCGCGGCCCGGATTCCAAAGGCGTCATTGATATCCTGATCGACCTGCACAGCAACCAAGATATCAATATCGTTTCCCTGCGGGGCAACCATGACGCAATGCTGCTCATGTGTTTTGATCAGGCGCGGTTGCGAGAATACTACCCGTCAAAGGCAGGTCTTGACGCAGATGACGTAGATTACTGGGAGCGCGTCTTGGTCAATAGTTACCCGGGCGGCTTGTGGTACAGCAACGAGGCGCTGGAGACGTTCATATCTTACGGGGATCGCCGGGGAAAAGCGAGTCGCTGGCTGGAAGTGCAACAGGATCTCAATTGGTTCTACTTCGAGTGCTGCAACGATATCACCAAGCAGATGCGGGAGTTGACCATCGAAGTGATCCCCCAGGAGCATATCGACTTTTTGCGGAATAGCTGCGTCGATGCATGCGAAACAGACAAATTTATCTTTGTGCACGGAGGCCTTTGTCCTGATATCCCCCTGGCTGACCAGCCTCTATTCCCGTTGCATTGGAAGCGATTCAACAAAGATTGCAAGCCGCATTGTTCTGGCAGGAAAGTTATCTGTGGCCACACTCCCCAGCCGGATCTGCTGGTGCATGATCTTGGCCATGCGGCCTGTCTCGATACCGGCGCCTACATGGAAAAGGGCTTTCTCACCTGTATGGACGTTATGAATGGCCAGTGCTGGCAGATCGATGACGATCTGCAGTTGATCCAGCAGCCGGTTGTCCACTATGGCGACAAGATGCCATTCGTCCGGATATCCGAGTTGCCGGACGGCGATCGTCAAGAATTCAAAAGCTGGTTGATGAGCCGCAGTGCCCCTTGGCCCACGGGCGAAAAGAAAGACAACTGCGCCTGGCCAAATGACTATAGGTATTGGTGGCGAGGAAAACGATGAAACTCCACATCCTCGCAGACCTGCATATCGAGTTCGGTCACTTCAAGCCTCCCGAGACGGACGCCGACCTGGTAATCCTTGCTGGCGACACGGATCTCCAAACCAAGGGTATCACTTGGGCAAAAGAGGCCTTCGCCGGCAAGCCGGTGATCTACGTCCCGGGCAACCATGAATACTATGGTGAAGTTTACCCGCATCTGCGGGAGAAAATGCGGGAAGCCGCAGCCGACTCGAATGTTCATCTGCTGGACTGCGGCAGGTACGAGCAGGACGGCGTAGTATTCCTGGGCGCTACACTGTGGACTGATTTTCGTCTGATGGGCAATCAGCCACTTGCAATACTGACGGCCCAGAGGAGTATGAGTGATTTTATGCGAATCATGACGGATTCGACGAATAAAAGATTTCGGCCGGAGGATACCATACAAATCCACGCCAGGGAAAAGGCCTGGTTAAAAAAGGAGCTGCAGTCCTCGACCGGTAAAAAGATCGTAGTGGTCACTCACCATCTCCCATCGCTTCAATCAGTTGCGGAGCGATACCGGAACGATCAACTTAGCGCTGCCTTTGCGTCAAACCTCGATGACCTGATTGCAGAGTCCGGGGCGAAGCTGTGGGTCCACGGCCATACCCATACGGTCTGCGACTATATGCTTGGCGAGACTCGTGTGCTGTGCAACCCAAGAGGCTATGCAGGAAAAGAAGATACCAGATACAATCCGAACTATGTGGTGGAGATCTGAACCATGCCAGCCCATCAATGGCTTGACCAGTGTAGCCTGTGCTGCATCGGTTGATCGAGGCCAACGAGCTGCTTGAGCGTCACAATCATTTCGAGAAATAATCCGTTGATGATGTCTTGATCGTTTCTTTCAAGGAGATATGACCATGAAATGTCCTGTTTGCGGTGCGGCTAAACTGATCCATGATACCCGAGACCTACCCTACACCTACAAAGGCGAAACCACCATCATTGCGGCGGTGACGGGTAATTTCTGCCCGGCCTGCGCTGAGTCCGTTCTGAATGCCGCCGAATCTGACCGCGTGATGCGCGAAATGCAAGCTTTTTCTAAGCAAGTAAACGCCGCAATCGTTGACCCGGCCTGCTACCCGAAGTAAAAACGGATTAGTCTGTTCCGGTAAACACCTTCGCGTTATGCGCGCTGGCCAGGGTCTCGCCGGTCCGCCAGGCCGTCAACTGCTACCTTGAAAGGGGGAAATCAGACCAGGGGCAAAAAAGGGTCACAAAGGCCCTGGGGGCGTTTCCCCCCCTCCGGAACACTTCCCCCCTTGCTCGAACCAGCAGCGGCCTTCGCGAGGCCTTGACGGGCCACGAGCGGACGCTTCCTTCTGCCACCTTCCCCGGCCGGCGGCGCCGGGCAACAAGGCCTTCGGCCTTTTTACGTAAGTATCACAAAAAAAAGAGTTGATACGGAAATGGCCCATCTATACGAACATTGTTACGATTGTGAGCGCTGGCTCGGCCGAGATTGGGAAGAAGTCCATATTTGGCTTGATGAGCTCTTCGCCGAGTATGGTCCAGCGCACCGCTGCCACCGTCACCATATTGAGGGGATTGAGGAGGTCCGGCAGCAATGGGGTGATGAGGCTGCAATCGCAGCCAAGATTCATATTATTGTGGACTGCTGGGGTATCCCCAGCATGGCTGACTATGAAAATCGCTTCGTCAACCAATTCGGCCAAGAGGAAGATTCGACTTGGGAGGAAGCATGGAAGATGATTCAAACTATCCGGAATGAGCGTGATATCGGGCGGAAAAATCGACCGCAAACTCATGCAGCATAACAGTTTGGTGTTTATTATGTTTGGCAAAAGAGATGATCTTACCGAACATATTGCCTGGGGTTACTAAAAAGATGGCTTACCTGTACGAACACTGCGCCGACTGCGGGCGACTTCTGGGCAATGAGTGGAAGGAAGTCCATAAATGGCTTGATGCGTGCTACAAAGAGTACGGCCAAACTCACCGGCGCCATCGGCATCACGCAGAAGGAATCGAAGAGGTCCGGAAGATGTGGGGCGACGAAGCGGCCCTTGCCGCCAAAATCCACATCATCGTGGATTGCTGGGGCGTTCCCAGCAAGGCAGATTATGACACCGGCAAGGTCAATGTGAATGGTTTTACGCCGGAATCGACAGAGGCCGACGTCGTTCTGCTGCTGGAAGAAATCTGAAATTTGGAGTAACGAGGTGCATTATGGGCGAAGTGAGCTTGCAGCAAAACTTGCAGACAAGATTGGCCATGGCGGCGGAGTCATCCCCTGGTGTATGCCTGACGCCTTGGTTGGATATGATCGAGCAGGGTTTGTTGTCGAAGAAGGCGGGCCAAGAAGCGATTTCGCGCTTGCTGAGTCGACGTTGCCCAGCTACTACAGAGGCTGCGTGTTCTAATGAAAGCGGCGGCTTGCTGAATGAGGTGTGATATTGGGATTAAAAACAGATCGCAATCCCTTGCAGGGTAAGGGATTGCTTGGCTGCCTGAGAAACTGTAATTGCCGCCGTAGTATTCGTGGTTGCCCGGAACGTAGAGAACCGGCCGACGAAGGCCTTCTTGGCCCATTCGACATACCGGATTTCGAGGTTAGTGTCTCCCGGCAGGATCACCACGTCGGCCGGGGGGGGCGGTCCGGTCGAAGGGGTCGAACTCTATATGCAGGTCGGCGAGAATGAGAAGTTTCATGGTTGCCAAGGGTGATCTTTATCGTAAATCGGCGACCGGATCCGCTTCAGGCGCGCCTGTGTTACTGTCACTCGGCAGCGGCACTATTCCGTTCACTTCGATATGATTCAAAGCTCTCAGTACTGTGCTCTGGATATCGCCCCCTGTTCTTCCGTGCTTGAACGAATCGGCTCCGGGAGGCCATTTTTCCTTGATTTTATCGAACTGCCCGGCCTCATTCACTAGGGCTTCCATAAAAGAGGGAAGCCATGTGTCGATATTGATCTCGTCCTTAAGCCGAAAAGCCAACACTTTGAATTTTTCTTTTTCCTCTTTTTGAGGGGAATCTTTGGTTCTCCGCTGGATTTCCATAATATACCAGGTTCCTCTGTGGTTGGTTTCGATACGTACCACGAGCGCGCAGCGTCGAGTTCGTTCTTCGGCCGGCTTATGGTCCGGGTCGAGATACACCCACCGCTTATGGCGTCGTTTCATGTTCGTGGACTCATCGAAACATGGAAACGGTTGCATTTTTTCACCGGTGAGATCGCCCGGGTCGTTTGAAGTCACGGAAGCTAACGATTTGATCGGCGAATCTTTCTTCTCCGCAAGTTGTTGTAGCGCGTTCCACATATCTCTAAGCGTTCCGGCGGATTCCAGCTTCTCCGCCGGTGGGTTGTCCAGGGGCTCATCGTCCTCATCGGGTTTAGTCGGCTTGTGTGGAGGGGTATGGATGCTGGCTTCGTCCAGGTTGTCCTTTTCGCCGTGGGCATCGCCTCCCGAGCATTGATCGCCGAAAAGTTCCGTTACAGGTATGGACTTTTCTCTGTCACCTTGGTTCTCGCGTACGATTTTGGTCACTTTCGGTATCGGGCCGATGATTCCTAATGGCGCATCCAGTATCTCCCTGGCGTTAGAGCCGACGCCTGGTTCTTCAGAATATCTGATGGTCAAAGGTTTCCGCTCTTTAGGTTCTTTTTTTACCACGTTTGGCCAACTTTTTTTATCTCGAACTTCTCTCAGTGGCCCGGTCACCACATTAGTATTTTGTCGATCCAGGTATAATTCGACCGCTTGCGGCAAACTTGATTCCAATATCTGCAAAGCAAGAAAGCGGGTTCTGTCCTTGTCCAACCATTTGCCGCACACTTTCAGTTGGGCCGGCCCATTATGCCACGGCGCTACCTTGGGGTGAACGATTTCGTCTCCGCCGGTATTTTGTTTCCCCTCGCTTGTTCCCCAGATCAGCCGAGTCCGTTTTTGGGTGATGGGATCATGCTTGAGGTGGGACAGAAAAAACACGTCCTCGTCATAACAATGCTTATCCATGGTGACGAGCCAGGAATCCTCGGGGGCCTCTGCGATGTCCGGGACAATGAGTTCGGGAATGGCCTTGTCCAAGCGGTTTCTAAGAAGTACCTTCTTGATATATTGAGAATATCCGTATAGGCGTGAGAAAAAAACAAGGCAAGGGACAACAAGTCCGTATGGGTTGTCAGTCAGATGGAACGACAGGATTTTGGTGGAGCTGTGGCGTGAAATATCTGACAGTTCGTAAGAGAACGGAGGGATTATGCGTCTTTTTTCGTCAATTTTCCCCCATGAATCTTGAATGTCCCAGCCTCCATCGTCGAAATCAAGATGGAAGGTCTCTGTCTCAAAGTCGAGTTGGCCGGTTCTCCTGGTTCCTTGCCAAATTGTCCCGAGTGGAATTTGGCCGAGGTTGGTAATGCCGCAATGGTAGTGGTAGAAGGATTTGCCAAGGGTATGGTCGTTGTTGAGTTCCCGGAAACAAACCTCGACTTTAGGCTCGGACTGCGCGGTTTGATTTTTGCTTACCCCGCAATACCACCATACGACGCGGAAGATATCGTCTTTGGGGAGCCCTTCGAAGACTTCAACAGGCGCTGGCTTTTTCATGGTAGGTGTCTCTCGCGTATGGTAACAAGATTACGTGGCTCTCATGAGTCGTCGCATTTATTTGTGGAATGTCGCACTTATTGTTGGAAATGACATCCGCCTCCGATCAGCCCGGCGTCGGAAATGGTATGGTGCGGGGCGCGAAAGGGCCTGGTGGTAATCAGGCTTTTCTCCTTGGGAATGAGCCCCATGGTGGAATAGATTTTCGTGGTTTCCAGGGCCTCGGCAAAGGAGAGATCTGGCAGAATGGAGGGAAGCCTGCGGGCCAGCATGGTCTTCCCCGACCCGGGCGGGCCGGAGAGCAGAATGTTGTGCCTTCCCGCCGCGGCAACTTCCAGCGCCCGTTTCACATGGGCGTGTCCCTTGACCTCGGAAAAGTCATGTTCCGGAGTGTCTGTTTGGCGGAACAGGTCGGCGTGGTGGATGGTTATCGGGGAGAGCTCCTTCTTCCCGGCCAGGAGTTCCACTGCCTCATGCAGGGCGGCCGCGCTCACCGTGGAGATGCCATCCACCACACCCCCTTCCGCGCCGTTGGCCTCGGGCACCAGGTAGTAGGCCAAGCCCGCTTTACGAGCCGCCAGGGCAATGGGCAGGATGCCCGGAGTGGGGCGCAACCCGCCATCCAGGGAAAGCTCCCCGGTGACGCAGGTCCGGGCGAGTATTTCCGTGTTGATCAGTCCGGCGGAGGCGAGGATTCCCAGGGCGAAACCGGTGCCTGATTTCTTGAGATCGGCCGGGGCAAGGTTTACGGTGATGCGCCGGTTGGGAAAATCATACCCGCTGTTTTTGATGGCCGCCTTGACCCTATCCTTGCTTTCCCGTACCGCGCCTTCGGCAAGGCCGACAATGGTGAAGGTCGGCAAGCCCATGGCGATATCAACCTCCACGTCAACGAGATGTCCGTCAACGCCCAACACTGTTCCGCTGATAACCTTGGCAAGCATGCTGGCTCCGGGCAGGCTGTTCTGGGTGCTGGGCGGTTCTGCCCGGGATATTGTTTAGACTGGTGGATAAAAAAAACGTACAAGCAAGAATACACAATTGGTCAGGCTTTTCCAAGGGATGTTTCAGCCCGGCTGCGAACCGCTTATCCCTCGTAGAAGATGTAGCTGGTTGTGCTGGATTTTTTGGCCAGGTACATGGCCTTGTCTGCCTTATGGAGCAGGGCGTCGATCTGTTTGTCATCATCGGGATAGATGCTGATGCCGACGCTGGCCGTGATGGTGAGCCGGAGATCATGGAAGGGAATGGGATCCGCCAGGGAGGTGATGATTTTTGTTGCTACATGCTGTACCGCTGTTTTGCTGGTGATATCGTGGAGAATCACCACAAATTCATCCCCGCCCATGCGGGCGACTGTGTCGGATTCGCGCAACAGGGTGCGCAGTCTGGTGGCTACCTCAATCAGGACGGCGTCTCCCGCCAGGTGCCCGTGTGCGTCGTTGATCTGTTTGAATTTGTCCAGGTCCACATAGAGAAGGGCGATTTTCTTGCGGTGGCGTTGGCTCAGAATCATGGCCTGGGCCAACCGGTCCGGAAAAATATGTCTGTTGATCAACCCGGTGAGGGGGTCATGGTGGGCCAGGTGGGCAATGTGGTCCTGGGCCTGTTTTTTTTGTGCGGCCAGGGCAAAGAGGGACGCGAAGTGTTCAAGGGTGTCGAGATCCCGTTTTTCATAGGTGTTGGGGCTGTTGGCAACGGAGATGATGCCGAGAAAATCGTGGTTGAACATGGCTGGAACCGCAACAAGGCGGGTGAGGGAGGCCGGGCCGCAACTGACAAGGCCCTGGGGGGCATGCACGCAGGCGCCGTTTTCCTCGTGCATGGTGCACATGTCCCGGATCTCCGGGGAAAAGGCCATGGCCAGCAGGCTGTTGGTCTGCGGGTCCACCAGATCGATGATGCCGTATTTGCTGCCGGTCAGCGTCAGGACCTCTTCAAGCAGGGCGCCGGAAATGTCCTTCAGGGAATCGGAGGAGATGATCTTTCGGGAAATTCTGGCCACGGCCGCGTTCATGGCCGATTCCACGGCCAGCTTCTTTTCCGCCTGTTTCCGGGCGGTGACATCCTCGTAAATGGCGACCACCTCGCCGGAGGGCAGCTTGTACAGGTAATTTTCCCGCCAGCCGGTGAGCCGGTTGTCGGTATACAGGGAAATCGGGTGATGCTCCGGTCTGCCTGTCTGCCAGACTCGCTGCAGCACGGCAAGAAGGCCGAACTCCTTTGCCCCGGGAAAAACCTCAAGGAGCGACCTGCCGATCACCTGCTCTTTGCGTATTTTCTCGAAACGTTCTGCGGCCCGGTTGAAATCCACAAAAATAAAATCGCTGGCCCCGAGGTCTTTTGCCTCGTAGACCGCAACCCCGGAATTCATGTTGTTGAACAGTTCACGGAAGCGTGTTTCATTGGCAAGCAAGGCTTGTTCCGTTTCGCGCCGGTCGCTGACATCCTTGGCCATGAGGATTATGGTGGGGTGGTCTTTCTGGCGAAGTTCCAGGAGATGGATGATGACCTGTTTGCCGTTCAGCAGGGTGGGAGGATCGTCTTCGATGAGTTGGGGCAAGCGTTCCGGGTGTGACAGCAGGGTTGTAATTCTTTCCTGTGCTTCCGCGCTGAAAAGCGTCACGATGTTTACGGCCAGCAACTTTTCCTCGGCAAGGTTGCACAGGTCAAGGGCGGCCAGATTAACAAAGATTATGGCGCCGTCCGCGGTCAGCTCGAAAACCGCCTCGGACATATTGTTGATGATGGCTTCAAAATCGGATGACCTCCAGGACATGTTTCTGGATGGATTTGATCGATCCCTTGGCGATGCAGGCGTTGGCGCCGAATTCCTTGCAATCGATGTCATCCTCGGCGGCAATGGCTGAAAGGATGACGATGAAAAGGTCGGCAAACCTGGGGATGGCCCGGATAATCCGGCAGAGCTTGTCGCCGCCGATGTTGGGCATGACCAGATCGACAAAGATGATGTCCGGCGCATAGACCTCCAGCACGCTGAGGGCCGCCAGGCCATCGCTGGCCGTCATCACCTCGTGGCCTTCCTTTTCCAGAAAATTGGCCAGGAGCTTCAGGATCATCGGGTGATTGTCCACCACGAGAATTTTTAAGGTCATGGTCCCCCCCCGGACTTGAATTTTTCTGGTTCAATTCCCTGTTTTGTATGTGTAACCGGTTTGTCTGTCAACAGATATCAGCCGATGATCCAGATCGCCACCTCTTCGGCCATGAGCAGCACCCGGTCCGAAACCCCCCGGAAAAGGCCCTTGCTGGCCTCCTCTCCCCGGCGGCCCATGACGATGGTGCCGAAATCATCAATCAGGGCCTGGCGCAGAATCTGGCGGCTGGGGTCGATGCCCATGAAGGTTTCCAGCCAGAATATGCGCTCCGCCGGAAAGCCGTTGTCGATGAGGAGTTGCTTGGGCGCATGGAAAAGGCTGTCCTCCCTGCGCAGGTGTTCTTCGCACCACGCTTCGCCCCAGACGGAATAGAAGTCCTTGGGCTCGATTGTGGGATGGCTGCCCAGCAGCGCTTTTGAATAAAAAAGGGTCACTTCGGCTTCGGGGTTGCCGGCAAGGATAAAGGCCAGATGGTCAATGGCTTTCAGGGAATGGAAGGTTCCGTCCACCGGCACCAGGAATTTACGGGAGTTGACCTGGCCATCAATGATCCACAGGGGGACATCATGGCATTTCTCCAGGATGGTTGCGGAGACGCTGCCCATGATCATCTCTTCCAGCTTGCCGATACCCCTCCGGCCGATGAGCAGGGCGTCGTAGGTCCCTTGCCGGGCCTCATGGATGATGTCGTGGGGTACGCCCCGCGGGGAGATCCGGACGGAGGTGTGGATCTGCTCTTCGGCAATGCCGAGCCGCTTGAGGGTGTCCGTGGCCTGAAGCATGTATTTTTTTTGGGCGACCAGTAGTTTTTGGGTGGCGGGGCTTACAGTGCTGAGGAGTTCCGCTTCGGTCAGCCAGTCCTGGGCGGCCGAGCCTGTGCTGCTTGCCGGGATGAGGGAGAGAAGGTGGAAATGGATGCCGGGAAGATGGTGGAAAAGCTGGCCGAGGTAGCGCAGGGCGTTGGTGCTGTAAGGTGAGCCGTCAACGGCGATGAGGATTTTTTTCTGCATGCGGGGCCTCCTTGTGCCATGGTCCTGGATAAATGGTACCAAACATGGCCGGCAGAGGCAATCTATCCGGAGACAAACAAGGATTTATACGGACACGCTCTTAATCAAGATCGTTGTGATAGCCGCAGGGGGCGCCGAGATAATTTTTCAAGGTGACGGTTTTGCCCAGGCTGGTGAGGTAGTTGGGGGTAAGGGGGATCTTGCCCCCGCCGCCCGGTGCGTCAATGGCGAAGGTGGGCACGGCCAGGCCGGAGGTGTGGCCGATAAGGGATTGCATGATCCCGATCCCCGTCTCCACCCGGGTCCTGAAATGGTTGGCGCCCCGGGTCATGTCCGCCTGGAAAAGATAATAGGGCTTTACCCGGATCATGAGCAGCCGGTGCATGAGTTCGGTGATGGTGGCAGCATTGTCGTTGACCCCTTTCAGCAGGACGGTCTGGCTGCCCAGGGGGATCCCGGCCCCGGCCAGACGACCGCACGCCTTGGCCGCTTCGGGGGTTACTTCGTCGGGGTGGTTAAAGTGGGTGTTGAGGTAGAGCGGGTGATATCGCTTGAGAATACCGGCCAACCGGGTGGTGATCCGCATGGGCAGGGTGCAGGGAACCCGGCTGCCGATGCGGATGATCTGGATCGAGGGGATGGCGCGCAGGTTGTCCAGCAGCCAGGCCAGGGTTTCGTCGCTCAGGAGCAGCGGGTCGCCGCCGGAAATGAGGACATCGCGGATCTGTTTGTTTTTGCGCAGATAGGCAAAGGCGGACTCCATCGTCTGCCGGCTCACCAGAAAGAGGACGCGATCCGGATAGGTGTGGACCAGATTTTCCACCGGCGAACGGTTTTCCTCATCCAGGGGATCGGTAAGGCAGATGGTGTCCTTAAGTTCCAGCGGGTCGGGCACGGCCTGCCGCCACAGAGGGTCCCCCGGGGCTTTGATCAGCCCGAGGTAATAGGGGTTGATCCGCATGGGGAATTGTTCGCTCACCCCGCGTAAGGCGGAAAAATCGAAGTCGAAATGCCGGCCCAATTGCTCCGGGGTGGTTATGCTGCGGGCCAGCAGGTTTTTCCAGTGTGTCATTGTCGCAATCCGGTCGAGAAAAGGGAAGAGGCAGCATGGCAATACGCGGGATTTGTCAAGAAGCGACCAGCGCTTTGCCTTGTTTTGCCGCCGGCTCATTGTGCCGTTTTTTCAGCCAAAAACGAAGTTGTTGAGTGAGGGCGGTTTTCCCGAGATCGGGCGGAGCCATACTGGCCCTTTACCGCAAAGAGATGCGCGTTTCAAGCTATATTGCCCCGGATTGCGGAAGGACCGCAGTAAAAAAAACCGGAAAAGAGAAAAGTACTGGTCAGGATGGAGGCGGAAATGGTATGAAATTTGGTTAGCCTTGGCGCCGGAAAAAGATGATCGCATCCATGCCGCAAAACAGCTTCCGTTTTCAGTACGATCCCTATGGCAACACCAAGGCGATCGAGGTCTTCAGCCGCTGGCTCGGAGTGTATGACAACCAGTTCACCAACAAGGGCACCGCCTTTACCCGGGATGAACGGGAACAGCTTCAGTTGGAAGGGACCCTGCCGCCCAGCGTCCGCACCCTGGGGCAGCAGGTGGACAATTGCCTGGAAACGCTTGCGCGGAAAACCGGTGATCTGGAGCAGTTTGTCTATCTGCGCGCCCTCTACGACCGGAATGTGACCCTGGCCCATGCCGTTATCGCCAGTGATATCGAGCGGTTCATGCGGATAATCTACACGCCCACCGTGGGCGAGGCCTGCAAGCAGTATTCTTCCATGTTTCGCAAGGCAAACGGGCTGCATTTTTTCCCCGGCAACATCGACCGGGCCGAGGAAATCCTGCGCCGGTTCAAAACCCGGCAGATCCGGGTGGCGGTTGTCACCGACAATCAGGGCATCCTCGGCATCGGCGATCAGGGGGTGGGCGGGATCTCCATCTGTCTCGGCAAGCTCATGCTCTACACCCAGGGAGCCGGCGTCGCCCCGTGGCATTGCCTTCCCATCTCGCTTGACGTGGGCACGGACAACGCCGCGCTCTTGAACGATCCCAACTATCTCGGCTGGTGGCATCCCCGTTTGGTGGGGGATGAGTATCTTTCTTTTGTCCGAAGCTTTGCCAAGGCCTTCAAGGCGGTATTTCCCCATGCCCTCTGCCAGTGGGAGGATTTTTCCAAGCAGAAGGCCTTTGCCATTCGCGATACCTATCTGCACGACCTTGTCTCGTTCAATGACGATATCCAGGGCACCGGGGCCGTGACTTTGGCGGCCTTGCTCAACGCCATGCACATCAAGAAGGAACCGCTCACCAAGCAGGTCTATTTGGTGTATGGCGCGGGCGCGGGCGGGGTCGGTATCGCCGAGCAGATCGAGACCGCGCTTGTCGAGGCAGGGCTCGGCAGGGAAGAGGCACGGGGCAGGATTTTCACCGTGGACAGCAAGGGACTGGTAACCACGGAGCGGGAGCTTGAACCATACAAACAGAAATTTGCCAAGGATCCTGCCGCGCTGGATTGGTACCTCGCCAAAACGGACGGCAACCTGTTGAACGTGATCCAGAAGGCGCGGGTTACGGTGTTGATCGGCACCTCGGGCCAGCCTGGCGCCTTCAGCAGGTATATTGTTCAGGCCATGCAGGGC
>PHAW01000170.1 GCA_002841785.1 Deltaproteobacteria bacterium HGW-Deltaproteobacteria-3 | reverse complement strand
GGGGTGCGGGGCAAGGAGCGGATCAACATCTTCATCCTCCACCCCCACAAGCGGGTCAGCCCCATCCAGGAATTGCAGATGACCTCCGTCACCGATGCCAACGTCTTCAATCTGGCGGTGCGCGGCACCTTTGACGACGGGCAGGCAATAGTCAAGACAATCTTCAACGATCTGGCGTTCAAGGACAAGCATCAGTTGGGCGCGGTCAATTCCATCAACTGGGCACGGATCGTGGCCCAGGTCGTCTACTATATCCATGCCGCGCTCAAGGTTACCGCAAGCGTTGGGGTGGACAAGGTCGATTTTTCGGTGCCCACCGGCAATTTCGGCGATATTTTCGCCGGCTTTGTGGCCCGCCGCATGCTGCCCAACCAGATCCGCCGCCTGATTCTGGCCACCAACGAGAACAACCTGCTGACCCGTTTTATCTTGAACGGCGATTATTCCCTGGGCGCGGTGGCGCAAACCTCAAGCCCCTCCATGGACATCCAGGTGGCCAGCAATTTCGAGCGGTATCTCTACTACTTAAACGGCGAGGATGCCGACCGGACCCGCCGGGACATGGACCGTTTCGCTGCCGGCGGCAGCCTCCAGTTTGACGAGCTTGCCCAGGAGCGGGTGCGCGCTGATTTTTCTTCGCGCAGCGTCAACGAAGCGGAAACCATTGAGACCATCCGTGATTTTTATACGCTCCACGGCTATGTGCTGGACCCGCATACCGCGGTGGGGGTCAAGGCCGGTCTGGCGGGCAGGGAACCGGGGGTGCCGATGATCTGTCTGGCCACCGCCCATCCGGCCAAGTTCGGCGCGGCGGTCGAACGTGCCATCGGCCACGAGCCTGAGTTGCCGCCAAGCCTTGCCGGTCTGGCCAACAAGGAAACCCGCTGTGAGGTGATCCCGGCCGAGGTCGGGGCTGTAAAGGTCTTTGTCGAGCAGCACGCCCTGTAGTTTTTCCTGGCGGACGGTTTTTTCAAGGAAGTCACTTCTCTTCTCTGCTATAGTTAAACCGATAGATGGAGTGGTCGTTGAAAAAAGGCAGTTGGAAGTCAACGAAACGAGGGTGCAGTGAATCCAACCGAACTCCTGCAATTTTTGCGCACGATAGACCTGTTCCATTTCTTTTCCGATGAAGAGCTTGCGGCTTTTCGGGCAAAGGCCAGGGAGGTGCAGGTCGCCAGGGGAGACGTTCTCTTCCATGAGGGCGAGCCCGGGCAGGATATGTATATTGTTCTGCGGGGGATGGTCAAGATTTTTCGCGGCAACCGGGTGATTGATGTCATCAAGCCCGGCGATTATTTCGGCGAAATGGCCATCATCGAAAACCAGCCCCGTTCCGCCAGCGTGGCAGCTCTGGAAGAATCCCTTCTTTTGCAGGTTCCCCTGGCAGTGTTCCATGAGTATTTCTCCCGGCAGCCGAAATCCCTCGTCGCCATGATGCGGACCCTGAGCCAGCGGGTTCGTCGCGATCTTGACATTCTCGGACATGATTATGAGCAGATCAATATCATGGTTCATGATATGAAGAACCTGCTCACCCCCTTTTATCTGCTGGAGGTTTTGGAGAAAACCGTGCCCGGCCTTGCCGGGAACAGATATCTTGCCTGCATGGTCAAGGCGCGGGGGGACCTGCTTGTTCTTATGGAAAATGCCATGGCCCAGGCCCGGCGGCTCCAGGTCGCCACCCCGATCCATACCGGTTCCCTGGACCAGTTGATCGCTGATCTTCTGGAATCGGCCTGGATGGTCCATCCGGACATTGCCGGCCGGGGGATTCGGGTCGAGGCGACAGGCAGTCTGCCGGAATTCCCCTTTTCTTCCCTCGGTCTCTGCCGGGTGCTTTCAAATCTGATGGTCAATGCCGCTCAGGCCAGCGAGGCAGGGGGGCTCATTACCATTGCCCTTTCCCGCGAGGCTGACGAGGCGGTGGTCAAGATCATTGACCAGGGGCATGGTATTTCCGATGAGGTCCGGGAAAAAATCTTCCAGCCCCATTTTACCACTAAGGGCGACGGGAACGGGATCGGCCTCATCTCCTGCAAGCAGATCATCGAAGAAACCCATGGCGGCAGCCTCTCCTTTGCAGCCACGCCCGGCCAGGGCACGACCTTCACCATCCGCCTTCCTTTCTCCGCCTGAATCGGGTAAACAACTGTTTTCAAGAGCTGTCGGCCATGGAGCGGATCTTCGCCGTGGCTGTACTGTGTGTCGAATGTTTCGCTGATTCAGGGATCAGCCAGCAAGGCAGGTGGTGATGGAAAATTTCAAGCAGAGGGTTGATGAGGCTGTCGGGTTTTTGCGGGAAAAGATGGTGGCGGCGCCGGAGATTGTCCTGGTGCTCGGCACCGGCCTGAGCGGCCTGGGAGAACACCTCGAATCGCCGCTTGTTCTGCCCTATGGCGGGATTCCCAATTTTCCCAAGGCAACCGTGCCCAGCCATGCCGGCAATCTTATCTTCGGCAACATCTGCGACAGGCCGGTGGCCGTGCTGCAGGGCAGATTTCATTATTACGAGGGGTATTCGGCCCGTGAGTTGACCATGCCGATCCGGGTTCTCGCCCTGCTCGGGGCGAAAACCCTCATCGTTTCCAACTCGGCAGGCGGCCTCAATCCGGCCTTTGCTGCCGGCACGGTGATGGTGGTGCGCGACCATCTGAACTTCATCCCGGACAACCCCCTGCGCGGCCCCAATGTGGATGCCTGGGGCCCGCGCTTCCCCGATCTTTCCGCCCCCTATGACCGGCGCTTGATCGATACAACCCTGGCCTGCGCGGCCAGGGAGCAGATCGGCCAGGTTGCCACCGGCGTCTATGTGGCCATTCCCGGCCCCAGCCTGGAAACCCCGGCGGAAACCCGGTATCTTAGGCAATGCGGCGCCGATGCGGTGGGCATGTCCACCGTGCCCGAGGTGATCGTGGCCATCCATGCCGGGATGCGGGTCCTGGGGCTCTCGGTGGTGGCAAACGTCAATGACCCGGACAACCTCAAGCCCATCATCCTGGAAGAGATCATCGCGGAAACCAGAAGGGCGGAAGACCGCTTGGCTCGCCTGCTCCTCGCGGTTTTGCCAGAAATTTAAAAGAGGAAACCCATGAACGCCAAAGCAACCCTGCTGGTCTGCGGCCAGATTCTGACCCTGGATGCAAACAATACCGTAATCGAAGACGGCGCCGTGGCCATAGCCGGTGATACCATTGTCGAGGTGGGGGAGCGGGTGGCTCTGCTGGGCAAGTACCCAGGGGGGGAGCAGCTTGTTCAGCCCCATGGCCTGGTCATGCCGGGGTTGGTCAACAGCCACACCCATGCGGCCATGGCCTGTTTCCGCGGGCTGGCAGACGATCTGCCCCTGATGACCTGGCTCACCGAGTACATCTTTCCGGTGGAGGGGAATCTCAACCCCGAGATGGTCTATTACTCTTCCCTGCTTTCCATGGCCGAGATGATCAAGTCCGGCACCACCAGCTTCTGCGACATGTATCTCTTTGCCAAGGAAGTTGCCCGGGCCACGGCGGATTCCGGGATGCGCGGTTGGCTGGGCGAGGTGCTGTACGATTTTCCCTCGCCCAACTACGGCGCGCCGGAAAACGGCATC
>PHAW01000169.1 GCA_002841785.1 Deltaproteobacteria bacterium HGW-Deltaproteobacteria-3 | reverse complement strand
GGCGATGGACTGGGAGGAGCCGACCATGCGGAACTCGAACTTGTTGCCGGTGAAGGCAAAGGGCGAGGTCCGGTTGCGGTCGGTGTTGTCCTTGGGCAGTTCCGGCAGGGAGTCAACCCCGATTTTCAGGGTCTGGCAGGCGCCCTTCTTGCAGATCTTCTCGCCCTTGGCCAGTTTCTCCAGCACATCGGAAAGCTCCTGGCCCAGGAAGATGGAGATGATCGCCGGCGGAGCCTCATTGGCGCCCAAACGGTGATCGTTGCCGGAGCTGCCGCAGGTGGCGCGCAGGATGTCGGCATGGGTGTCCACCGCCTTGATCAAGGCCGAGATAAAGACCAGGAACTGGGCGTTGTCCTCCGGGGTCTGGCCCGGCTCCAATAGGTTGATGCCGTCGTCGGTGGAGAGCGACCAGTTGTTGTGCTTGCCGCTTCCGTTTACCCCTGCGTAGGGCTTCTCATGCAGCAGGCAGACCATGCCGTGGCGCAGGGCCACCTTCTGCATGGTCTCCATGACCAGTTGGTTGTGGTCGGTGGCCATGTTGGTGGAGGTGAAAACCGGAGCCATTTCGAACTGGGCCGGGGCAACCTCGTTGTGTTTAGTCTTGGAGGAGATGCCCATCTTCCACAGCTCGATGTCCAGATCCTTCATGTAGGCGGAGACCCGGTCCTTGATGGCGCCGAAGTACTGGTCTTCCAGTTCCTGGCCCTTGGGGGCGGGTGCGCCGAACAGGCTGCGGCCGCAGGTCATCAGGTCGAGGCGTTGCAGGTAGTACTCTTTTTCCACCAGGAAGTATTCCTGCTCCGCGCCTACGGTGGAGCCGACGGTCTTGGAGGTGGTGTTGCCCATGGCCCGGAGAACCCGCAACGCCTGCTTGGCGACCACGTTCATCGAGCGGAGCAGGGGGGTTTTCTTGTCCAGGGCCTCGCCTTTGTACGAGCAGAAGGCGGTGGGGATGCAGAGGGTCACGTCGCCGGATTCGTCTTCCTTGAGGAAGGCGGGGGAGGTGCAGTCCCAGGCAGTGTAGCCGCGGGCTTCGAAGGTGACGCGCAACCCGCCGCTGGGGAAGGAGGAAGCATCCGGCTCGCCCTGGATCAACTGCTTGCCGGAGAACTCCATGATCACCCCGCCGTCGTCGGTGGGGGAGATGAAGGAGTCGTGCTTTTCGGCGGTGATGCCGGTAAGGGGCTGGAACCAGTGGGTGTAATGGCTGGCGCCCTTTTCAATGGCCCAGTCCTTCATGGCGTTGGCCACCACCGAGGCGACGTCCGGCGGCAGGGCTGAGCCGGTGTTGATGGTTTTCTGCAGGGCCTTGTAAGTTTCCTTGGGCAGCCGTTCCTTCATGGTTTTGTTGTTGAACACGTTGGAGCCGAACAGCTCGGGCACGGTCATCAGGTTCTGGTCATAGTCATTGCCGCAACCGCAGGTGCAATTGTCACTCATTGTCTTTCTCCTTATTTTTGTGGTGCTGAAGGGTAAGATTGAAAATCCCCCACGCCCGGCGCATAAAGGGGGTGGGTGTTAGTTTGAGCCAATCGCTTAGGGTTGGCGTTGTTTGCGTGCGATGCGGTTACCATTGCGGTTTTGTCCCGGTTTCTTTTTCCGCGATATGGAGAAGGGCCTGTGAGATTTCCGCCTGGAAAGAAGGGCTGTTGATTTTGGTGGCAAAGGAGTCCAGGGCGTAGAAAACATCCACCACCTGATCGCCGTCCGAGCTGATTCGGGCCCGGTGGATGTTGATTTCAAAATCAGCCAGGGTCCGGGTGATGTCGTAAAGCAGCCCGGGCCGGTCATTGGCGAAAACCTCGATGATCGTATACTGTTCCGATGCCTGGTTGTCTATAACAACCCGTGGGGCGGCCTGCACGTTTTTTTGGCCGGGGGCGCGGAAGGCGGTGCGGAACTTCTCGACCAGCCGGTGGCTGAGCCCCAGCCGGTTTTTCAGGGCCAGGTTGAGATCCTCGCCCAATGCCCGCCAGTCCTGCTCCGCGTAAGTCTGCTCCGCCGCCGGGCGGACATTGAGCACATCCACCGCCGTGCCGTCTTCCCAGGTGAAGATCTGGGCGCTTACCACATTGAGGCCATGCAGGGCCAGGGTGCCGCAGATCTTGGCCAGCAGGCCGGTGGTGTCGCGGGTCATTATCAGGACCGACCAGAAAAGAGAGTGGTCGCCGGCTTCGACGATGGCCTGTTGTTCGTTTTTTAACCCTGCGCGCAGCTTGAGGTGGTGGGCCACCTCTTCCGGGGGAAAGCTCAGCAGATATTCTTCCGGCAGGATCCCGTAATCGGCCGGGGCTGCTTTCCCCATCAGCGCCCGAACCTGCGCAAGCATCCATCCGGCGCCCTGGCTCTTGTCGGGGAGGGTGGCATCCTTTCGTTCCAGCAGGTGGGCGATTTTGAGGGAGATCTCCATAAGGAGGGCCCCCTTCCATTCGCTCCAGGCCGTGGGGCCGGTGGCCTTGGCATCGGCGATGGAAAGCAGATACAGCATGGCCAGGCGTTCCGGGGTTTGGATCTGCTCGGCGCATTGCCGGATAAAAGCGTCATCCTCAAGGTCGCGGCGCAGGGCGGTGACGGAGAGGAAGAGATGTTTCTCAACGAGAAAGCTGAGACAGGCGGTCTCAGCCTCGGTCAACCCCAGGCGTTTGCCGATGCCCGTCACAAGTTCGCTGCCGCGCTGGGCGTGGTCTTCGTGGTGCCCCTTGCCTATATCGTGCAGGAGCGCGGCAAGGGCAAGAACATGGGGCGATTCGACACCTGCGAAAGGTGTTTTGTGCAGGGAGAGCTTTTTCAGCTCCGCCACGGTTTGCAGGAGATGCCGGTCAACCGTGAAGACATGGTAGACATCGTGCTGGGCCAGGGCGCGGATCTGCTCGAATTCTGGGAGGTAGGCGGTGAGCAGCCCGGTGTCCAGCATGACCGAAAGGACACCCTCTGCGTCCCGCGCGTTTTCCAGGACATCGAGAAAGGATTTGGCCATGCGTTTTGAGTGGCGCAACTTGTCATCCACCAGGTGGAGGTTGGCGGTGACAATCTTTCGGCTGCGATGATGGATCTCAAGGCCCGTTTTGCCGGCCTGGGCAAAAAGGCGCATCAGCAGGTGGGGGCGCTTTTCGATCAACGTCTGGCCGGTGAGGTGGAGCCGGTCCTGCCGCACCGTGATTCCGGGCTCGATGGTCTGCTCAACCGGGTTGGCGCGAGGCGCTCCCAGGGTTTCGTCGACGTGTGCAAAGAACAGGTCGGTGGTGGTGGCGATGGTGTGCAGATGCCGGTAGATATCCTGCATGAAGCGTTCAACCCCCAGGGTGCCAGGGGTGTCGGAATATTTGAAGGCCCTGGCCATCTCTTCCTGATACTCGAAAAACATCTGGTCGTTTTTCCGGCCGCTGAGGTAGTGGAGCCGGTTGCGGATCTTGATCAGGAAATCCCAGGCCTGACCAAAGGCTTCTTTTTCCTGGGACGAGATCAATCCGGCCTCTTCGATGGCCTGCAGCTCCTGCAGGTTGAACAGGGCGTGGCTCACCCAGAGCATGGCCTGGATATCGCGGAAGCCGCCCCGGCTTTCCTTGATATGCGGTTCCAGTTGGTAGCCGTGCATGCCGTAGCGT
>PHAW01000006.1 GCA_002841785.1 Deltaproteobacteria bacterium HGW-Deltaproteobacteria-3 | reverse complement strand
TCGTGTACCGGCCATACGGAATCTTTCCCATGCTGACACCCCCGTTCTGTAATATGAATGATCAGAATTTTGGTGTCCATTTTTTTCAACCTACCTCAGTTAGGTCCGGACCAATTGCCTATGACCAATCCAACATTTGGCATCGTATCGTGTCTGGATTCGGAAAGAGCACTGACCTAATTGCCTCAAACACATCATCTGCAGCTCTTCTGCATATCGAGAGTGAGCCAGACTGGGTAAATAAGGCAAAAACATTTTGTGGAAGCAATACCAAGCGTACCTGTCTTGTCGTAGCCGACAATTGTGAGCGACACTACTTCGTCCAAGGTCTTCTTGGAATGAGCGATGAGCAATTTCTCCAGATTGGTCGAACAGAAGCAATGGTCACAGCTGCCGCTCAGCGCTTCGTTGCACTTTGCCGAGAAGAGTTACGAGGGGCGATGATCGTCATGTTTACCAATGACGATCTATTCGCGCTTGCCTTCGAGGAAGAAGTAAATAGGCAACATAAGGGACTTGTAGAATCCACGACCATGCCGATCCCGGGACCACGTGACAAGGAAACAGTTGTAAGGGTTAATACCAATCGACTAAACCCGTTTTCCTACTGGTACTGCTTGGATCGTGCTGGTGTCGATGAGAAGAAGAACGTGCTGCACGCGGTAACAAACGCAAAGGGGTTCAAGGAAGTATTTGAGGCTGTTGACCGTGCGATTCAAAAGGCATCTCCAACCAGAATCGGCCGTCCTCCGAAAAAGTGCCTCCTGACGCTCTTCCTATTGACAGATCGAGACGACATTCGCGGCCTCGTTGAAACGTTGGATATTGGTGACCTGGATCGCAACGTCGCACCGAATCCGTTCGTTGACGTCGTTACTTATAAGGATGGATGGGCTAACTCCTTTGAACTTGGGGGCATGCGCCAAGCCAGACTACTCCAATCCGAATGGAGTTTTCGTCTCGTTCTCGCCGGAAATCAATTTGTATCTCTCTTGCTTTCCAAAACGGCGCAGGACAAAACCAAGAGCATTGTCGATTACTCGCTTCGATACCACGGCCCTGGTACTCAAGCAACAACTCTTGAAACCTACCGCACCGAATTCGACCAGTTGCTCACTCATTGCAGTACAGCGCCTGCCATGGACCTCGTGTCATTTTGGGCTGCGGGGCAGACGCGATCGCATCAATATGAACAAGCTCTCCGTGAAATTTATCCTGCATATAACACCGGGAGCACAGGCTTCTTAGGATACCGCCCAGACTTGGTCATTGAGCCCTACCGAGTTTGCGAGCTTTCCCTAACCGCCAGTGACGACGATGCAGTCATCAACGAAGCCATACGTCGCCACGCAATTGCATGTGAATTTACCGCATCGAAGGAATTCACATTGCCGGCGGTACAGACGTACTTAAATCGAAAACTCTCAAACTATGTCGAAGTGCTACAGGAGCAGTAGGGCTAACCCGCCATTCCACCGGACATGCGCGAAAAGCCGCGCAGGCCGGTGAATTTAGACGTTAGGCTGCTCAGAGGAATCGAACAGTATGAGTAAATCCGTCGCCCTCCTTGGCGAATACACACCAACATTTCCGCCCCACGCTTCGACCAATGCCGCCATTGAGCATTCTCGGAAAGTTCTGGGGGCTGATCTATCAGCAGACTGGGTTTCAACCGCAGATGTCGAACCAAAACTATTTGAGCGTTACTCCGGCATATGGGTCGCACCGGGAAGCCCATACAAAAACATAGAGAAAACGCTATGGGCTATTCGTTACGCGAGGGAAAACAACATCCCCTGTTTTGGCACCTGCGGCGGATTCCAACATATCGTTATCGAATACGCCCGTAACGTCCTTGGATTCAAGGACGCTCAACATGCCGAGTACGATCCATACGCTTCAAAGCTCTTCATTTCGCAATTGGCCTGTTCACTTGCAGGCCGAGAAATGCAGCTAAGTTTTGTACCGGGGTCTCAGGTGGCTACAGTTTACGGAGGCTTGTCCGCCACGGAACACTATTACTGCAATTTCGGAGTTAATCCAGACTGCATTCTTGAGTTGAAGCAAGGGCCGCTGAGTATCTCCGGCTCAGATATTGAGGGCGAAGTCCGCGTCATTGAGTATCCCGGCCACCCATTTTTCATCGGTACGCTGTTCGTACCGCAGACACGTTCCACGCCCGAGGTTCCACACCCGCTCGTTACTGCATTCTTGGGGGCTGTCGTTGGTTCCGCAGCCTAACATTGCGGTCGAGAGGGACGCTTCGCCGCTAGGCGGCTCGCGTCCCTCACTTTTACGTTAGGCAATCACATGACACAGCCATCTGAACAATTCGATGTAACATCACACTTTGACGAAAGCCTTGCGGCGAATTACGACCGCAGGATTCGTCTGTTTTGTCCAAACTACGACGCGTTGCACCAAATGATTGTGCCCTGGCTTCAAGGGTTGCCGGAAGGTTCTACGTTTCTTTCGGCAGGCGCAGGCACCGGAGCGGAAATAGTCACCCTCGGTAAATGCTTTCCATCTTGGCGCTTTGTCGCTGTTGATGTCTCGCCCGATATGCTCAACGCTTGTCAAAACAGGGCGGCCGAAGCCGGGATGGCAAACCGAGTCACGTTCTGTAACGGTCGGTTGCAGGAGTATCAATCGCTGGCCCTGTTTGACGCTGCATCCTCTGTCTTCGTAGCCCACTTCATCAAGGGCCGAGAAGAGAAGCTCGCCTACTTCCGTTCAATTGCGGCAAGTCTCAAACCCGGCGGCTTGCTTGTCCTCGCCGATCTTTTCGGTGACAAAAGCTCTCCCGATTTTTCCCGGTTGTTGCACACCTGGCTGCTGTCTTATGCCTCTCACGGCATTTCTGCCGAAGAGTTGGCTCAAGACCGCGCCCATATCGAAAGAGATGTGGACTTCATCCCAGAGAGCGAGCTAATTGCCCTCTTGAGTGCAGCGGGATTCGCCAGCCCTTTGCGTTTCTACCAAACCTATTTATTTGGTGGCTGGGTGACCACAAAAAATTTCTAACAGTGCGGTCGTGAAGGACGCTCCGCCGGCAAGCCGGCTCCACGCCCCCCACCTTGAACTCATCAATCAAAAAGAAACAACCCGTTCTTTTTTTGTTATCGGAATAAATCATGGAATTTTTCGAATACGCCGACATCCTGACCACCCAAAAAGAAATCAGAAACAAGGTCTCCATCGACACCCTTCCCTTCTTTTGCGAGGAGGTTGAGGCTGTGGATGCAGCGGAGGAGTTGGGGAGGGTCATATACTTCCGCCACTGGGGCCGTTTCCACCTCCGGCAGGAAGATGTCATGGGCGGGGTCCGTTTTTCCGTGCCGGACTGCCCCAACGCCCTGGCCTGGACCGTGACCACCGGCTATCCCCCCTACCCAGAGAAGATTGTCCTGCATGCCACCATCAACAGGCTTGAGCACGACGCGGAATTCATTGCCGCAACCAAGGCGCTCCTGGCCACCTTGAAAACCGGTTTGAAAGAGAACTTCAACAGCGAGCCTGCCAACGCGGAGCCCCGCCCTTTTCTGATGGCAGACTTGCGAAGCAACCCCTAAATCACTTCTCCAGCCTGGCTCCCATCGACATCCTCTCCGGCGAGGCGCAATGAAACACAAACCGCGAAAACCAGTGGTTCCCCGCACTGCCCAGGAGACAACCCGTCAGGCCATTGTCGCGCTTCTCACCGAGGGGCCGGTCTCAGCCAAGGATATCTCCACCGCTGTCCACCTCCCGGAAAAGGAGGTCTCCTCCCATCTCGAACATATCCGCCGCAGCCTCCACGCCACCGGCGCGGTACTAGCGATAACCCCGGCAGAGTGCAGGGCCTGCGGTTTTATTTTTGCAAAGCGCGACCGGATGACGTCGCCCGGCAAATGCCCGGTCTGCCGCAGCGAGGCGATTGACGATCCGCTTTTCAGCATTCGGGGGGTGCAGGAGCATGAGCCTGATTGACACATTGCGATTTCAACAATAGACTGCACTGAGAATAACACCACTTTCCCCTGCGGGGAAACCTCACTGAAACAGCCCCAATGGAGCATCCGACCATGCCAGTATTCGACCCGTACACTCCGATCTTCTGGCAGCGCATCGTCGTGGCCATCATCTGCGGCGGCATCATCGGTCTGGAGCGCCAGTTGCGAGGCAAACCGGCGGGCATCCGCACCAGCATCCTGATCTGCCTGGGCACTGAGGTTTTTGTCGCCCTGGGCGCGCTGATCACTGCGGATATGGCGGGCGCCGACCCCAGCCGGGTGGTGGGCCAGGTGGTCACCGGCATCGGCTTTCTCGGCGCGGGCGTGATCATGGCCAAGGAAGGCTTGGTGCAGGGGGTCACTTCGGCGGCGGTGATCTGGATGCTGGCGGCCATCGGCTCGGCCATCGGCCTGGGCCATGAGCATGCCGGCGTGGTTCTGGCCGTGCTCACGGTCGGGGTGCTGACCGGGGTCGAGCTGCTGGAAACCAGCTTTCTCATGCTGCGCGAAGGGGTGCATGCTCCGCATCTGCCTTTTCGGCGGCGGCGTGAAGGCAAGCCGGAAAAGGACTAGCCATCCTTCCATGATGAGCCGACAGCCGAGCTGAGACTCTCCTGCATCCTGCAAAATTAATACTGATCCTGGCCATATTTCCCCTTGTCGCATTAGAGTATTTGTTCTAGATTAGAATAAATACTCTAAACACAGGAGGAATATACCATGAAGGTTCTGCTCATCCAACCCCCCAGCCACAATCCGCTCATTGATCAGTTTTTCTTGTTTGAACCCTTGGCCTTGGAATACCTTGGCGCCGGACTCAAACTGGACGGCCACACCGTGGAACTCCTTGATGCCCGCTTGGAGCCGGATATCGAGGGTGCCTGCCGCAGGTTTCAGCCGGAACTGGTGGGGCTTACCGGCTACACCAGCCATGTCAGCATTGTCAAAAATCTTGCGACCCGTCTCAAGGCCATGCTCCCCGAGCTCTTCGTTGTGGTGGGCGGGCATCATGCCACGGTGCAGCCGGAAGATTTCAACGAACCGGACATTGATGTCGTGGTCATCGGCGAAGGGGTTTTCACCCTGCGCGAGATCGCCTCAGCCTTGACCGCGGGGACACGCCTCTCGGAGATCAAAGGGATCGCTGTCCCGTGCCCGAAGGGGATGATATTCAGCCCGCCGCGTCCTTACACCGACCTGAATGACCTCCCTATTCCCGATCGCTCGCTGACAACCCGCTGCCGGAAACAGTACTTCAGCGAATGGTTTAAGCCTCAGGCCTCGGTGCGCACCTCCCTGGGCTGCACAGCCCGCTGCAACTTTTGCGCCCTCTGGAAGATCACCGGCGGAAGATACCTGCGCCGCGATCCGGCGGCAGTGGTGGCTGAACTGAAGACCATTGCCGAGCCGAATGTCTTTTTCTGCGATGACGAGTCCATGTGCGACGCCCGGCGGATGGACCGGCTGGCCGACTTGATCCGGGAAGCAGGGATACACAAGAACTATTTCCTGTATGGCCGGGTGGACACCATCATAAACCACCCGGAATTGTTCGCCAAATGGGCAAAAATCGGCCTGGCCCAAGTTTTCGTGGGCATGGAGGATTTTTCCGACCAACGGCTTGCGACCATGAACAAAGGGATCACCACGGCGCAGCAAGGCCAGGCGGTCAAAATCCTAGATGATCTCGGGATCATGATGTACGCCTCCTACATGGTCAATCCGGACTACAGCCGTGCGGATTTCCGTAATCTGCTCGCCTATGTGCGGCGGTTCAAGCACAAGTACGCCACCTTCACCGTGATGACCCCGCTTCCCGGCACCAAGCTGCATGCCGAACGGTACGGCGACATCCTGAGCCACAAACCGGAGCTGTACGACATGGTCCATGCCCTTCTCCCCACCACCCTGCCGCTGCCGGAGTTTCACCGGGAAATGGCCACCCTCTGGGCCAAGGCGGTGCCGTTTTACCGAATCATCCCCACCCTGGCCCGCTTTGGGCTGCAAGGCATGTTTCAGCGGATACGGTTGTTCGGCGCCGTGCTGAAAAAGATTCGCCTGGCGCATTTGGATTATTGAAGCCGGAGGCTTTACAATGGTCAAGGCTGTCTCCGTCTGGTAACATAGCGAACCATGAAAACCCGGGACAAGATCATAGAGACAACCCTCCAGCTCTTCAATGAGCAGGGCACCAAAGGGGTGACCACCAACCATATTGCCGCGGCCATCGGCATCAGCCCCGGCAATCTGTACTATCATTTTCGCAACAAGGAAGACATCATCCGCGCCATCTTCGAGCAGATGGACGCCTACGGCCTGGAACAGTACCAGATGATCCTCGACAGGTTCCAGCCCGGCACCCTGGAGACGATGGAACAGACCTTCGTCATGATCCAGGCGTACAACTGGCGCTACCGGTTTTTCAAGCGCGAGCTGACCTCCCTGATCTTGAACGACCAGCTCCTCAAGGACCGTTTTCTTAAAACCCACCACACCATGCTGGCCGTTATCCGGCAATCCAACGACTATTCCGTTGCCACAGGCACCCTCAAGCCGATGCCGGAAAAGGAGATGGCTCTCTTTACCGAGGAAATCTGGCTGGTGACCCTTTTCTGGCTCAATTACCTGGAGGTGGGCGGGGAAGAGATCAATGACGAGACGCTGCGAAGGGGGATCGACCTGCTGCGGAACCTGATCAGGCCGCAGCTCACGGAGACAGCCTTGGCTGAACTGGCAAAACGGGAAGGGAGCAATTCTTAAAAAAAACGGGAGGTGCGAACAATGCCCGCACCTCCCGAACGATTATCCCTTTTGATCCGCCGCTGTTTCTCTGCTACAATTGGTGCAGGCTGTCCGGACGCATCCGTGTTCCGGCCTGCACCAAACAGGAGAAACGGTAATGCCCGATGCGTTTGATGTGCTGACCACCTGTGTTTACTGCGGCTGCGGCTGCGGCCTGTACCTGCACGTAAAAGACGGCCTGGTTTGCGGCAGCCAGCCCAGCCGGCATCACCCGGTTTCCCGGGACAATCTCTGCGTCAAAGGCTGGCACATCCACGAATCCATCAACCATCCCGACCGGCTCACCACCCCGCTGATCCGCAAGAACGGCGCCCTCACCCCAACCACCTGGGAAGAGGCCCTGGATTTCACCGCCCAACAGCTCGGGCGCATCCGCGATCTGCACACCGGCCGGGCCATCGGCGTGCTGGCCTCGGCCAAGTGCACCAACGAAGAGAACTACCTGCTGCAAAAGTTCGCCCGCACCGCGCTTGCCACCAACAACGTGGACCACTGCGCCCGGCTCTGACACGCCCCCACGGTGGCAGGTCTTGCCACCACCTTCGGCAGCGGGGCCATGACCAACTCCATCAATGAGATCGAAAACGCGGAGGTGATTCTGGTTTCCGGGTCCAACACCACCGAGGCCCATCCCCAGGTGGCCCGCCGCATGCTGGAAGCAGTGGACCGGGGCGCCCGGCTGATCGTCATCGACCCGCGCCGCACCCGGTTGGCCGAGTGCAGCCATCTCCACCTTGCCCTGCGCCCCGGCACCGACATCCCCCTGCTCAATGCCATGATGCGGGTGCTGCTGGACGAAGGGCTGGCCGACGACCTGTTCATTGAGATGCGCACCGAAAACTTCCTGGCCCTGCGCGACATGCTCAACCGCCTGGACCTTGCGGAAACCGCCGAACTCACCGGCGTACCCCTGCCCCTGATCCGCCAGGCAGCCCAGCTCTATGGCCGGGCCCGCAAAGCGGTGATCTGCTACTGCCTGGGCGTTACCCAGCACGTCTGCGGCACCGAAAACGTGCAGACCATCGCCAACCTGGCCATGCTGGCCGGACACATCGAAAAGGAAGACACCGGGGTCGACCCGCTCCGGGGGCAGAACAACGTGCAGGGCGCCTGCGACATGGGGGCGCTGCCCAACATGCTGCCCAGCTACCAAGACGTGCACAACGAGGATTTCCGGGAGAAATTCGAACGGGGGTGGGGAGTAAAGCTGCCGGAAGCACCCGGCCTGACCTTGGTGGAGATGACCCACGGCGGCGCGCAAGGATCGATCCGGGGCATGTTCATCATGGGCGAAAACCCCATGCTCAGCGACCCCACCCTGAGCAAGGTGGAGGAAACCCTGCGCGGCCTGGATTTTCTGGCGGTGAGCGATATCTTCCTCACCGAGACGGCGCGGCTCGCCCAGGTGGTCTTCCCTGCCGCCTGCTTTGCCGAAAAAAGCGGCAGCTTCACCAACTCGGAGCGCAGGGTGCAGATGGTGCGCCAGGCCGTACCCCCGCCGGGCGAATGCCGGGCCGACAGCGAGATCATCATGGAGCTCTCCCGCCGCTTGGGCTACGCAATGGAATACGATTCAAGCGGTGAGGTGATGGAGGAGATCGCCCTGCTCTCCCCCATCTACGGCGGCATGCACCACGACCGGCTGGAGCAGAACTGGGGATTGCAATGGCCCTGCTGGGACCGCAATCACCCGGGCACCCCCTTTCTGCACAAGTACTACTTCACACGGGGCAGGGGCCACTTCATGCCTGCCAACCACACCCCGCCCGGCGAGCTGCCCGGCCCGGAGTACCCGCTATTGCTGATGACCGGCCGGATCTACCACCACTACCACACCGGCACCATGACCCGCAAAAGCGAGCGGCTGACCAGGGAATGCAACCAGGCGGTGCTCCAGATCAATCCATTGGATGCCAAGGCGCAAGGGTTGCGCCAGGGCGAAACGGTGCGGCTGGTCTCCCGGCGGGGGGAGATCACCCTGGCCGCCGGGATCACCGATCAGGTGGAGCCGGGCATGGTGTATACCACCTTCCATTTTGCCGAAGCGCCCATCAACCTGCTCACCAACGACGCCTTTGACACCGGCTCGCGCTGCCCGGAGTACAAGGTCTGCGCCGTGCGGGTGGAAAAGATTATGGATTCGTAACAACGCAGAATATGCCTCAAACCGGTGCTTCGCCCGATCCGTTCGCCCTGAGCCCGTCGAAGGGCCGTTGTTACGATTGCCCGAAAACAAAAAAGGAACCGCCCATGGTCCACGCAGCCGCCGCCACCCACAGCCACCTCTTGAAAAAGGATCATCTCAAGGGGTTCCTGCGCAAGCTGGCCAAGGAATACCGCTTGGTGGCGCCGGTGCGCAACCGCCACTCCGATGTGCTGTTCACCGTGATCGACGATCTGGACGCGGCGGAGATCGAGCTGACCGAGCCGCCGCAGAACTCGCTCAAGCAGTTTTTCCTGCCCCAGCAGGAGCGGCTGTACACCTATACAACCACTGCGGAGGGCTATGATTTCCAGCCGGTCCAGGCAACCATCCCGCCCACGGTTTACTTCGGGGTGCATCCCTGCGATCTTTCCGCCGTGCTCTACATGGATGTGGTTTTCTCCCGCCACCAGCGCGATCCTTTCTACCTGCGGCGCCGCCAGGGCTCGGTGCTGATCGGGGTCAACTGCAACTCCCCGGCCCCGAACTGCTTCTGCAACGCCACCGGCTCCGGCCCCTTTCTGGAGATGGGCAGCGACCTGCAGCTCACCGATCTGGGCGACCGCTTCCTGGTGGAGATCGGCCGGGCGCCGGGACAAGCCCTGATCGAGCGCTGGCAGGTTTTCTTCTCCCCCTCCGCCGACAAGGACCGAGCCGCCCATTACCAGACCTTTCTGGAGGCACGCGGCCGCTTCAGCCGCCAGGTGCATGTGGAGCAGGCCATCCGGCAACTGGAAGCGGACACGGTGCCGGAGCAGGTCTGGACCGAGCTGTCCCTGCGTTGCCAGGACTGCGGCGGCTGCGCCTACCTCTGCCCCACCTGCACCTGCTTCACCATCAGCGACCAGCAGCTCGACGACGCCGGCGGCCAAAGGCTTCGGAGCTGGGACGCCTGCACCTTTGCAGGCTTTACCGCGATGGCCGGGGGGCACAATCCGGTGCAGGCAAAAACCGGCGCCATCCGCCAACGCTTTACCCACAAGCTCCGCGACGACGTGCGCCAAAACGGCAGGCCAAGCTGCGTGGGATGCGGCCGCTGCGTCGGCATCTGCTTCGGCGGCACCGACATCGTCCGTTTCGTGGAGCGCGCCTGCCAGGGCAGCCTGTAACCTTCAACCCAACCGGAACCACGCCATGCCGCAACCCATTGCCGATATCTACCTGCCCAGGCAGGCCAGGGTGGAACAGATCGTGGCCGAGAACTCCCAGATCGCCACCTTTGTCCTTGCCTTTTGCGACCGCTCGTACAACGACGGTTTCCGCTACCAGCCCGGCCAGTTCATGCTGGTCTCCATGCCCCATTGCGGGGAGGCGCCCATCTCGATCTCCTCCACGGCCACCCGGCCGGGGAATATCCACCTCAGCGTCCGGCGGGCCGGAAAGCTCACCCACGCCATGCACGGGTTGCGGGTTGGCGACACCCTCGGCTTGCGCGGCCCATATGGCCGCCCCTTTCCCATGGAGCAGCTCGCGGGCCGGGACCTGCTCTTCGTGGCAGGCGGCATCGGCCTGGCCCCCTTGCGGGCGGTGGTCGACACCTGCCTGGACCAGCGGGACCGGTTCGGCGCACTCACCGTGCTCTACGGCAGCCGCACCCCCTCGGACATCGCCTTTCAGGGTGATCTTGAACTGTGGCGGAAACAGGGAGTGGATTGCCGCCTCACCGTGGATGCAGCCGAGCCGGGGTGGGACGGGCCGGTGGGGCTGGTCACTGCTTTACTGGATGATCTCGCCCCGGAGCTGGACAAAAGCACGGCCCTGATCTGCGGCCCCCCCCTGATGTTTCGCGCGGTGTTGGGCAAACTGGCTGCCATGGGCTTTGGCGACCATCAGGTGCTCACCACCATGGAACGCCACATGAAATGCGGGGTGGGCATCTGCCGCCACTGCCACATGGACGGCAAACTGGCCTGCGTGGACGGCCCGGTCTTCAGCCTGGCGGAACTGCGGAAGCTGAAGATCCTGGAGCTGGACGGCTGACAACGGATACGCCCGGTTTGCCGGCTTCACTGCCGGGATTGCAGCCAAAATGCCGCTGATTGTCGGCAACCAGCCTTTCCATCCCGTCGACAAAAAAAACGGGAGGTGCGAACAACCATCCGCGCCTCCCGCTGGAACATCTTCTTCCCTGCTATTTGCAGCGCTTACCTCTCGGCTACCGCCTTAGCGGCCGCGGTCATGATCCTTGCCGTTGCCCTTGCCATGCCCCTTGCCGTTTTTCTTGTCCCTCCCATGATCATCATCCCGGCGGTCACGATGTTTTTCCTGATAACGCGGGACATACTCGCGCTCGTACCAGTCGTCATGCACAAAAAAGACGCGTTCGCCGCAGGCATTGTATTCGCGGCAGTGCTTTTTCCAATTTTTGGCATGGCCCGGCGGTACGCGCAGATAGACCGGGGGACGGACAACCTGCACCCGTTCAACGATTATCGGCTGACGGTAGAGCACCCGTGGCTGCGGGTAGTCTCCGATGTCAATCCGGCCATAGAAACCGGGTTGGCCGATGCTGACCGAGACGCCAACGTCGGCAGCCAGTGCAGGGGTGGTAACTGTGGCCGCGGCCACCGCTATTGCGATCAAAAAACGCTTCATGTTGCATCTCCTGTTTTGATGATTTTCAAAAAACAATTATACCATAACCGGATGTACTTTTCCATCTTCACTCGGTTCTTGCCTCTCCCCCATCCTGACCACGACCCGATGTTTCACTAAATCCCGCTCCAGATAGATCACCCCCCCGGCCACCCGCTGGCCATCCATCTCCACCCAGGCAACCCCGCACTCGCAGCCGTGCGGATTCTCCACCTGGATCGCATAGACCGTTTCCCCGTGTCGATAGCTAAGGCTGAAGCCAGGCCAGGACGCGGGGATGACCGGATTCACCCGCATCCGCCCGTCCCGGATGTGCAGGCCCAGCACCTCTTCCACCCAGGCCCGGTACATCCAGGCCGCCGCCCCGGTATACCACGACCAGCCTCCCTGCCCTATCCTTCCGGGCAACCGGTAGACATCTGCCGCGACCACGTAGGGCTCAACCCCGTAATGCCAGACCGCCTCGGCATCGCGGGCGTGCTCGATGGGATTGAGCATGCGCAGCAGTTGCACCGCCCGCTCCCCCTCCCCTTTGCGGGCCATGGCCATGGCCATCCATAAGGCGGCGTGCGTGTACTGGCCGCCATTCTCCCGCACGCCGGGAGGATAGCCCTTGATGTAGCCGGGCGAGGGTTCGGATGTGTCGAAGGGAGGCGCAAAAAGCAGCACCAGCCCTTCATCTTCACGGACAAGATGGTTCCAGGCCGACTCAAGTCCCTGCTCCGCCCGTGCCGGATCGGCGGCGCCGGAAAGCCAGGCCCACGATTGGGGCAGGGAATCGATCCGCGCCTCGGTGTTTTCCGCGGAGCCAAGGGGAGAACCATCGTCGAAGGTTCCCCGCAGATACCACTCCCCGTCCCAGCCCGCCTGCTCCGCCCTCTGGATCAGGTCCTGCCTCTTTTTTTGGTAGGTTCGTCCCAGCTCCGGCTCTTGCAGCAAGTTGGACATTTCGACCATCCCCTGCAGCAGCTCGCAAAGGAACCAGGCGAGCCAGACGCTCTCCCCCTTGCCCCCGGCGCCCACCAGATTCAGGCCGTCGTTCCAATCCCCGGTCCCCATCAGGGGAAGGCCGTGGGGCCCGATGGTCAGGCCGCGGCTGACCGCGCGGCGGCAGTGCTCAAAAATAGTGGCGCGTTCAAAGGTGACATCGGGCGTGGAAAACACCTCATACTGATCGTCTGCCAGGGTGGGAGCGTTGAGGAAGGATACCTCCGCCTTGAGCAGGTCCGCATCACCGGTGGTCCGGACATACTGCGCCACCACATATGGAAGCCAGAGCAGGTCGTCGGAGATACGCGAGCGGATTCCTGCCCCGGCAGGTTCATGCCACCAATGCTGGACATCGCCCTCCTTGAATTGCCTGCTGGCGGCGAGCAGGATCTGGTCGCGGGCCAATTCGGGCCTGGCATACAGAAAGGCCAGGACATCCTGCAACTGATCGCGGAAACCGAAGGCGCCGCCGGACTGGTAAAAAGCGGAGCGGCCCCAGAGGCGGCAGCTTAAGGACTGATACTGCAGCCAGCGGTTGATCAGCAGATCGGCGGCCAGTTCCGGGGTGTGCACTTCAATGGTGCCGAGCAGTTCAGCCCACCACGCTTTGCTCTGCTCGAACGCCTCTTCCAGAGCATTCTCCTCCTGAAAGCGGAGCACCAGCTCCCGGGCGTGGGCCACGGAGTCGGCCTGGCCCAGCATACAGGTGATCTCCCGTTGCTCACCCGGCGACAATTCCAGGGTAACCCGGAGTGCTGCGCATGGATCCAGCCCCGCCCCGGTCCGCTGTGAAAGGTGGGTCAGTTCCATGGCTGCCGGGTTCGCCAAGGTGCGATTCCGGCCGATGAAGGCGGTGCGGTCGCCGCCGTACGAGTCGGCCTGGGGAGTCAGGGCCACGAAGGCGACCCGCTCCGGGTACTCTGGATGGTAGCGGTTTTGCCCCAGCAGGGCCTGGGCTTCGTCATCCCAGTTGGTTTGGACGTGCATCTGCGAGGTTTCACGGTTTTCGCCCAGGGTCAATTCCACATAATAGGTCAGCGAGAGCCTGCGCCTTCTGGAGGATGCATTGGTGAGCCGCAGACACTGGAGCTTGATCGGCACCCCCCCGTTCTCATCCACCGGAACGAAGACGGTGAGTTCCTGCTCAATCCCGTTGCTGTTATGCTCGAAGACCGTATAACCCGCCCCGTGCCGGGCCCGATAGGCGGTTTCCTCACGGACCGGCGCCGCGGTCGGCGACCAGAATACGCCGCTTTCCTCGTCGCGGAGGTACAGCGCTTCAGAAGCCGGGTCAAGCACCGGGTCGTTGGACCAGCCGGTCAGACGATTGCGCTGGCTGTTGCCATACCACGTAAAGCCGGCCCCGGTTTCGCTGACCATGGTGCCGAAGGTCGGGTTGGCGATGACGTTCACCCAGGGTGCCGGGGTGTTGGTATTGGGGCCGAGATAGATCGCGTATTCACGGCCATCCGGGGTAAAGCCCCCAAGGCTGTTGAAGTAGTTCAGCTCCATGAAGGGGAGTGGAGCCGAGGGCTCCCGGACCGCACGTTTTCGGCTCAGCCTTTCCAGCAACTCAGGCGCCTCCATCGGCGCCCGCAATTGCTGGGGCAGTGTGCCGCGTGCCGCCACCAGCATGACACTGGCCACGGTCTTGAGGAGCTTCAGATCTTCCTCGGGAATGAGCGCGGCATTGCGCAGGAAGATCCCGCCCGGTTGGGTCGTCCCGTTCATGAGGGAATGGGCCTGGATCAATCGTTCCAATCGTTCCTGGAGCGGCCGTTCATAACTGCCGGGTTCCTCGTTGAGGATCACCAGATCGACCGACAAGCCGTGCATCCGCCAATAGGTGTAGGCCTGGAGCATCTGCCGGGCCAGACTGATATCCCGCGTCTCCCCAATAGTAACCAGGGCTATGGGCAGGTCGCCCGAAATGCCGTAGGGCCACAATCCGGCCTGGCCCTTGCGATTCTCGGCGAGTTGCTCGCCGGCAGCACGCAAGAGGAGGTTGGGAAACAGCAGGTGACTTGCCAGTTGCTGGAAACGGCGCGCTTCGTCGGGCTGAATGTGCAGCATCTGCAACTGCTGCTGGGCCGAGACCCAGGCAAAATCCATGGCCCGGTTGATCTCCTGGGGTTCGGAATATTTATCCATCAACAGCAAAACTTTTTCCCGGGTTGCACCGGCGGCAATCACCAGGGAAACCTGAGCGTGCTGGCCCGGCTGCAAGACGACACTCCGCCGCAGGCTCAAGCACGGATCCAAGACAAAGCCCTGGCTGTTGCCGAGCTCTTGCACGGCGCCCATGGGTTTGGCAAGGGGGTGACCACGACCGATAAACCGTTTCCGGTCGGTTTCAAACTGCCAATCTTTTTCAGGCGGGCCATCAACCCCTGCCTGCTCAAAGGTCAGGCGGTGGGCCACATACAGAGGCAGCTCGTCTTCGCTGCGTGCTCTGCGGTAGGCAAGGAGAACTTGCTGCCCAGGGAGCGCTTCGGTCTGGATGAACAGCTTGTTAAAGGCCGGGTGCTGGCGATCCGCGCGGTGGGGCGCCATGGAGAGTTCGACATAGCTGGTGAGGTTAAGATGGCGGGCGCGGGTTGTCCTGTTGATCAAGGTAATCCTGCGAATCTCCACATCATCTTCCGGCGAGACGATCACCTCTGTTTCGGTATGCAGCCCATTGTCGTCACGCCGGAACACGGCCCGGTCGAGAGCAAAGTTGACCGAATACCCCTCCAGCTTCCCATCGGCCGGTTGATAGGTGCTGGACCAGACCCGATCCGGATTGGCCTCATGGATGTAGCAGAAGGTTCCCATTGCATCGCAGGTCTGATCCGACCGCCAGCGGGTGAGTTCCTGGCCGCCCCACTGACTGTAGCCGCCCCCGCTGTTGGTGACCATCACGCCATAGCGGCCGTTGCTGAGCAGCAGGCTATGGGGAATGGCGGTATGGGGCGTGGTAAAGATGCTTTCCGCCGGAGCAATCTGGTCTACGCTCAGCAACGTGGGCTCATTCTCCCGCGTTGAGGTCAGGTGCAGCGCAGGAAGGGTCGGGATGCGTTCCTGAAGGAGCGCCTCAAAGGCGCGCACCCGTGGATCGCTATGGAAGCGGCGCGGGAACGGGTTGCCATGCAGGAAGTTGGTCAAGGCCAGAAACGCCATGCCCTGGTGATGGGCCATATACGTCTTGATTATCACCCCGCGCTTGCCCACCCGCTGCGTTTGGCGGCTGAAATCCATGGCCTCGTAATACCCATAATCCGCAAGCAGCCCCAACCCGGCAAGTTGCTTCAGATTCCGCACGGTCTCACTGGGCGCCAGGTTCAAGGCCAGCAAGGTGGCATAAGGCGCGATGACCAGTTGTTCCTCCAGGCCGCGTTTCAAGCCGAGCAGGGGAACCCCGAAGGCTTTGTACTGATAGGTTTTATTGAGATCCATATTGCCAAAGGCGGACTCGGAAATACCCCACGGCACCCGTCGCGTGCGGCCATAGGCGATCTGGATCCTCACTGCTTCCCGGGCCGCCTTGTCCAAAAGCGAGTTGCCATAGGAGTACTGGAACAAAAGCGGCATCAGGTATTCAAACATGGTCCCGGCCCAACTGAGCAGCACCCGCTGCCTCCCTATGGCGCCGTAGAGGCGGCTCATGGAGAACCAGTGTTCCAACGGAATATCACCCCGGGCAATGGCAACGAAACTACCGAGTCGCGCTTCACTGGCCAGGAGATCGTAACGGGAAGCGTCCAGAACGTCCGTGGAAACATTGAAGCCTATGGAGAACAGTTTGCTTCCGTTGTCATAGAGGAATCGCATGTCCAGCGCTACTGACAACTCGCGGACATCCTCAATGAGCCGAGTCGCCGTTCCCAGGGTTTCCCCGGCCAGCCACTGCGAAGTGGCAAATGCCTTGAAGACCCGGTCTAGCCAGGGGCCTAGGGGATCGCCGGCATGGAGAGATTCCTCGCGGATCGCACGAAGAATCATGATCGACCCGATCCGGTCATGGGCAATATCATGCAGCGAAGGCGCCTTGGCAAGATCATGCTGGATGGCAAGCAGGGCCACCGAACCCAGCGGGGCCAGCTCCTCCGCGGTTTTTTCCGCGAGAATCTCGATCCAGGTGAGATAGCGGTCACTGTTCTGAACCCAGGCCGCAACCTGTTGCTCAATCTCACCAACCCATGGTTTAACACCTGCCGCAACGACCAAAGCCCTGACATCGACCTCCATCCGCCGTTGCAACCGGAGAAGATCGACGATGCCGGACGGCGGAGCCTTCCATTCAGCCAGGAGCTGGTCGAGTGTTTGGCGATACAGTCCGGTATTTTCTTCCAAGGCTGCGTCCTGTTTCAAGATTTCCCCGGTGTCGGCCAGGCCGGCAAAGGCCTTGCCATCCAAGAGGGGAGCGTGCGTCAACTCGTCAAGCCCCTGCTCCAGAGTCCACAAGGCGCCCAACAGATTGCCGCTGTCAACCGTGGAGACATAGCGAGGCTCAAGCGGAACCAGGGTCTGAATATCGTACCAATTGAGAAGATGCCCTTGGTAACGCTCCAGACGACCAATGGTTGCCATGGTATTGGCAAGCTTTTCCACGACCTGGTTAATGGTCAGGTAGCCTGAGTCATAGGCGCCCAGAGCGCTGGTCATCCAGAGGCCGATGTTGGTCGGGCTGGTTCGCATGGCCAGACTGTTCTGATGGGCAACCTGGTAGTTATCAGGAGGCAACCAGGAAGTATCGGCGCTGACAAAGGAAGAGAAATAGCGCCAGGTCCGCCGGGCGACCTGCCGGAGGAAACGGCGGTCCGTTTCCGGCAGCGGTTTTTCCCGCGGCTGCTCAGCGGGCCGGAGATTCAGGAGCCAACCGAGCAGTGGGGAAATAAACCATAAAACGAGCCAGGGGATGGCAACAGGCAGGCTAGCAGGCATGAAGCGCCAGATCGCCGCCCCCACGATCATGCTGAAGAGGCTTCCAAATGACAGGGCTGCGACAAAGAGCGGCTGCCAACGGTCGGCGCGCCAATGGGTGGCCTGGGCCACCCACTCCAACAAGTCGCGCTGGGAGATCATGCGGCGGTAGCAGACCCGGGCGATGGCATCCAGGGCCACCGCTGCCTGGTGCGGCAACAGCGCACCATCGACAAAGGCCCGCAGCACATCGTGCAACAGCTTGGCAGGTGAGAAATACCTCAACCCCTTGCGGGTGGTAACTATGGTGAATGGTTGCGCCAAGGGATGAAAAAGCAGTTGTATGCCAACCACCAGCGCAGCTACCCCGCCGATTCCCGGGGAAATAAACCAAGAGGCCAACAGCAGGCCTACGTTCGTAACAGGCAGAAGGCTGCGGCGCAAGTTGTCGAGAATCTTCCAGCGGTTCAAGAGGGTGAGCGGGTTGGGGACTTTTTCACCGGAAGCCAGGGGAACACGCGGGAAAATCCACCCCGCAATCTGCCAGTCGCCGCGAATCCAGCGATGGGCCCGTTTGCTGTAACTCTGGTACCCTTGCGGAAAATCATCAAAAAGTTCAATATCGCTGGCCAGCCCCACCCGGACATGCGCCCCCTCGAGCAGATCATGGCTCAGCACCCGCTCTTCCGGGAACCGTCCCGACAGTACCCGGCTGAAGGTGCGGACATCGTAGATCCCCTTGCCATGGTACGACCCTTCCCCGCTTAAGTCCTGATAGACATCGGAAATCGCCTGGGTATAGGGGTCGATCCCCACCGCATCGCTGAAAAGCCGGCTGAAGACCGAGGCGCTCGTGCTCGGCAAGGTCGGGCTCACCCGCGGCTGGATAATGGTATAACCGTCCATGATCCTGCCCGTTGTTGCATCGAAGCGGGGCTGATTGAGGGGATGCGCCAGGGTCTCGACCAGTCTACGGGCCGAGGCGTGCGGCAACTGGGTGTCGCTGTCCAGGGTGATGATGAAACGGATATCCGCCAATTGGTCCGGGTCGCCCACATATACCAAATCAGGAGCATTTTCCGGACGCGTACCCTCGATCAACCGGTTCAGTTCCTCCAGCTTGCCCCGCTTGCGCTCCCAGCCGATAAATTTCTGTTCGGATTCGCTCCAGGTGCGCTCCCGATGGAAGAGAAAAAACCGCTCGCCGCCATGGCGTGTATTGAGCTCTGTCAGGCATGCCCGCGCGATTTCGAGCAGCCCGTTGTCCTCTTCCCGGGAAAACGTGGCTGAATCGGTGTAGTCCGAGAACAGGCTGAAGAACAGATTTGCTTCCTTGTTGGCCAGATAGCGGATTTCCAGTTTCTCCGCCTCGTTCCGGATCGTTTCCGGATTCGCCAGCATCATCGGCACGACCACCAAGGTCCGGAAGGCATCAGGAATTCCGGAATCCTCGAAATCCATCTTGGGCAAGGGGCGGGGCGGCAACAATCGGGTGATCAGGTAATTGACCACCTCGATGGCCAACTGGCTGACCGGAATGAGCAGGAGCAGTACCAACCCCGCCTGGATAACGAGCGATGGCCCGGTCTGGCCGAAGCCGGGGATCAGGCCAAAAACAACGATCAGAAAAACGAACAGCGCGGAGAAACCGCCGATGCCGAAGGCGTATATGGCGAGGTGATGGCAATAGATCCATTCCAGCATGCGATAACGGAGCTTCTCATGGCAGGCCAACAGCCGGACCAGTTCAGCCCGTCCCGGGCCGACCAGCCAGGTGCCGACGTAGCTGCGTTGTGCATCTCCTGTTGAATCATGCCCTGCCTGGGTTGCCAGCGTGATGACACGCTCGGCGACCTGTTGCTCAGGCTGGCCGGCAGCGCGGGCAAGGTCTTCTATCGCCCGACGGCAACGGTCGCGGGTTGCGAAATCCATTTCAAGATAGATTCCGGACGGATCGCGACGCAACACCTGCTCCACCCGGCTGAGCTGCTCGAAGATCTCCCTCCAGTCAAGCAGGGCGAGTTGGCGCAAGCTGGTGAAGGCATTGCCGCTCGCCAACTGCTCCCTGACCTGCCGGTTCTGCTCTCGCAGATTGAGGTCATGCAAGGGAGTTTTAAGTGTGCGCTCAAGCCAGTTTTTAACCGGCGCCAATGCGGCGGCCTCGTCGTACAGTAACCCCACCAACTGCGTAGCAAAATACGGACTGGGATGCAATTCCGTGGTGGCGAGTTCCTCCAGGATTGCGAAAAGTTGGTTGGCATCACGGCGGTTGGAAGCGATCAACCGGTTCGCCCAGAAATCGGCCAACTGTCGCTCACGCAGATGGGTCAAGGCGGTGACGGCCAGATTCTGGATGCTTTCGATCAGCGCGATGCGCAGCATCTGGGGGATCGCCCAGAGTTCGCCGATGGTCAAGGTACGCACGGATTGGTAGGCGTCGATAAACGCCAGGATATTCTCCCGGTCAAGGCGCAGCTCTGTATGGGAAACGAGATCCTTGGCCAGACCATAGATGCACGGCAGCCCGTTGTAGGGATCAGAGGCCAGGGTGGGCAGTTGTTGGTAAAAACGGTGGGGAAGGTTCCGTAATACATCACGGGTGTTCCCCTCCAGGATGTACTCGTTATCAAGGATCCAATCAGCCGCCGGCGTGGCTTTCTGTTCCAAACGGCTCGCCGCGGCAAGATCCGTACATACTTGGTGGACCCACTTACGGGACTGCTTGAGGCGCTTGAGCAGTTCAAAACCGCGGTGCGGCTTCAGGTCCACCTGCTGCTCCCGGGCATGACGTTGCGCATGCTCAATAACCTGGGCAGGCGAAAGTTGTGCCTTGTGGCCCCGCGCCTCAACCCGTCGCTCGCATTTGCGATGCATAACAAATAGGGCCGGTGGAATATCGCCGCTTTCCCGGAGCAACGCCACCGGACGCGGTAAAGATTCAACCGGCGCCAGGAGTATTAAAACGGATTCCCCGGACACAAGCCAGCGGGCGTGATCACGGATGATCCCAGCCTCAACGCCATACCTTGAACGTCGTAGCCAGAATAGAGCTGCTAAAACGGAGATTGTGATCGCGGCCAGGAACACAGTCAGGAGAAAAAAGTTGCCGCTCGGAAGCAAACCCAACCCGTGCAGCAGGAGAAAAACAACTCCGGCGCTCCCGCCGGACAGGATGGCGGCCAGGACCACGCCGTAAGCACGGCGCCAGAGGAAGGGGTCTGTTGTATGAACATCTCCATTCGTCCCCTTATGCACCAAGGCGGCGCGGCGGAAGCCCTGCTTCGCCAGTTCCCGAAGGGCTTTGTGCGCTTCATCATGTTTTGCGAAATAACCAATTAAAATGCCGACGCCCACGATGTATCCTTTACGCAACGTAGTCTGAGCATCCTGTCACAATGAAGTATTTCATCTGACCGGAGAACTCAGAAAGGAACTGTGCGGACTGTTCCAGAAGATTGTACAAAGTGCTGGATCGAGAAATAGTACCGGAAGGATGTCGCGGTTGCCGACTTCGCACGCAGGATGCGTTTTAGCTGCTTGTCCTCAACACCATCCAAGAGAGGAAAAGCTGACCCGCGCTTCAACTATGGTTAAATCCGTGTCATCCGCCTGGGCTTGGACTTCGGCTTAATTTTTTGCTATTGCTATTAAAAGCAGAATCTGTGCCAAGAGTGTTGTTGCCAGGAGATTAACTCCCATCATACTGAAATAATTTGAACTTGAAAGAATAGCGAAATGGAGGATGAATGCGTCGAGAGGGGAATCGCCTGACATATCAGGAAATTCCTGATATGTCAGGCGACAGCAATCAGAGGAAAAAACTATAGGCTAGATTTGCCAAAGTCGCTACGACTATTTATTACTTAAAAAAAACGGGAGGTGCGAACAACTGTCCGCGCCTCCCGTTGGATCATCTTTTTCTGTACTGCTTACCGCGCTTACTTCTTGGCAGCAGCCTCCGCCCCGCCGCCGCCTTCCAGTCCGGCGGTGATGGTCTTGCTCAGGATGGTCTTGGTGGCGTTGCCCAGGGCGATCCGCAGCTTGCGGTCGCTCACCAGGGCAAGGGCCTTGCCGATCCGGACCTTCAACTCCTCGGGGCTCAAGCCTTCCGCCTGGCCTATGGGGCCAAGCTCCTTGGTCTTCATGGTAAAATCGGTGATCAGTTTGACAAAGCGCGGCGCCTCCGCCGCTGAGGCCCACTGCAGACCAAACCGCTCCGGCTTGATCCCGACCTCGGCCAGAACCTTTTTCACCACTGCACTCACACCCATCGCGTCGTAATTACCAACCTGGTAATGGCATTCACCGAGTTGTCAGCCACCGGAGAAGATGGCGTCGGCGCCTTCGGCGAATCCACGCAGAACAAAGGCCGGATCAAGACGCCCGGTGCACATCACCCGGATGGTCCTCAGATTCGGCGGATACTGGTAACGGGAAACCCCGGCACTGTCCGCTGCGGCATAGCAGCACCAGTTGCAGAGAAAACCCAGGATCTTCGGGTTGAAATCGTTCTGACTCATAACCACTATACTCCTCTATTGTGCACCAAAGGCGGTGATTTGCGCGTTGATCTGTTCGTCGGTGTAGCCGCCCATGGAAATGGCGAATACCGGGCAATGCGAGGCACAGATGCCGCAGCCCTTGCAGGAGGCGGTGATGGTCTCGGCCTTGCGCTTGCCGTTTTCGTCCTTGATGATCCGGATGGACTGATACGGGCAGAGCGATTCGCACAGGCCGCAGCCGATGCAGGCTTCCTTGTCCACGCAGGAAATGGTGGGCTCCACCGAAACAAAGCCCTTGCAGAGCGGAATGGATGCCTTGGCCGCCGCTGCCTGCGCCTGGACGATGATCTCCTCCACCGGCTTGGGCGAATGGGCCAGGCCGCAGACATAGACCCCGCTCACCGGCAATTCCACCGGCCGCAGCTTGACATGGGCCTCAAGGAAGAACTTGTCTTCGTTCACCGGCACCTTGAGAAGCTTGCTGATCTCCTCGGTTCCTTCGGCCACGATGCCGACGCTCAGGGTCAGCACCTCGGGGGTCATGGTGACCTCATCGCGGAGGATCGGATCGTAGAAAGTAACGCTGGTCTTCTTGCCGCTGCTCTTGAACTTAGGCCTGTTGTCCATGGTGTAGGGGATGAAGACAACCCCTTTTTCCCTGGCCTCGCGGTAAGCGTCTTCGGCAAAGCCGTAGGTGCGCATGTCGCGGTAGAGCACCACCACCTGGGAGGCAGGGTCAAGCGATTTGATCTTGAGGGCGTTTTTCACCGCATGGTTGCAGCACACTTTGCTGCAGTAGTTGAGATCATCCCCCCGGGAACCGGCGCATTGCACCATGACCACCGACTTGGGCGCCGGATTCTTGCCCTTGCCTGCCAAGCGCTGCTCAAGCTCACGCTGGGTAACTATTGCGTCGGAATACTTCACCGGGTTGCCCAGCACCATCTCGGGCCGATGCTCGCGGCCGCCGGTGGCGATGATGATCACCCCATGATCGATGGTGGTTTCCGTGGCTTTCTTGCCCTTAGTGGTGGTGAGCACCGAGCTGAAATTGCCGACAAAGCCGTTGACCAAGGTCATTTCAGTACTGGTCAGCACCTCGATCATCTTGTTCTTTTTCACCTTCTCGGTCAGCTCGCTCAAAACCGTGCTCACCGTCTCACCCTGCAGGGTGTAGGAGAGATGCTGGAGGTGGCCGCCAAGCTTCTCTTCCTTTTCGACCACATAGGAATGGAAACCTTGATCGGCAATGGTCAAAGCGGCAGTCAATCCTGCCACCCCGCCACCAAGAATCAGAGCCTTGTTGGTAACCGGCACGGTCTGCTCGGGCAGGGGCTGGATGTGACGGGCCTTGGCAATGCCCATCCGCACCAGATCCTTGGACTTCTGCGTCGCGGCCGCCGGTTCGTTGGCATGGACCCAGGAGCAGTGGTCGCGGATATTGACCATCTCAAAGAGACAACGGTTCAGGCCAGCATCCTTCAGGGTTTCCTGGAAGAGCGGCTCGTGGGTTCTCGGAGAACAGGCAGCAATGACCACCCGGTTCAGGTTATGCTCCTTGATCTTGGCCTTGAGCACCTCCTGGGCGTCCTGGGAACAACTGTACAGACTCTGGGCATGGTAGACCACGCCTTCCATCCCTTCCGTATACTGCTCAACCGCCGGCACGTCGACGACGCTGCCGATGTTGATCCCGCAATGGCAAACAAAAACGCCGATGCGAACCTCTTCATCCTTGCCGGTTTCCTGCTCCTTGGGATAGGTCTTGTGCACCAGGGCCTTGCCGCGATCCTTGGCAATCAACCCGGCGGCGATACCTGCGGCCGCGCTGGACTGGGTGACGCTTTCCGGGATGTCCTTGGGACCCTGGAAGGCGCCGGCCACCATAACCCCAGGCCTGGTGGTGAGCAACGGGGCAAAGGTCTCGGTCTTGCAGAAATCATACTCATTCAGGGCAAAACCGGTGATCTCGCCCAGGTTCTTGGCATCGGCCGGAGCGTCGAGGCCCACGGAGAGCACGACGATATCAAAGGGCTCAAAAGAGTGCTTCCCGTCCATGGTGGAATAGGTCAGCTTCAGATTCTTGTCCCAAGGCATGACATCAGCCACCTTGGCCCGGACAAACCTGATCCCCATGGATTCTGCCTTCTTCTGGGCGGCATCAAAGCCCTTGCCCTGGGTCCGCATGTCCATGTAGTAGATGGTGATCTCCACCTCGGGATCATGTTCCTTGGCAACCATGGCCTCCTTGATCGCATACATGCAGCAGACCGAGGAGCAGTAGCCATTGTTGCAGCCGAGATCACGGGAGCCCACGCACTGAATAAAAGCGATTTTCTTGGGATGCCGACGGTCGGAAATGCACTTGACCTCGCCCTCAAAGGGGCCGGAGGCGCAGAGCAGTCGCTCGAACTCCAGGCTGGTCATGACGTCCGGATGCTGGCCGTAGCTGTACTTGGCCAGGGTTTCATCGGGAACACGACCAAAACCCGGGGCCATGATCACCGCACCGATCTGCAATTCCTTTTCCGTAGCCTTCTGGCTGAAATCAATGGCCTTGCTCTGGCAGGTGCAGACACAGATCTGGCAGGTGCCGTGCTTGAGATACAGGCACGCCTCCGGATCGATATAATAGGTGGCGGGCACTGCCTGGGCGTAATCGATGTGGATCGGCCGCGTAACCGCCAACCCCTCGTTGTACTGATCCACCAGATGCCGTGGGCAGTACTTGGTGCAGAGCCCGCAGGCCGTGCACTTGTCCGCATCGATATAACGCGGACGCATCCGCAGCTTGGCGGTGAAATTGCCTGGTTTTCCGTCCAGGGAAAGAAAATCAGCGTTGCTCAGAATTTCAATATTGGGAGACCGACCGGCCTCTACCAGCTTAGGCGCGAGTATTCAAAGCGAACAGTCGTTGGTAGGAAAGGTTTTATCCAACTGTGCCATGGCTCCGCCAATGGCCGCAGACTTTTCTACCAGATAGACATAGTAGCCAAGCTCGGTTAAATCAAGGGCCGCCTGGACCCCGGCGATACCGCCGCCGACGACCATGACCGTCCCTAATTTTTTATACCCAGAGGGCATAAGTTTCGTTTGAGCAGACAAGCTGCTCAACTCAGCTTTATCTTTTGCTTGTCCCATCGTGTAACTCCACTTAAAAAATTTAGGACCCGTTACGAAACAACCATCACCGTTAACACTGTTACAGTGACCATTTCATTACGTATCCTTATGCCGGTCATGGCATTTCCAATAGTACAATTATTTTCAAAACTGACGGATCAGGAGCCAAAACCGCACTCCAAAAAAGGTCAACCCGGCAACTCATCACCTAATACTGCTACCTTGATGGCGCAGAGTTTATACTCAGGAGTTCTGGAAAGGCGATCCAAGGCATCCAAGGTCAGCATGTTCACCAGCGCCTGCAAATGATTATAGGTGCAAAAAATAGTACCTTCCTGGGTCTTGTCGGTGATGATGGCCCGCATCTGAACCGAACCGCGTCGCGAGGTAAGCCGAACCCAGTTTTTCTCCTTGAGACCCAGCCGTTGGGCATCCCCGGGATGCACCTCGGCAAAACACTCAGGGCTGATCTCATCGATCTGCGTAGTCTTACCAGTCATACTGCTGAAGTTGTACCGGGCAATATCGCGGCCGGTGGTAAAGAGCAGCGGATATTCTTCATCGGGTAATTCCACCGGGGGGATGTAATCCTCCGGGATAAACAACCCCTTACCGCGGGTGAACTTCTCCCGATGCAACACCGCAGTGCCGGGATGATTCTGGTCCGGCACCGGCCACTGTAAGCCCACCTTTTCAATGCGCTCGTAGGAAAGTCCCTTGTACTGCGGCAAGAGCTGACAAATTTCGTCAAAAATCTCCGAAGCGGAATTATAATGCATGTGATAGCCCATCCGCTGGGAAAGCATGGAGATGATCTGCCAATCCGGTTTGGCCTCGCCCGGCGGCTCAACCGCCTTGCGAATCCGCTGGACCCGCCGTTCGGTGCAGGTAAAAGTGCCGTCTTTTTCCGCATAACAGGCGGCGGGCAACACTACATCCGCCATCTTAGCGGTATCGGTCAGGAAAATATCCTGAACCACCAGAAAATCGACCTTTTCCAGGGCCGCCTGAACATGGGCGATATTGGCGTCGGCTACCGCAGGATCCTCACCAAAAACATAGAGGCCGCGGATATGGCCCTTGAAGACGTTTTCCCAGACCTCGGTGGCCGGTTTACCGGGACGCCGTGGGAGTTTGATGCCCCAGTGCTTCTCATACTTGTCAAAGAGATCATCAGTTTCAAGGCCGCCATAGCCCGGCAGGGTATTAAACAATGCCCCCATGTCACAGGCGCCCTGCACGTTGTTCTGGCCACGGAGGGGATTGCAGCCGGTGCCTTCCAACCCGATCTTGCCGCAGAGCATGGCCAGGTTGGCAATGGATTTCACCCGGTCCGTACCGGTGACATAGTGGGTGATACCCATACCCCAGAAAGCAGCGTGCCTGCCTTCTGCCGCGTACATCCGGGCGGCCTGGCGCATCTGATCTTCTTTGATGCCGGTGATCTTCTCCACCATCTCCGGAGTATATTTCTTGACCAGCCGGACGAGCTCGTCAAAATCCTCGGTGCGCTCCTCGACAAACTTCTTGTCCCAGAGTTCTTCTTCGAGAATGACCTGCATCATGCCGTTTAAAAAAGCGACATCGGTGCCGGGCAAGATGCGCAACCAGAGATCGGCCCGCTCGGCCAGCTTGGTCCGGCGGGGGTCCACCACCACCAATTTTGCCCCGCGGTCTACGGCCTGGTGAATGCGCAGGCCGATGGTGGGATGGCTGGTGTGCGCCGCTGCCGAAGGTGAGGGCCAAACTGGCCACCGTGGGAGCGTGTCAGAGTCGGGCGCAGTGATCGATATTATTCGTTCCGATCGCTGTCCGCATGAATTTTTGCATCAGATAGTTTTCTTCGTTACTGGCCCTGGCACAGCTAAAACCGGAGATGGAATCAGGTCCGTACATGGCCTTGATATCGAAGAAACGCTTGGCCACAATATTCAAGGCATCTTCCCAGCTTGTCTCCACCAGTTGCGAGCCACGCCGCACCAGGGGTTTGGTCAGACGGTCCTTGTGCTGGACAAAATTATGCCCGAACCGGCCCTTAACGCACAGCGCCCCGTAATTGGGCGCCTGGTCCGGATCGGCAGTAACCTCCATCAGGGTATTGCCCTTCACCTTGAGGATGATCTGACATCCAGCCCCACAGTAAGGACAGGTGGAACGCACCTCGCGGATGGCCTCGTTCACCACCGGCACCAAGACGTCTTTCTTATTCAGGGCCCCGGTGGAGCAGTTGTCCACACAGGCGCCACAATTGACACAGTTTTCCTTGAAGTTAAAACGCAAGCCGACCGGACGCCCCTTGTCATCGACATCGTCGGCGCTGATTTCCAGGGCATTGTATTCGCAGCTGTTCTGGCAACGCTTGCAGTAGATGCACTTGTTCAGGTCCACCAGAATCACAGGATGGGCGATCTTTTCCGTATAGACCGGCTGTGCCGCCATCCCGGTCCGGCTTGGATCAAGGCCGAAGTCCGTGGCCAATTTTTTCAAATCACAGCGGTCAAAGGCGCGACAGCCGCAGGAGAGGCAGCGTTTGGCCTCGGTGATTGCCATCTGTTCCGAAAACCCGAGCTTGATCTCGCTGAAATCCTGGGTGGCGATCTGGGGAGGTCGGGTGGGCATCTTCTCGCGAAGCTTGATGTTGACACCCTCGAAATTCCGCAGATCCACATCATCGAAGCCCTTACCCCGGCTGAAGTTGAACCGGCTCTCGGCCACGGTCTTGGTAATCCCCATGACCTGGGCATGGATATTCTCCGCTGCCCGCCGAGCCGCAACCACGGCCTGGATCACCGAACGGGGGCCGCTGGTCACGTCACCGGCCGCGTAGATGCCGGGATGGTTGGTCAGCGAGGTTCTCGGGTTGGCCTTGATATTACATTTCGGGGTCAGCTCCAGGGTCGACTCCAACTCGCCGCCCTCGAATTTCTCGCGGCAGGCGCTTAAGCCCTGCGCGACAATGACGGTATCAGCTTTGATGTTCACCGTGGACCCGGGAATCGCCTCGGGGTAACGGATGCCCTTCTCGTCGGGCTCACCAAGCTTGGTCCGGATCAATTGCACGGCAATGCCGTTATTGGTATCGCTGAAGTTCACCGGCGAAGCCATGAGCAGAAACTGGACGCCCTCTTTTTCCGCCACCCGGATATTGCGCTGGTTGGCCGACATCTCGGTCTGGGCCCGGGGATAAATGATGGTGACCTGGCCGACTTCGTTGCGCAACAAGGAACGGGCAACCTCCATGGCCACATTGTTACCGCCAAAAACCACGGCGGAGCGGCCGTATTTGCCAGCCTTGCCCTCGGACATATCCCGCAGGAATTTTGTAGCCAGGATCACCTTGGGCAGAGCACAACCCGGAACATCCAGGCTCTCGTCCACCGGAGTGCCGGTGGCGATGAGGATGGCCTCGTAGCCTTGGTCCTTGAGAGATTGCAGGGTGAAATCCTCGCCCCACTTCTGGCTCAAACGGACATTGATTCCCATGCGCAGGATGGTGCTGATCTCATAATCAAGCACATCCTGGGGGATCTTGTAGTCGGGGATGCCGTAGCGCAACATGCCGCCAAGTTTGGGCGCGGATTCGAACACCGTGACATCGTGGCCTTTGCGGGCCAGATAGTAGGCGCCGGTCAAGCCGGAGGGCCCGCCGCCGATAACGGCGATTTTTTTGCCGGTGGATGCATCACGGGGGATGCGCAGTTCAATCTTGTGGGCCATGCACCAGTCAGCGACAAAGCGCTTGAGATGGTTGATGGACACCGGCTCATCCACAAGAATCCGGCGACAGCGGGTCTCGCAGAACCGGGGGCACACCCGGCCCACGGAAAAGGGAAAGGGATTGCGTTCCATGACCAGGCGCAGGGCCTCTTCATACTGGCCTTTCGCAACATGGGCGATGTAGCCCTGCACGTTGATCTGCCCGGGACAGGTAAGATTGCAAGGAGCTTTGCAGTCGCCGAAATGGGTCTCCATCAGGAGGGTCATGCGCTCGGCGCGCTTGGCCTGCAATTCCTTGGACTCGGTGGTGATCCGCATCCCTTCTTGTACGGGGGTTATACAGGAGCGCACCGGCGTCTCAATCCCGTCCACGCTGACCACGCAGATCTCGCAAGGAATATCCGAAGTCCCCTTGTTCACGTAGCAGAGAGTGGGAATATGGATATCCGCCCGTTTTGCCGCTTCCAGGATGGTGATCCCTTCTTCGGCAACAATTTCATACCCGTTGATTGTGATATTCATAGAAGATAGGTTCAAGGCTAAAGGTTCAAGGCTAAAGGTTCAAGGCTAAAGGTTCAAGGCCAAAGGTTCAAGGCCAAAGGCTAAGGCGCCGGACACAAGATTTTATCCTTGTTCCTTTAACCTTGCTCCTGCGCCTATTTTTTAAGCCGCAGGCTTCCATTCCTTCAAGAAGGCGGGCAGATGTCCGGCTTCACGGGGACCGATGGTAATGGTCCAACCGGCCAGCTCTTCTTCAAGTTCGCCCTTCATGGAGGCAAGATACCCTGGGATAATAAGCTCCCGATGCTTGACCTTGGACTCGATCCCGGATTTCTTCATGAACGCGGCGATCATGTCCGCGCCGAACTTGCCCGCCGCCCAGGCGGTGAGAACCGAAAGACCTTCCGTGTCCTTGATCAGCAACCAGGAAGGCACCTTGCTTCCCTCGATCTCCCCGGAAACGATGAAGTAGGTGAGCGAGAAGTTGCAGGTGATCAGAACCGGGGAATCCTCGGTGGGGCCGTTGATGTTGTAAACATCTTCCTGAACCACCATGGGCCGCTGCGGATCGGTGAAGATGTTCAGCCTCTCCAGAAGCAGCGGGAAGAGGATATCGCCCTGCAGATCGGAAAGCACCACGATACCGGCGTATTTGGCAATGAGCACCGAGGCGACCATGGCCTCCATCAACGGATCTGCGGAGATCTCGCAGGGGAAGGTGATGGTCGGAAAACCCAGGGGTTTGAATTTGGCGCGGATGGCGGAACGCCGCCCCACCACGCTGTCTTCCAAGGCGGCACGAACCGTGCGGGCGCCGGAGTCGAGCATCAGATCCTTGAGGCCTGCGGCAATAAGCTTTTCGGAAACCGCCACGGTGTCGTCGAGATTGGTCCCCTTGGCGACCAGAGCACACCCGGTCTCTTTGGCCACAGCGGCCATGGCCTCGGCATTGTCAGCAGTGGCGGCGTAGAGCAGAGGCTTGCGTTCTCCGCAGGCGGCCGCAGCAGCCTTGAGATTGTCAGCCTTGTCGCTCATCAGGATGATGCCGGCATCGGCGGCGGAATCCAACACCTTCTTGGTCAGGGCGGTAAAAGCAGCGCCATCGCCCTTGGTGTCCTTGATTGCGATCAATTCAGCCTTGAGCAGAACGCCGACCCGCTCGTAGCGCAGGGTCTTGAACCGGTTGATGCGGCCATCGATATCACCGTCATTCATATCGGTGGTGACCAACACCGCGATGCCGGTGGGGTTCTCAAACCGTTTTTCATGACGGAACAGACAGGTTTCGCCGCCGGTGGTGTAGGCGCTGTCCCCGGAGCCGATCTTAATGGTCCGGATCGGAGGGGCGGATGCTTCGCCGATCTGCTCCTTTACCTCATCGCTCACATACGGACACTCGCCGATTTCCGTCTGTCCGGCCGCCACCTTCATGGCAAAGGCAAGACAGGTCGGAATGCCGCACTCCCCGCAGTTCTTCTTGGGGAGCATCTTGAGGATTTGAATACCTGTTAAAGCCATCTGTCTGTTCCTCCAGAAAATAGGTTAAAGGTTAAAGGTTAAAGGCACAAGGTCGCGAGATAGAAGCGTGAATAAGTTGTTACGCTTTCGCCTTTAACCTTGCACCTTTCTCCTTAAACCTATCTTTTCTTAAACAAGCGCTTCCATCTCAAGGGCCGGATGCCCTACTTTTTTCATGAAGGCGAGGATTTCCTCCTCCGTGGTGCCGTTCTCCTCGGTGGCGATCATGTCGTAAAATTCCGGCATGCCGATTTCCTTGCACCGCTCCATGAGTTTGTCCTTGATCTCTTCCTTCATCATCTTGGGCAGCCAGACCATGCGCTGCAACCCGCCCTCGGCGACAAACAGCTTGGGGCTGGTCATGAAATGCTTGGAAACGCCGATGAAGCCAGGGGTCTGCGCGCCACCGCCGGCCATACCGGCCAAGGAAGTGAACTTCATCCCGGAAGGGGTCATGCCGCTGTAATCGCGGTTGACCACCATGATCCCGTTACACTGGGGCAGCATGGCGGCAATGGCTTCGAAACAGCCGCAAGCGGTCATCGGGCTGTTCATCAGGGAGTACAAGGCAAGATCTGTTACAGCCCCGCGGGAGGTCTGATCGACAAAATCGTTGATCCCCTTGAAGCGGCCGAGCTTCTCATCCAGGCAGTCGCCCTTCTGGATCGGCTGATTGGGGCCGGTGGGGTTGATCTGAAAGGAGGCCTTACCGTCCAGCCAGTTGTAAGCGCCGCACATCCCGATCCGCTCCGGGGTGATGACGCAGACATGGCTCGGGGCAAAGGATTGGCACAGGGTGCAGGAGTAGAAGACCTCTTCGGTCTCGTCGGTCATGGAGCCCAGGCGCTCATCGCGCTCTGCATAGACCTTGCGGGCAAGCTCCTGCACCTCTTCCACCTTGTCCAGCTCGGTATAGATCTTGACCTGGATCTTGTCGACAATGGCGCCGAACTCCTGATGCAGTTTGCCGTGCAGCACCTTGCCGATATGGGCGAGGGAAAAGCCCTTTTCCACCGCAGCCTTGCCGATCCGGAGCCACATGATGTTCCGCTGGCCCATGTGCATGATGCCCTGGATGTAGTTGATCAGGTGATGGAACTGGCGCTCGAGGATGGGCTCGAAGTCCGACTGCATGCCGCGTCCGGCAACCTCGACCAGGATGCCGAGGGGCAGATTCTGACCCACCTGGATGTCCTTGATGTCCGGCCCTTCGACGGTGACCTTGCCGTCCTCAACCTCGGACATATCCTTGGAAACCAAAACCTCAACCCCCGAGGTCCGGCCGCCGCCGCATTCCATGAAGAGGTCGTCCTT